>JAUVII010000116.1 GCA_030592845.1 Candidatus Krumholzibacteriia bacterium | reverse complement strand
GGCTGGATCTCAAGACCCAGTCGAAGTCGGGATTCGCCGTGCGAGCGGTGGAGGATGGGTCCATCGTGCGGGTCCGGGCCACGCCCTTTGCCTACGGGCGGGCGATCTATTTGCTGGGCGCGTCGGGACGCACCTATGTCTACGCACATTTGTCACGTTTCAACGATCCCATCCGGACCAGGGTGCGCGCTGCGCAGACAAAGAACGGCGTCTATCGGACCCGGTTGCAGTTCGCGCCGGGCAGGATGACCGTGAAGCGCGGCGACGTATTGGGGCTGACGGGAGAGAGCGGCACCGGCGGGCCGCACCTTCACTTCGAGGTGCGGGATGCCGGCAACGGGCCGGTCAATCCGCTGGCCATGGGATTTGCCGTGCCTGACACCTTTGCTTCGGTCATTCATGCAGTGCGGGCGGTGCCGGCTGATTCCCGGAGCAGGTTGGATGGCGGTCCTGCGGCACGGGTGTTGAAGTCGGCAGTGGGCTTGTCGGGGACTCAGCCTCCGTTGCAGATTGCGGGCCCCGTGGCCTTTGCCGCCAAGATCATCGATGCAAGTGATGTCCGCGCCCACAAGCTGGAGCCTTGGCTGATCGAGGTGAAGCTGGACGGCGAGCTGGTCTACAGTTGCCGCAATGACCGTTATGATTTTTCCGAGAACAGCCTGCAGCGCCTGGAGTGGCTCGAGGTGCCGGGGATCCGGGACCGGTGGCTGCATCGGAGAAGCGGGAATTCCCTGACCGGGCGCCAGGGCAAAGGCTGGTATCTGGGGGCCAGGGGAGAGGGACTCCCGCCAGGTGCGCATCAACTGGAAATATCAGCCTCCGACTTCGCCGGCAACGTGACCTCGGTCCTGATCCCCCTGTTGGTGGCCGACCTTGATGATCCACAGCCACCATCTGACGGGGCCTGGCTCGAAGACCCTGTCAGTGTAGTGATTGACTCCTTGTCCGGCAGTCACCTACAGCCGTTGGTTGAGGTTAATCCTGAAGGCTTGATTGTGCGCCGCCTCGAGGTGGGGATGGGAGATCCGGTCCTTGCTCCGACCACTCTGGCCATAGTGGCGGTGGAATTGGGTGAGGACCAGAGGGAGCGCGCCCGAACCCAGGGTTTGCAGCTTGTCGGCCCGGCAGCCCGTTATTTGGCCGCTGATTGGCCTATCGATGCCGCGGTTGCCGTTGAACTGACGGGTCCCGTGACCGCGGTGTGCGACACCTTGCCCCCTGAAAAGGATCCTTCGGTCGGTGTCTATCGGTGGAGCAAGGGTAAGTGGAAACCCGGAGGGCAGGTCCTGGAAGCGAAAAAACACGGTTCTTTCCCCCGATTCCCCCTGTCCACTCCCGGTTTGTACGCAGTATTTCGCGATGGGGCCGCACCCCTGGTTTTTCCGGCAGATACGGTGATTGCCGTTGCTTCCGACCCCCGTGGCCAATCCCACGGGGTGACCCTTCCCCGCTGGGAAATCTTTCCTGTGGATCTGCTCGACCTGGGATCGGGCATCGCCCCGGAGTCCATTATCGCCACCCTGGATGGCCAGCCGATCATCGTTGAGCCCGATCTACCCCGGGACCGTGTTCTGGTGGAACTGCCGGACGATTTGGTGACCGGTCGCCATATCCTTCATTTGAAGGCTTTAGATGAGGCCGAAAACGAAGCCGAGACCGAGGTAGTGATCGACTGCCAGGAGTAGAAGCCTTTCGGCTTCATTCCTGCATAATCCCAATTATGGAATTTGATTATTTGGAGAGAAATCCGAGGTTGACCTCGGATTTCCTGATTAAAGTTCAAGTTGGGTGAGGTATGGCTAATCAATCAGGTAGCCGCCACGACAACGCCGGTTCACTGCTTCCCGCCAAACGGGAACCGAAATTGTCGCCCACGGCCACACCGGCAGCTCTTGCGCTGCACAACAATTTCAAGACGTCAGTGGTCGCGTTAAAACGCGACCTGGTCCGCTCTATTCACTATCTGACTGTAATCAGCGACAAGAACATTCACCGTATGCTGGGGTACAAATCTATCTATGAATACGGGGAAGGGGTTGCTGGTTTCACTGAAGGCCAGACGCGCGCCTTCTTGAAAATCGGTCGCCGCCTGCAGGAATTGCCGGAATTGAAGAGGGCAATGGCCAACGGCCTCCTGTCCTGGACCAAGGCGGAAAAAATCGCTCAAAATGCCACTCCCGACAACGAAATGGAATTGATCGGTCTGGCCCAATCCATGAGTGTTCGTGAGTTGGGTCTTCATGTGGGGAAGCCAAAGGAAAATCCAGCTACTGCCTTGATCCTTCCACCACCGAAACTGGATCCCATTCCCAAACCGGCTATCAGGAAACCCCGCAGGAACCCGCCTTCAGATATTGTCCCAAAACCCGCCTCCGAAAAATGTCATGTCACTTTTGTATTCACGCCGGAAGAATACTCCCGCTGGGAGGCGATGATCGGCCGCGGTGGCGGCCGGTCAAAGGAGGTTTTGTTGCTGGAGGGAATGGCTTGTTTGAATGAGGAATCCGTTGGTAACGGACTCACTGGCCCAGAGCACCTGATCATTATCCACGAGTGCCCCGTGTGCGGCAACGCCGCACTCAACAATTCCCGCGGAACGTTCAAAGTGGAGAAACCCCTGCTGGAAGGGGCCAGATGCGATGCCACCATTCAGAGCGAGGACGGCCGCCGCCGATCAGTCATCCCACCTAGGCTCAGGCGGCAGGTTTTGGCCAGGGATCACAATCGTTGCCAATATCCCGGATGCCTGCATACAAGGTTCCTTCAGATTCACCACCGTGTCCCGGTTTCGCAAGGGGGACGAACGGAGTTGGAGAACCTGGTGACGCTATGTTCAAGGTGCCATCTCCGGCTTCATGCAGACGAGGCTGATTTGAAGCTAAAAGGCAGGGATCCTGTGCAATAATTGAATTGCTGCCAATGCCCAACGGGCAAGTTCCGACAAAAGAGGAAAGCCTGGAAGTATCAAGGCCATGTTCCGCTGACCCCATTTGCCATTTGATCCGAAAATCCGAGGTCAACCTCGGATTTCCTGACTTATCCTCAAACCCAGCCCAATCCCCGGCCAATTCACCTTTTTCACCAAACAGGTTGAGCTTGCCCCTGATCCGGGTTATCCTGTCCGGACCTGAATGTTCGCCCGGCCCGGCCCGGTTTGAGCCATAACAAACCAAAGAAACGAAACATCCACCCATGGCAGCGCACGCACCACCGAACAACTTCGTCCATCTGCACAACCATTCCGACTATTCGCTTCTGGACGGGGCCATGAAGACGGGGGTCATGGCCAAACGCGCGGCGGATCTGGGGCAGCCGGCCCTGGCGCTGACTGATCACGGCAACATGTTCGGGGCCGTGGAATTCTACAAGGCCTGTGAGAAGGAAGGCATCAAGCCGATCATCGGCACCGAAGCCTATATCACCGGCGACCGCCACAACCGCACCAGCGACAAGCGCAACAAGAGCTACCACATGATCCTGCTGGCGAAAAACGCCGTGGGCTACAAGAACCTGGTGAAACTTTCGAGCCAGGGTTACCTCGAGGGTTTTTATTACCGGCCGCGCATCGATCGTGAACTGCTAAGCGAACACAGCGAAGGCATCATCGGTCTTTCGGCCTGCATGAGCGGCGAACCCAACTTCCATCTGAGAACGGGCAATGTAAAAGCGGCCATCGAGGCGGCTGCCGCCTACCGGGACATACTGGGCAAGGACAACTACTTCCTGGAAATCCAGAATCACGGCATCGAGGAAGAGGCGCGCATCCGGCAGCTCATGCCCGAGGTGGCCAAGGAAACCGGCTGTCCCATCATCGCCACCAACGACTGCCACTTCCTGGACCGCGACCATCACGAGGCCCACGACATCCTGATGGCCCTGCAGACGGGTAAGACGCTGAATGATCCCAGTCGGTGGCGCAGCAATACGCCCGAAATCTACTTCAAGTCCACCGAGGAAATGCTGGCCCTGTTCCAGGACTGGCCCGAAGCCGTGGAGAACACCCTGCGTGTGGCCGACATGGTGGACTTCAAGATGGAGCTGGGCAATCTGCTGCTGCCGAAGTTCCCCTTGCCGGATGGTTTTTCCAACCCCGACCAGTATGTCGAACACCTGGCGCGCGAAGGTCTCAAAACACGGTACGAGCAGCTGACACCGGAGTTGGAAGAGCGATTGGCCTATGAGCTGGGGGTCATCAAGCAGACGGGGTACGCCGGCTATTTCCTGATCGTGTGGGACTTCATCGACGCGGCGCGCCGCATGAACATTCCGGTGGGTCCCGGGCGCGGCAGCGCGGCCGGGAGCCTGGTTTGTTATTGCATGAGGATCACCGATATCGATCCCATCAAACACCAGCTGCTGTTCGAGCGTTTTTTGAACCCAGAGCGTATTTCAATGCCGGATATCGACGTGGATTTCTGCTACGAAAGGCGCGGCGACATCATCGATTACGTGGCCAATAAATACGGCCGCGAGAACGTTTCGCAGATCATCACCTTCGGGACCATGGCCGCGCGGGCGGTGATCAAGGACGTGGCCCGCGTCCTGGACTTCAGTTATCCCGAAAGTGATCGCATCAGCAAGATGATACCCGAGGAAATCGGCATCACCCTGCAAAAGGCCATCGATACCGCGCCGGGGCTGAAGGATGTGGCGGGCGAGTCCGAAGAACACGCCATGCTGATGCGCAACGCCCTGGTCCTGGAGGGTTTCAACCGCAATACGGGCATCCACGCGGCGGGTGTGCTGATCACTCCTTCGCCCCTCATCGAACACGCGCCCCTTTACAAGAGCACCAAGGGCGACATCACCGTCCAGTTCGACATGAACATGAGCGAGGCGCTGGGCCTGCTGAAGATGGATTTCCTGGGCCTGCGCACCCTGACGGTGATCGACAAGGCGCTCAAACTGATCGCCGAAACCACCGGCACCCTCATGAAGGCCGAAGAGATTCCCACCGACGACGAGGCCACCTACAAACTGCTGCAGGCCGGACGCACCGTCGGAATCTTCCAGTTGGAAAGCAGCGGGATGCAGGAGCTGGTGCGCAAGATGGCGCCCACCGCCTACAACGACATCACCGCCATCTGCGCGCTTTACAGACCGGGACCGCTGGGCGCCGACATGGACAAGGTCTATGTCGAAAGGAAGCATGGCCGGCAAAAAGTGGAGTACAAGGATCCCTCTCTCGAACCAATTTTGAAGGACACCTACGGGGTCATTCTGTATCAGGAACAGGTGATGCAGATCGCTTCGGCCATGGGTGGATTCACGATGGGCCAGGCCGACACGCTGCGCAAGGCCATGGGCAAGAAGAAGCTCGACATGATGGCCGAACTGAAGGTCCAGTTCCTCGACGGTGCCAAGGCCGGGGGTTTCAACCTGCGCACGGCCCAGGAAATCTACGAGGAGATGGAGTTTTTCGCGCAGTACGGATTCAACAAGAGCCACAGTGCGGCGTACGCCTTGCTCTCCATCCAGACCGCCTGGCTGAAAGCCCACCATCCGGCCGAGTTCATGGCCGCGACCATGAGCACCGAGATGCGCAAATCCGAACGCATCACCCAGCTCATCGACGAGGTGAAAGCCCTGGGGCTGGGCATTTGTCCGCCGGACATCAACCGGCCGCGCAGCGAATTCGGCGTCCGCGAAGGCGAAATCGTGTTTGGCATGGGGGCGGTCAAGGGGGTCGGCTCGGCGGCCATCGACGTGATCGCCGCCTGCCGGGACGAACTCGACCGGGATTTCACCGATCTGTTCGATCTGTGCGAAAACGTGGATCTGCAAAAGGTCAACCGCAAGGTGATGGAAGGTCTGATCAACGCCGGGGCGATGGACAGGTTGCCGGGCCATCGCCGCCAGATGTCGGCCAACCTGGATCGTGCCCTGGCGTTCGGGCAGCAGGCCGCCCGCGACCGGGCCGGTGGGCAAGCCTCCCTGTTCGGCGGCACCGCCGTGGCCGATGTTCTCAAGCCCGTCATGCAGGATTGCGATCCATTCGATCCGTTGGTCAAGCTGAGCAAAGAGCGGCGGGCGGTTGGATTTTTCCTGTCCGGACACCCCTTCCAGGAATACGGCGAACTCATCGACAGCCTGCCGGTGGGAACCGCGGCCGGCGCCCATCAGCGGAGCGAGGGCACCTGGGTCGATCTGGTGGGAGTGATTACCGCCCACACGAAACATCGCGACCGCCATAAACGAGTATACGCCCGGGCGAACTTTGAAGACACCAGTGGCGTGATCAGCCTGACGGTCTATAACCGGCTTTACGAAGAGGCCAAGGACCTGGTGGAAAGTGATTCGATTCTGGTGATCGGCGGCCGCGTCCAGGTGCGCAGCGATGGCAGCAGGGAAATCGTCGTGGACCGGATGACGCGGATCGACGAAATCCTGGGAACGTGGGTGCGGGATATTTTTCTGGAAATCGACCTGGACCGCGCCGGACGTTCCGGCATGGAGGGGTTGGCCGGCCTGTTCGAGGAATTCGGGGAGCCGACCGAGATGCGGCCATTGTGCCTGGAAGAGGAAATCCCGGTCAACGGATCGGCAGCGCCGGTTAACAACCAAACCGAAGGTGATGAATCCGCCGAGGATTCCCTCGCTTCCATGGATCCGGAAATGGCTCCGGAGCCTACCTTGGCCCGGCCGGTGCCCCTGGTCATTTCCGTGGAACGGGACGGGAAATCCTGGCTTCTGAAATCGGGGGACCGGAACATCGCCCTGACCCTTGACAGCCTGCGGCGGTTGCGGCAGGTGCCCGGGGCCGAAAAACTTCGTCTCAGAACCGTCTTGCCGGCTCCGGTCGAACGAAAAAAACGCTTCATGGGCCGGGGTTAGGTGCAACGCCCGCCAAGGAGTTGAAATGGAATTCAAGACGATCAATCCCGCCACTGGGGAAACAATTAAGACCTGGCCGACCATGGCTTCCGAAGAAGTGTGGGAGATCGCGCGTCTCACCGGGTCAGCCTATCGAAAATGGCGCCTTCTCACGGTCGCCGAACGCGCACCCCATTTCGAACAACTGGCCGCCGTGCTGCGGGACAACCTGGAGGATTGGGCCGTCCTGATCACCACGGAAATGGGCAAGCCCATCACCGAGGCGCGGGCCGAAATCGAAAAGTGCGCCTGGATGACCGAGGTCTACGCAGCCAACGCGGCCGCCTGGCTGGCGGACGAAAAAGTTGAGGTCGACGGCCGCAGGCACACGGTCATTTTTCAACCATTAGGTGTGATATTTTCCATCATGCCCTGGAACTATCCCTTCTGGCAGGCGCTCCGTTTCGCGGTACCGGGTTTGATGGCGGGCAATACCAGTCTGCTCAAGCATGCCAGCAACGTCACCGGCTGCGCCTTTGCCATCGAAGACGCCTTTGTTCAGGCCGGTTTTCCTCCCGATGTTTTCCGGACCATCGTGCCCGACTACGCAACCGTTTCGGCCCTCATCGGTTCCGACATCGTCCAGGGTGTTTCGCTGACCGGAAGTACCCAGGTGGGTCGTCACATCGGGGCCGAGGCGGGCCGGAACCTGAAAAAGGTCGTGCTCGAACTGGGGGGCAGCGATCCGTTCATCGTGCTCGAAGATGCCGATATCGATTTCACGGCCCGGGGGGCGGTCACCGGCCGCATGCTCACCGCCGGGCAAAGCTGCATCGCCTCGAAGCGTTTTATCGTCGTCGAGGAAATCGCGGAGACTTTTGCCGCGCGCTTCACCGAACTGATGACCGGGCTGAAGGTGGGCGATCCTCGTGACGAGTCCACGCAGGTGGGCTCTTTGGTGAACCCGGCGGCCGTCGCCGAACTGGAGGAACAGCTGGCCCAGTCCGTGGGCCTTGGCGCGCGGATATTGTGTGGGGGCGAAAAAATTCCCGGCCCCGGCTGTTTCTATCCGCCCACCGTGGTGACCGATACCCGGCCCGGAATGCGGCTGGTGGACGAAGAGGTGTTCGGTCCCATCGCCCCGATCATCATCGTCAAGGACGAGGCCGAAGCCATCGTGTTGGCCAACGCCAGCGAATTTGGACTGGGCGGCAGCGTGTGGACAAGGGACCTGGACCGGGGTGAAAAAGTGGCCCGGGAAGTGGACTCCGGAACGCTGTTCGTCAACAGCATCACCAAATCGGATCCGCGCATGCCCTTCGGGGGCGTCAAGAACAGCGGATTGGGGCGTGAATTGTCACATTACGGGCTTAAGGAATTCGTGAACGTCAAAGGCATAAATGTCTATGACCATGGATGATGGCCTGCCCGGGTCCATAAATCTTGACACCGGCGGGTCGAAGTGCCTAAATCCCACATCCCCAAAGGCCCGCTGACCGTTGAAAGGCACCCTGATGGACTGGAAGAAAAAAGGACTCTGGCTGGATTTCGAATTGCCCATTGTGGAACTGGAAGAACGTATCCAGACCCTGGAGGATTCCGCGTCGGTCCGCGGCGTTGACGTGGCCGAGGATGTGGAGCGCCTGCGGGCCAAGGCCAGCAAAATGGGCAAGGAAATCTTCGCCAAACTCGAGCCGTGGCAGCGTGTGCAGCTGGCCCGTCATCCGCGGCGGCCCACGACCAACGACTATATCCATTACGTCTTCGACGATTTCGTGGAACTCCACGGGGACCGGATGTTCCGGGATGATGAGGCTATTGTCGCGGGCATGGCCACTCTCGGCGACCGGAAGATCATGATTCTCGGACATCAGAAGGGCCGGGACACCAAAAGCAATATCCGGCGGAACTTCGGTATGGCCCATCCCGAGGGTTATCGCAAAGCCCTCCGCCTGATGGAAATGGCCGTGCGTTTCGATCGGCCCATCGTGACCTTCATCGACACGCCGGGCGCCTATCCTGGCGTTGGGGCCGAGGAACGGGGCCAGGCCGAAGCCATCGCCCGCAATCTGCGCGAAATGGCGGATATGCCCGTGCCCATCATCTGCATCGTCACCGGGGAAGGGGGCAGCGGCGGAGCGTTGGCCCTGGGAGTCGGCGACCGCATCTTCATGCTGGAAAATTCCATCTATTCCGTTATCAGCCCCGAAGGGTGTGCCGCGATCCTTTGGCGCGACGGAGCCAAAAGCAAGGAAGCGGCCAAGAACATGAAGCTGACCGCCAAGGACGCCATGAGGCTGGAAGTCATCGATCTCATCATCGACGAACCCATTGGGGGCGCCCACCGCGAGCACGAGGGCATGAGCATGGAGATCAAGCGGGTCATCCAGGACACCCTGGCCGAACTCGAGGTTATTCCCACGCAGGATCTGCTCGATCAAAGGCTCCAGAAATTCCTGGATATCGGCGTATTTGAGGAATCCGGCAAGAGTTGAGTCCCGGTCCTGGTGCCCCAGGGGTTGACTCGGTGGTGGAAATGTTGTACTATCCTGATGCCAACTTCTTCGAAAATTCGTATTCTCACCTCAGCCGACCCGGTCAAGCCTGGCGATGGGTCCGGTATCTTTTTGCCCTTCAGTTTGTCATCAAGTCTTGTCATCAGGCAATAGCTTGTTTGCATCCTTTCCCGGACGTATTAGAATGCGCTGGTAAGTGTTGTCTGCTGTCATCTCCCCAGGAGGCGATCGATGCTCGATCCGAAGCTGCTTGAGATTCTGGCCTGTCCCGTTTGCCGCGGTTCCGTGGAACCCGACGACGAGCATTCCTGGCTCTATTGCCGGGCCTGCTCCGTCCGGTATCGGGTGGATGGGAACATCCCCATCATGCTTCCCGATGAGGCGGAAAAAGTTCCCGCTTCCGGCCAGGACAAGGAGTAGGCGTCCATGTGCCTGTTCACCCATTTTGCCGCGGGCGCCCTTGCGGGCGGTGTGACGGGCAACGTCTATCTGGGCGCGTCCGCGGGTCTGGCTTCCCATGCCGTGCTGGATGTCATTCCTCATTACGACCACCCCGACTGGCGGCTGGAATTGGGTGGGGGCATTCTTGCTCTCGTTTTGCTGTTGTTGATGCCGTTCTCCAGCTGGCCCGCCATCATCGGAGGGATTTTTGGAATGATCCCCGACCTGGAAAACCTGTTCCAAAAGCTGGGGCGCATGGGGCGGGATAAATTCCTGTTTCCCACGCACACCGGCCTTTTGCCGCATGGGCGCGCGCTGGGTCCCAGGACACTGGTTTGGCAGGTGGCTATTTTTGTCGGTTGTTTTGCGGTTCTGGGTCTGGTGTCTCCTGACACGGCGCGGGCCGCGGGTCCCGTCCTGTCCAACGCCGAGATGGGGGCGCCCCGGGTTCGCCTCCTTTCTTCCAGCGCCGACCAGTCGGTGGTGCGGATCGATTTTCCCGTCCTGACCCAACCGTCCGACTGGCAGTCCCTTGCCGATGATGATCTGAAATGGGCCTTGCCCCGGACAGTGGAAGACGAATTTTCCGACACCCCGCGTTTGCTGCCTCCCCGCCTGCATCTCTCCCTGGCGGTTGCCACCCGGCAGCCCGTCATAACCAGGGTGATAGAAACCAGCTGGTGGCGTGAACCGCGAGAGGCACTGGCCGCAGGGGATCTGCTGAAGTTTGGGGATCCCGCGGTCCACCGTTCCGTTCC
>JAUVII010000240.1 GCA_030592845.1 Candidatus Krumholzibacteriia bacterium | reverse complement strand
TCAGTCATTCGGACTGCGCCCAGTCCGCCGGCAAGATTCCGGTGACCCTAGAAGATCTGGGCGTGGACATGATCTCCGTGGCGGGCCACAAGCTTTACGCGCCCAAGGGGGTGGGCCTGCTCTGCCTGCGTTCCGGCGTGGAATTGCCCAATCTCATGTTCGGCGCGGGCCACGAGGAAGGCCGTCGGCCCGGAACGGAAAACATCCTGGAGATCGTGGGACTGGGGGTAGCCTGCGAACTGGCCGCCGCCGATCTCGGCGATGAAACAGCACGCCTGGCCGGCCTGCGGGACCGACTGCAGGCGGGATTGTCGGAGGCGTTCCCCGCTGCAAGGGTCAACGGTCATCCCCAATTGCGCCTGCCCAACACCCTGAGCATCAGCTTTCCGGATCTCACCGCCGCAGCCATCATCAACCACATGCCCGAGGTCGCCGTGTCCGCCGGAGCCGCCTGTCACGGAGACGGAGGGGTAACCATCTCCCCCGTTTTGGCGGCCATGGGCGTACCGGAAAGATTCGCCCTGGGAACCATCCGCATCTCGGTGGGCCGCATGACCAGCGACAAGGACGTCGCCGCCGGACTCACCGCGGTTATCCGGGGTGTCCGGGCCGCCGCGGGCTGACCCATCAGGATGAGATGAGCTCTATTGTTCGGATTCCTGGGGTCTCAACTTCGCCAGCTGCGTCTGCAGGGTCGGGCAGGGATTTTCTTCGGACAGGATCTCGGCCAGGGTGGTCCCCTCGAACGCTTCCTGGACCATGGCCATGGCCTGGTCGAGCCGCCGATGCAAAGGACAGAGCTCGGAACCGTGTCCTTCCAGATCCAGGGGACAGGTTTCAATCCTCTTGTAGGGATGGACCGCGTTCAGGATATCCATCATGTTCAGATCCTCCGGCTGCCGCGCCAGGACGAACCCACCCTTCAGGCCCCGTGTGGAATGTACCAACCTCGCCCGCACCAGGGATTGGAGAACCTTGGACAGATAGCTCTGGGGAACCTTCATGGTTTGGGCGATCTGGCGGGTGGTTATGGGCCGTCCGTCGCCCGAAGCCAGGGCCAACATTGCGCGCATGGCATATTCGATGGTCAGGGAAAACAATGAAGATCTCTTTCGGTCAAACCAAATCCCACCCTGTCAGGCGGAAGTAATTAGATATTCTTGTCCAAATTAAAGGAGTCCACCACAACTGTCAACGGCCGAAAGAAAACCCGACCCTGACGACCAGGATGTCCCAGTTGTAGCTCAGTTGTCCCTCGTTGGGCGGAAGATTCGAGGAATCGAAACGATTGTAGGTATACTCGCCGACCAGTTCGATGTTCTTCATCTTGAAGCCGAGCCCCCCGCTGAAGGCCGGAGCGTTCACGCTGGTCTTGTAGACTCCGTTGTACTGGAGCTCATCCCTGTAGACGTTGTGGGCAAGGGCGATGCCGCCGGTCAAAAACGGCCGGAAGGACGACCTGGGCCCGCCCATGAAGGCCTGAAAATCCAGACTGTATTTGTAGGTCGATGCCCGAACCGAATAGGCGAGGTTCTGGCTGCTCTGGTAATCCATGACCCCGGTGGCGGAACCGAGCCTGATGTAATGGAAGGCCGGTGAAACGGCGAAATATTCGCCCAGGTACTGCCGGAAGCGGAAGCCGAGTTCATATCCCGTGCCCTGCCCCAGGCCCAGATTGTTGGCCATGGGATCGTCGCTGACCAGGTAGAGTTCATCCTTCTGATCACCCATGGGTTCAGCCAGGCCCCCTTCCAGTAGAAACTCATGACTGGACGGCCCGCGCTGATATCGTGTCCCACCGGGTCTAAGGACCATTTTGGCTTCGACTTGGGACACCAGGGTTGTTGTTCCCACCAGCATAAGGAGCACGAAGGTTGCGGTTCCGTTCGTCAGGCGTCTCATGAGCTTCCTCCTCCGGTTGAATTAAGCCGGGTGGAAAGGGGGCCTGCCTGGACTCTCAATCCATGGGGGATATTGCAGGGAGAATGCCGGATATGGACAAAACGGAGAACAATTCACTATTTTCATAAATGACAGTTATTTACCGTGTTTTTCTGAGATATTGATCAAACAACCGGAAGCCGGTTTCCGGCTTCCGGTGTGGCCCCAGTAGGACAATCGCGCCCCAAAAAGGACGGTTGTGCCGTAGAGAATGTTGCCGGCCCGGCTTGTGCGATAACCCGTTCATGCTCTACCTCAAAAAAACCCCAAAAGGCTGGCAGCCGCCGTTCTGTCCGAACGGGAAATGCAAGCACCACCACCCTTTACAGGACCGGTGGCACTACAAGAAAGTCGGTTCCTACTTCCGGCAAAGCGACAACCGCAGGATACAGCGCTACCGTTGTTTGTCCTGCAAGCGCACTTTCTCAACCCAAACCTTCTCGACAACCTACTGGCAGAAACAACCCCACCTAGACTCCAAGATCCTCACCATGGTCGCCAACGGGATGTGTAACCGGCAGATAGCCAGGCAGTTGGGAGTTGATCCAGTAACAGTCAACAAGAAGATTGAACGCCTCGGACGCCATTGCCTGCTGTTCCTGGCCCAGATGTTGGTTGGAGCTCCTCCAGCCAAGGAAATCGTTTTCGACGGTATCGAGGTCTTTGAGCTCAGTCAGTACTTTCCCTTCCATCACAACGTCGCCGTTGAGAAAGCAACAGATTTCATTCTCTTCTTTAACGACAGCGAGTTACGTCGTAAAGGCCGCATGACCGACGCCCAGAAACGATGCCGACAACTGCTGGAGCAGAAGCATGGTCGTCCGGATCCGAAGGCGATCGAAAATGCAGTAACGGAGCTACTTTCCGTAGTCATCGATAGACACCATCGGGTCAAGGTGTATACCGACGATCACCCTCAATACCGCAAGCCGATCCGGTGCTTAGGAGACCATATTGAACATTTGGTGACCCCGGGCAAGCGCCACCGGGACAAGGACAACTCCTTGTGGGAAGTTAACTTGTTCGACCGGTTTTTCCGTCACAGCAACGCTAACCACACCCGTGAGACCTTGGCTTGGTCAAAACGTCGTCAGTCCAGCACCGACCGGTTGGCGATATTCGCTGTGTGGAGAAATTACATGAACGGTCGCCGTCAGAAGGACCGCAGGAGTCCGACGCCAGCGATGGAGCGGGGGATGTTGGACAGGAAATTGACGGCCGAAGATGTTCTGTCAAGCCGCATATTCATTGGACATACTGAGTTACCGGATAGCTGGTACCAGTACTACGGTCGGTTGGTTGCGACACGGGCTCTATCTCACAACCGGAGGCATACGTTGAAATACGCAGCTTGAGAGTTTGCTCCGGTAAGGCAGTTACGATTGTCACAGGGAAACGCAGCAACATTCTCTACGGCACAACCAAAAGAGCAGCTGCCCGGAGGTAGCCACCGGGCAGCCGGACAAGGTTGACCGCTCAATTGGTGGTCAGATTGTTCTCCATCTTGCCTACGATGCCGAGTTTTTCCATCTGCCGGTACAGGGTACTGCGGCTGACGCCCAACCGCCGGGCCGCCTCGGCGCGGTTGCCGTCGGTCTCAACCAGGGCCAACAGGATCCGGGACCGCCCCGTCTCCACGTCCGCGCGCCGACTGGATCCGCCACCCGGCACGACCCGCAGCCGCATCGGCGCGGGGTCGGCTTTCCCCGGGACGCCGCCGGGACCCTGGATGTACCAGACGTTTCCCTCGGACGATCCGAGTTCGACCCGCACCTCGCCCCGGGACTCCTTTTGGATCCTGGCCTGTCGGGCAACCATGGCGATCTCCCGCACGTTGCCCGGCCAGTCGTACCGCAGCATCCGGTCCAGGCTTTCCTGGTTGAAGAATTCGCGCAGCTCGACCGGCTGCCCCGACGCAACCATCAGGAAATGACGCAGCAGGGGCAAAATGTCCTCGGTCCTTTCAGTGACCGGAGGCAGCTTCAACTCCAGGATCTTCAGGCGGTAGTACAGGTCGGCGCGGAATCTTCCCTCGGCGACCAGTTTCTGCAGATCCGCGTTGGTCGCGGCGATCAACCGGATGTTGGCCCGCCGCTGGGATGGATCTCCGATGGCCTGGTAGGTGCCGTCCTGCAGCAGCCGCAGAAGCTGGGGCTGCAATTCCAGCGGAAGGTCGCCGATCTCATCCAGGAACAGGGTGCCGCCGTCGGCCTTGGCCGCCAGGCCGATGCCGTCACGATCAGCCCCGCTGAACGAGCCTCTGGTGTGTCCGAAGAATTCCCGTGCGAAAATGGACTCGGGTATCGCCGAAACGTTGACGCATACCAGCTCTCCGGCGCGGCGACCGCTCATTTTGTGCAGACGCCGGGCGAAAAGCTCCTTGCCGGTTCCGGTGGCCCCGGTGATCAGAACCGGTTCGTCCGAATCGGCGAAGGCATCGGAAAGCTGGATGAGATCCCTCATCCGGGAAGACACGTGGATGATGGGGCTGGTCACGGGCGCCTTGGGACCCGTGCCGTGCATCCGGTCCGCGGCGACAATCATGCGTTCGGTCTGCTCCTGGTCCGC
>JAUVII010000220.1 GCA_030592845.1 Candidatus Krumholzibacteriia bacterium | reverse complement strand
TTAGGCCAGGAGGAATTGATGTGATGGCAGCATTACCCAGTGGTGTTGGCATTGGTACAGGAAGCCCAACTGAGATGCTCGATGTTGTGGGAACAGTAAAAGCAACAGCATTCATCGGAGACGGCGCCCAGATAACCGGAATCACCGAAGCGGATCCGACCGTGCCGGCTTCGATAAAAGACGGAATAGACTGGACGGAAGTGTCTGGTATTCCAGCAGATATTCTGGATGGTGATGACACAACCTGGACGGAATCAAGTGGAAACGTCTACAGAGAAACTGGAAATGTAGGAATAGGGACTTCAACTCCAGCCAGGAAGCTGCATGTGAGCGATGTGATGAGACTGGAGCCAAGGTCATCGGCTCCATCCAGCCCTTCGGAAGGCGACATGTACATGGACGGTACTACCCACAAGCTGATGGTTTATGATGGGAGCATTTGGCAAGCTTGTTTTTAGAGTCAACATTTTGTTGCCTGCCCATTTGATGTTATCAGGGCGACCTCTATGGTCGCCCTGATTTTTTTGATGACCGATAGCGTGTCCGCTTTCCGGTCCGAATTCCGTTTCTACATATTGAACCCCCATTGTGGACCCATTTGAGCACCGCGCCGCCCAAAAGGCGCTGACCAAGCGAGATTCAAGATGACCTCACGCTGCACCCGCCATGCCTGGATCCTGCCCCTCCTGCTCCTGACGAGCCTCTGCCTGGCAATTTGCGCCCAGGCGGCCACCGAGGGCGAGGTGCGCTACATCGACCCCTTCGGCACCAACACGCGCAACATGCCCAACGTCCTCAGTTCCGGTACCACACCCGTACCCAGCGACAGGGTCATCGACGTCGTGATCCTGGGAGATGGTTACACCGATGCCGACTCCACCCGCTTCTGGAACGATGCCCAGAATTGGTACATCCGCATGATCGGCTGGTCCGGAATCCACCCGCTCACCCAGTTCGAGGAATGCTTCCGGGTCCGCGCGGTCTGGCACAAGTCGGCGACACGCTGCGCGGCCCCCAGTCCTGACACCTACTATGGGGCCATCATCACGCGCACCAACGATTCGAGCGGCAACCCATTGCCGCGATCGGGGTCCACCAAAAAAACTGGATGGAAGGACCAGGCCCCGTTCCAGGACGGTGTTTCCCAGTCCCTGTCCAATAACATCACCGGTCCTTCCCTCGATTTTTCCCAGTATCCCTGGAACCTGGACGTGCAGATTCCCCTGGCCAGCGGCCTCGGCGATACGACCGGCGTGCAACACAGCATCGCGGGAACCCTGCGCAACGTGAACATCGTTTTCCTGGCCATTGCCGAGGACACGAGCAATCCCAGCGGGAACCCCTGGTATCCCTCCGGGCACAATACCGTGGTGGAATTCAACGACCCGAACTTCGACCGCATCGCGATCGGATTTGGTGTCAACTCCCAGCACGAGTTTGGACATTCCTTCGCCAATCTCGAGGACGAGTACCGCCTCTCGCCGAACCAGAGTCGCCAACGCACGAATCCCACCTACAGCGCCCGATCGATATATCGCATGACCAACCTCTCCTTCACTGATTCACGCAACGGCGTGCCCTGGGGCCACTTGGCGCCCGGTGGCAGCTACAACCCCACATACAGTTCACTGGAAGGAAGCGCCTGGTACGGTGGCGAGAACGACCCGGTCGCCTTTCACAGCGAGTACATGTGCCTGATGAACGGCAAGCACAGCAACTCCACCTGCAGCCTTGATCCGGTGGACAGCAGCTGCCATGTCGACCTGCGCAATTTTGACCGGCTCTGCCTCTGGTGCGAGGAGATCGCGACCATCCGCATCCTGGAAAAAACAGGGGAGCTCGAACGTGTTTTCAACATCCTGAACCCCCTTGCGGGAGGACTCTCGCCGGACCCGAATATCGCGGGTCGCGAACTCTACGACTTCTGGACGGACGATCTGCGGGACATCTTCTACCAGCGTTTTGACATCCCGCAACGGATCGCGAACCGACGGACCTGGCCCGGCACGCTCAGCAATCCCGTGACCTGTGGAAGCGAAAACTGTCCCGACTGCATGTCCGAATTCGAGATCCGCTCGCTACCTCTGGCAACCTACTTCGGCAGCGGGCCGGGCACAGGCCAGCTGGGCACCAGAGCCGACCCGATTTCCATCTTCAACAATGCCCTCAACGCTCTCGGCGGTACCCGCAAGGTGCTCATCGTCCAGCCGGATGCTCCAGCATCCCAGCTTTCGAGCGCGAGGGTGATCAACACCCCCTCCATTCTTATTTCGGGTTCGTGCGACAGTGTCGTGCTGGGGAAGTAGGACCAATCCGGGGACCCTTCCCGCGAGGACACAAGTCTCGAGGGTTTTCAATTTCCTGCCAGCGAAAATGATGGTGTTGTGATATTGTTGCCTCCCAATGGGAGGCTGTTACATGAAGCGAATCCAAGTGCTGATCCCGGTTTTTTGCGTTCTATCCATGGTTGCCGGCTGCGACAAGGCCGTGGACGTGGAGGCCGAAAAAATCGCGTTGCTGCGCATCCATCTGATCGATTCACACGCCCACATGGAGAATGATGTCCCCGCCCTCATAAAGACCATTCCCGAAGAATTCATCTACGTGGGTGACGGCCAAATCGCACGGCAGTCACGCGACGAGATCCGGGATTTTTTCACCGGCTACCTGGACGGGGCCGAGTATGAAAAATACGAGGATCTTCAGGTCCCCCACGCCGAGGTGTCGGCCGACGGCACCATGGGCTGGGTTATTTCCCGCCAGGCCGTGACCCGCACCGAGCCCGACGGCGAAGGGGGCACCCGAACCCGATCCTTCACCTACGCGGGCATCATGACCTACGAAAAAATCGGCCGAAAGTGGATGAAGGTCGCCAACGTCTCGACTTTTGAACGATAAAACCCGAGGAGATCCAGGTGTCCGTTTCCCGTTCCCGTTTCAAGGTCCCCCACGTTTTTGTTCTGTTGACCGGCGTGATCCTGGTCAGTTCGATCTGCACCTGGTTCATCCCTTCGGGATCCTACGAACGGCAGACCAAGGTGATCGACGGGCACGAGCGGACCCTCCTGGTTCCCGGTACATTCGAGCACATAGACAAACATATCTCGCTCAAGGGCGCCGTGCTGGACGACCCGGTCGAGGGCAAGGCGTCGCCCATCGGGTTGAAGGGATTCCTGACCGCCATTCCCCGCGGATTGGAAGCCGCGGCCGACATCATCTTTTTCATCTTCATCATCGGGGGCGCATTCGGAATCCTGCAACGCACTGGGGTGATAACCGCGGCCATCGGCCGATTGCTGCGCAAGATGGGCGACCGGGGCCCCCTGTTGACCGCCGTTTTGATGGTGGTCCTGGCCGCCGGCGGCTCCACCCTGGGCATGGGCGAGGAATTCATCCCCCTGATCCCGGTGTTCCTGATCGTGTCGAAGAAGCTGGGTTACGACCGGATCTACGGGATGGCCCTGGTATTCGTCGCCGCAGAAACCGGGTTTGCCGCCTCGACCACAAATCCCTTCACCGTCAACGTTGCCCAGGGCATCGCCGAATTGCCTCTGAACAGCGGCATCCCCCTGCGCCTTGTGTTTTTCGCCTGCGCGATCACGATTTCCATCGTGTACCTGTTGCGCTACGGCGCCAAAATCAAGGCCGATCCGGCCAATTCGCTCATGAAGGACGATCCCTTCGAACTTGAGGAAGGCCACGCCGACGAGCATGTCTACGGCAACCACCACACCGCCATCATCCTGGTCTGCAGCGCTATTTTCGGCTTCATCCTGTTCGCGGTGCAACGGTACGGCTGGTGGATGGCGGACATGGCCGGCGGCTTTTTCCTGATGGGCATCGCCGCCATGCTGATCGCCCGCTTGCCCCTGGACGAAGCGACCGACGCCTTCATCGAAGGTATGCGGGACATGCTGGTGGCCGCCCTGGTCGTGGGTTTCGCCCGCGGCATCAGCGTGGTGCTGGCCGACGCCCAGGTCATGGACACCATCGTCCACGGCGCGGCCACGCTGTTGACCCAGGTGCCCCGTTATCTGGCCGTGGTCGGCATGCTCGGTTTCGAATCGACGCTGAACCTGCTCATCCCCTCGGGCAGCGGCCAGGCCGCCGTCACCATGCCGCTGATGGCGCCTTTATCGGACATCCTGGGCATCAACCGGCAGGTCGCCGTGCTGGCTTTCACCTGCGGCGACGGTTTCAGCAACACCATCATCCCCACCAGCGGCATTTTGATGGCGATGCTGGCGCTGGCCAAGATTCCCTACACCACCTGGCTGCGGTTCATGCTGCCGTTGTTCCTGATCCTGATGGCGTTGTCCTCCGTGTTCCTGGTCATTGCCGTGGCCATCGGTTACAGCTGATGGGCAGGCAGGGACTGTACGCCGATCCCATGGTGTACGACATCCTCTATACGCCGGGCACGGCGGGCGAGGTGACGTCTTTCGAGAAGATTGAAAGACGGTTCGCGCGCTGGAAACTAGCGAAGAAACGTTTGTGGTTTGAACCGGCCTGCGGCACCGGGCGCTACCTGCGGGTGGCGCAGGGGCGCGGCCGCCGGGTAGCGGGTTTCGACCTGGATGAAGGCCAACTCACCTACGCGCAAAGCCGCCTGGAAGGCCCCCCGGGGGGCCTTTTTGCCGCCGATATGACTGACTTTTCCGCCGCTGCCGGGAAAGCCGGACTCAAATCCGGATCGGTACACTTTGCCTTCAATCCCGTCAACACTATCCGGCATCTGGAAAGTGACCGGTCCTTCCTGAAGCACTTCAACCAGATGGCCGACCTTCTGAAACCCGGCGCGGTCTACGTGGTCGGCCTGAGCCTGACGAACTACGAACACCTCATGCACGAAGAAGACCTGTGGCAAACTGCGCGCGGCCGCTGCAAGGTCAGTCAGCTGGTCAACTACCTGCCGCCGGAACCGGGCACCGCCACCGGCCGGATCGAAACCGTGATCAGCCATCTGACCGTCGAGCGTCCCCGGGGCACGGAGCACTTCGACGACACCTACGGTCTGCGGACATTCGACCAAAAGCAATGGCGGGACCTCATCAGGAGATCCCGCCTTGAACATGTTGGAAGTTTCGACG
>JAUVII010000264.1 GCA_030592845.1 Candidatus Krumholzibacteriia bacterium | reverse complement strand
GGCGGCCGGTGATCTGCAATATCAGCCTGACCCTGATCGACGGTCCCGACGGCAAACCCCTGGAAGTGGTGTGCCTGTGCCGCGACCTGACCACGCGCCTGCGCCTGAAAAACGACCTGATCCGCTCCGAACGCCTGGCTGCCGTGGGGCAGATGGCCTCGGGAGTCGCCCACGAGATCAACAACCCCCTGGCCGTGATCGACACTATCGCCGGACTGGTCGAAGAAACCCTGGACGAGGAAGGCGAAGCGCTCAAACCGGAAACCAGAAAGATTTTGAGCAAGGCGATGGAAAGGCTCCATCACCAGGTTCAGCGGGTGACCACCATCACCCACAGTCTGTTGGGCTTCGTGCGTACCCAGCATTCGGGCATGGCGAACGTGGACATCCAGGAACTGCTGGAAGAATGCCTTGATGTTCTGGGGACCGAAATACGGCGTTCACAAACCGAGATTGTCCGGCTCTATACTTCGGACCTCCCGGAATTCACTTCAGACCCCATGCTGCTGCAGCAGGTATTCGTGAACCTCATCAAAAACGCCATCGACGCCATGTCCGAAACGCCGGGACGGTCGGGTATCCTCGAAATAATGACCAATATCGATGCCAAGCGTGTACTGGTCACCATCCAGGACAATGGGGTGGGTATTCCGCAGGAGGAACAGGAAAAGATCTTCAACCTGTTCCATACCACCAAACCGGCGGGGCAGGGAACCGGCCTCGGGCTCTCCATCGTGCACGATATTCTTTACCGGTTGGGAGGCACGGTCAGGGTTGCGAGCGAACCCGGACTTTGGACGCGTTTCGTGGTGGAAGTCCCTTTGAAACCTCCCGAAACGCTGCTGCCGGATCCTTCGATCAGTCTTTGATCTTATCCAGATCCCCGCGCAGGTTGTCCAGCTTCGACAGGAAGGCATCCTTTTTATCGGAAGCTATCTGGGAAGCCAGTCGGTGGTACTGCCGGATTCCGTCCATGAGGTTGTTCCGGATCTCCTCGGAGGATTTGTTCTTCACGTCCGCCAAACCCTGACGTCGTCGGTCCATGTCCTTTTTCAGGCGGTCCAGGTGCAGGGATATTTCCTTGAGGAACATGTGCGGACGCTCGGAATTGATCGGCAGGTTGGCCCGGCCGTAGATGTGATCGACCATTTCGCGCAGCTTGGCCACCTGTGAGAAGTAGACCGTGTTGGGACCGCAACAGATGGCGGTCTTGGCGGCGGGATCGATTTCATTGACCACCGTCGCGGACCCGGCCAGATCGTGGCAGATGCAGGCCTTGATGACCACGTCCTCGGCAAGTACAGGCAGGTCGTCGGGATTGCCGCCCAGGGAGATGAGCTTGCGCCGCTGATAGGCACGGCTGGCGGTGCAGATGGGCACCTTGGTGAATTCCGTGTTCGAGACCAGGAAACCCTTGGGACACTCGCTGCCGGGTTGGCCATCGGCGATTCGCTCGAGGCGGGTCTCCTCGCTGAGCGAAGTCTTCAGGCACCAGAACGGCACCCCCAGGGGCGACGAGTCGCTGAGGTGGACATCATCTTCGTTAGCTACCTGGATCTTTTGCAGATGGCTCTTATCGATGTTGACCACTTCGGGCACCAGCAGGAAGGGGCTGCCCCACCCCGTGCCGTCCACCTTGTATTCCTTTTCGAGCATCCGGTTTTCCTCGGACGTGCCGATGCCGCCCTGAACCGTGACGCGGAAATCCATCTTGGCTTCGGGGATGGCCCGTCCCATCTCCTGCATTGATGCCGTCCAGATCTCACCCAGCTGTGAGGCCAGGGCTTCACGCTTCTGGGCGAATTCCTCCAGGACCGGACCCAACAGCGTTCCCTTGCCACCAAAGGCATGGCCGCCGCAGTTGAGGCCGGATTCGACCCGGTACTCCGAGACCCACAGCCCCTTGCGGGCCAAAAGCTTGCCCTGCACCATGGCCGAGCGGAAGTCCCCCACCTTCAGGACGATGCACTTGCGCATTTCTCCGGTATCATCGGGAAAGAAATCCTTGAATTCAGCCAGATAGTTGAATAGACGGCGGTTCATGCCGGCCGACAGGATGAGCGAGGATTTCACCCGGCTGTTGGCGTATCCACGCAAGGCGCTCATGGCGTCGGAAAACACCGGCGGCAGCAACTGGCCCTTGCTCATGCGGTCGCGGTCCAGTTTGGTCATGATGTTCACGTCGATGGCCCCGGATGTGATCCGGTCGCGCAACTGCTGCTGGAGGCGGGCCCTTTCCGCGGGGTCACGCACCATCTGCATCTTTTCGTACATGGACTTCAGGGGGGACTCGGGCAGCATCTCGAAATAACGCGTGATCTCACTGCCGGCCTCGAACAACGAGCCCCGCAGTTTTTCCATCTGACCTTCGATCATCTCGTCCATCATGTTCAGGTACGAGGTGATGCGGCTGGCCCGTGAATCCTCGTCGGAGTCGGGGATCTCCACATACTTTCGCCCATCGGTACCGCTCAGACGTTTGCGCATCTGCTCGATGAGCTTGTCGTCCACCAGGGATATCACCGACGATATTCCGTAGCGCGCAACCTTCATGGGCGTATCGATGGTGAACCCGGTACCCATGACCGGGATATAGAATTTGTGGACGGGATTTATTAATGGATGGCTCACAGCATTGACATCCTTGCACTGGAGGCCTCAAATCTCTGACATCAATGTAAATTAGGGGCCAATGGTTGCAACAACTATTACTTATTGATCAAGAATATCCAGGATTTCCGCCGTTTTCTCCTCCATCAGCGGGCGATCGCCCCGGGATTCCACATTTAGCCTAATAACGGGCTCTGTATTGCTTTTACGTAGGTTAAAGCGCCAGGAGCCCATATCCAGCGAAAGCCCGTCGGTGCGATCCACGCCGTTTGCGGTTTCGATATATTTCTTTCCAATTTCTTTGAGGGCCCCATCGGGATCCTTCAGCCGCCGGTTGATCTCCCCGCTGGCGGGGTAAGCCTCCTGCATGGTTTTGACCAGATCGGCCAGGGAGCGGCCGGAATCCGACATCTCCTGAACGACCAGCAACCAGGGCAGCATACCGCTGTCGCAGTAGGCAAACTCCCGGAAATAATGATGGGCCGACATCTCACCGCCGTAGACCGCGTCTTCGGCGCGCATACGTTCCTTCATGAAGGCGTGTCCGGTCTTGTTCATCACCGGCCGGCCCCCCGCACCGTTTACCATGTCGATGGTATTCCAGGTCAGCCTTGGGTCATGAACGATGGCCGCGCCCGGATGATCGCGCAGGCTGGCCGCCGCCAACAATCCCACCAGATAGTAACCTTCGATGAAATTGCCCCTTTCATCGAAAAAGAAACAGCGGTCGAAATCACCGTCCCAGGCCAGGCCAAGGTCGGCGCCGTGCTTGCGCACCGCCTCGGTGGTTACACCGCGGTTTTCCGGCAGCAGGGGGTTCGGGATTCCGTTGGGGAAAGTCCCGTCCGGCTCGTCAAATACCGGGATGATTTCACAGGGCAGATGTTTCGCCAACTCCGCCACCGCGGGACCCGCGCAGCCGTTGCCCGCGTTGGCCACGATTTTCAAGGGCTTGAACCGTCCCGGTTCAACCTGCCCGACCAGATACTGCACGTATTCGGCCATGATGTCTTCGTTGGTTACCTGTCCCTTTTGGGCGGCCGGCTGAAGATCGCCGCTTTGGGCCGCGACCCCGATGGTGTCCAGCCCGCTGTCCCCGCTGATGGGCTTGGCCTCATCCCTGACAAGCTTCATCCCGTTGTGGTCCATGGGATTATGGCTGGCGGTAACCATGATGCCGCCGTCCATTTTCCGGGCGAAGGTCGTGTAGTAGATCAATTCCGTGCCGCACAGCCCGATATCCAGCACGTCGGCGCCGCCGTCGGTCAGGCCGTGGGCCACCGCCGAACAAAGCCCGGCGCTGCTGTGCCGACAGTCGCGCCCCACACAGATCCTCTTGGCCTGAAGATACCGCGCGGTGGC
>JAUVII010000163.1 GCA_030592845.1 Candidatus Krumholzibacteriia bacterium | reverse complement strand
TTTCCTCCCACGGAAACTTCGGCTGGCATCGCCCCTTCACCGGTTTTAACTGAAACGATCGGTGAAACGTGATGCTGTTTGGATCGAGCAAATACCATGGGTCACACCAACCTGTAGCTTCGGCTCTTGCGAGTCCGAAGCACGGATTCGTGGGGCCTTTTTTGTTTGGTCTGAGCCTCTCCTTCCTGGTTGTTTTGCTGGGCGCCCTCATGGCTGGCCCGGCCCGTGGACAGGTCAATGAGCATCTGCCCGATTCCCCCTTTGTAGCTGTCAGTCAGGCTGTCCGGCCCGCCGTGGTCAACATTCGGATTACCCGGTCAACCACTTCGGCGGGAATCGGGACGGGATCCCTGCAGGAAATGTATCGCCGGTTTTTCCCCGATGAAGAAGGGAAGGGCGGCCGGTTCGAATCACCTTCGACGGGTTCGGGGTTCGTGGTGGATCCTGACGGCGACATTCTTACCAACCACCACGTCATCGACGGGGCTGACGCCATTTTCGTGCGTTTCAGCGGTGAAAAGCGGGAATACCGGGCGGAACTGATCGGCACCGATCCGAATACCGACCTGGCCCTGTTGCGGATCGATCCTGCCGGCAGGAAATTGCCGGCCCTCCCCTTCGGGGATTCCGATCTGGTCGAAGTGGGATCCTGGGCCATCGCCATCGGGAATCCCTTCGGCAACCTGGAGAGCACCCTGACCGTCGGTGTGGTCAGTGCCAAAGGCAGGGGAGACCTGAAGATCGGAGGGCTGACCCCACGCTTCCAGGATTTCATCCAGACCGATGCGTCCATCAATTTCGGGAACAGCGGCGGCCCGCTGGTGGATGTTCAGGGCCGCCTGATCGGGGTCAACACCGCCATCAACCAACGTGGGCAGGGAATCGGTTTTGCGGTTCCGAGCAACCTGGTGACGAATATTTACGGCCAGCTGCGCGAGCATGGTCGCGTGATTCGGGGTTATCTTGGGATAGTGACCGAGGACGTGGTTCAGGTTGTCGGGGAAGAGATCCCCGGTGAACCTCCGAGCGGCGCCCGGGTCATCAGCATCGTGGTGGATTCTCCGGCCGCGGCCAGCGGGCTGCAGGGTGGAGACGTCGTGGTGGAGTATGCCGGCCAGACGGTGGAATCCCGCCGGCAACTCCTGTTCCTTATCGCGGGTTCGTCCCCGGGACAGGATACGGAAATAATAATCATCCGGGACGGTAAACGGAATGGATTCCAGGTACGTCCCGTTGAATGGATACAGGAGGAGTCCGAGGCTGCGGCATTGAATGCGGCCCTCTGGCTCGGCATGGAGGTGGCTTCCGTTGAGGGGAACGACCCGCGTGTTGCTCGTCTCAGGGAAGCTTTGGGAGTTACCGCCACGACCGGAGTAATGGTTGTTGCGGTACAGGATGGTCAGCCCGCCGCGGAAGCCGGTATCCGCCCGGGAGACCTTGTGGTTGCCATTGCCGGACACGGGATCATCGACCTGGAGTCATACGACCAGGTCCGGACGCTTTTGGCGCCCGGCCGCGATCTCCTGTCCGTTCTCGTAAAAACGGGAAACATGGAAAACTACGTTTCGGTCCAGCCCCGGCATGCCGGGCTGGAAAACTGACAGTGTACCCCCACGCTGGCAGGAAGGAATCATAATGGCTGGTCGAAGAAATATATTACCCGCGATGCACGAGAAGGGCCTGGAGGTCTATTTCCGTGACATCAACCGCTACGACCTGATCACCAGGGAGGATGAGGTCGCCCTCGCCCTGCGGATCAAGGCCGGAGAGGAAGAGGCGCTCCAGTGCCTGGTCAGGGCCAACCTGCGGTTCGTGGTTTCGGTGGCCAAGCGCTACATCAACCAGGGGCTGATGTTGTCGGACCTGATCAACGAAGGAAACCTGGGGCTGCTCAAGGCCGCCCACCGCTTCGACGAGAAGCGTGGCTTCCGGTTTATTTCCTATGCGGTGTGGTGGATTCGCCAATCCATCATGCAGGCTTTGCTGGACAAGTCGCGGACCATCCGCCTGCCCCAGAACCAGACGGCCCTGCTGATCAAGATCAGCCGGACCCGTTCCATTCTTCAGAACGAGGGCAACCCTCAGCCCACGCCGGATCAGATCGCCCAGCGGCTGGATCTTGACGTGGCCGACGTTGTCCACGCCCTGAAGTCGGACCGGACCGAATTGGCTCTCGAGGATTCCGGGGAGGAGGGCGGGGACCGTCCGCTGTCCGAGGTGATTGAGGACACCAGTCAGGAATCTCCTGATTTCGCCGTTCTGCAGCGAGGGCTGCGGGAAGACGTCAGAAAATGCCTGGCGGTTCTCACCGAACGGGAAGCCCAGATCATCGTCCAGTACTTCGGGCTGAGTTTCGAGGAGGCCCAGACCCTGGAAGTGATCGGTCGGCGCATGGGGCTGACCAGGGAGCGCATTCGCCAGATCAAGGAAAAAGCCCTGGCCAAGTTGCGCAATTCCAAGGGAAAGGTCCTTCTCTACGATTATTACTAGGGAGTGGGGGACCATAATCCTGGTCCGTCCCTTTGACAATGGCCCGGATACTCCTTTCGGTGGAGGTCCGGGCCCTCTTTTTTCCGGGTTTTCCCGAATTTCCCCGATGGAACCCGTGGCGTCCGATGGTCCTGAATGATGGCCCGTTATTTGCGATGATGTCTCTCCGTGGCTTCAAACGGTCATTTGAAGCTGATTTGGGATGGCTGTTGACAAGCTTTGAGCCGGGGAGCATCTTTTGCGGACAATTTTATTTCGCTTCCACCTCCGGGAGTCCGGTCTGTTGACGGATCAACTTCCCTTCCCGGGGACAGTTCCCAGACAATTGCGGTTGATTGATGAAGCTTAAGAAAAGCTATAGCCTTTTGTATATGCCCGAGGACCATGGTCCCTCGCGGCAATTCCGGGTAGCCCGTTGGAGCCTGTTGGTCCCCATCGGAGTGCTTGGAATGCTGATCGCCGTGGCGGTCATGTATGGGGCCGGAATCAGGACCGGCAACAGCTGGTTGCCCGGTGGGTCCCGTCTGCAGGTGGAGAACCTGGCCCTGAGGGGGACGATCCAGGATCTGGAAGGTCAGGTCGTGGTATTGCGGGAAGAGATCGACAGCGTTCGCGAGGTGCAGAGCCTGATGGCCGCGGCCATCAACCTGCCGGCCATTGATGAAGAAACCTTTTCCGCCGGCATTGGCGGCAGGAATCATTTGGGTTTTGCCCGGGAAGAAGTGCCTGGACTTTCCCTCGAATCCCGTATTCCCTCTGACGCCACCCGGGATGACCTTGAATTGATGCTCCGGCAGGCCAAGATCCAGAAGCAGGGCTACCTGGCCATGCTCGATACCCTGAACGCCCGTTCTGTCGTGCGGGGGAAAATTCCCTCCATCCGTCCCACGGACACCGGGTGGATGAGCAGCCGGTTCGGTTTTCGCAAGGATCCGTTCACCCAAAAGCAGACTTTCCACCGCGGCCTCGATTTTTCCGTACCATTGGGGACGCCGGTCAGGGTGACCGGTGACGGTGTCATACTTGCGGTCCAGCAACAGCGGGGATTCGGCAAGGTGGTCAAGGTGGATCACGGCAATGGCGTGATGACGGTCTACGCCCATCTGGACCAGCAGCTGGTCAAAAAGGGGGACAAGGTCTCCCGGGGCGATATCATCGCCCGGTCGGGAAATACCGGTCGGTCTTCGGCTCCCCATCTGCACTATGAAATCAGGATCGGCAACCGCCCGGTCAATCCCCTGTCGTATATCCTGGATTCCTACGCCACCCGCCAGTAAGAGCCCTGTTGGGACCAATATCTCCTTTGCGTCCCGGGGGCTCATATGGTAATTTGGCTGAGGACGGGTATGTTTGCGGCCCCGAACGGATTCGGCGCCGGATGATACCCCTTTCAGGATTTGTGCGGACCGAAGGAGCGGACTCCCCATGTGGCATCCGGGATGCAATTCCAACCGATATCATGACCTTCTCCCCGGTTCAGTAGGAACCCACCTTCCGTCGATGGTGGTTTTGCTCCTTCTGGCCTGTGGAATGTTCCTGGACGCCGGTCCGGCGGTGGCCGGGGCCGGCATTGCCAGAGTGCGCCATTTCTCGGCGCCGGATCACACCCGCGTGGTTCTGGATCTGACCGGGCCGGCTTCCTTCGAGGTACGCCGCATCGGCGATCCGGAGCGCATTGTGATCAACGTGTCGGGAGCTGTATTTGAACAGACCGGCGCCATTGCCGTCGGGGATGGCCTGGTTCGTCTCATCAGGCGGAACTCCGGCGCCAAACGTGCCCAGGTCGTACTCGATCTGGATTACAGGGTGGAATTTCGCAGTTTTTCCCTTCCGGCGGGCAATGGCCGGCCCCACCGCATCGTTTTGGATGTATTGCGGCCGGAAGCCGAAAATTCTTCCTCCTCTGTGGCCGAGGCCCTGCCTCAACCCGTCAGCAGGCCGGCCATAACGTTGGCGCCCGTCCCCAGACCCTACCTGGTGATTATTGACCCCGGACATGGCGGCCTGGATCCCGGAGCCACGCGCAAGGGGCTGAAGGAAAAGGACGTGGTCCTGGATATATCGAGGGAGATGGCCAGGCTTATCAACGCCCTGCCCGGGTATCGGGCTTTGCTGACGCGCAACGGCGACTACGGTCTGGAGTTGTGGCAACGCGTGGATTTCGCGCGCCGGAAAGAAGGGGACCTCTTTATTTCGGTCCATTGCAATACCCATCCCCGTGCGGCGGTGTCGGGGATGGAAGTCTATTTTCTGTCTTTACAAGGGGCGACCGATCGGGAGTCCCGTGAGCTGGCCAACAAGGAGAATGCCGCGCAGCTGGTAGGTCTGGATCCCGCCGACACGCCGGATGACCTGGTCATGGACATCCTGATGGATCTGCGCATGAGTCAGGTTCTTCACCAGTCGGCGAATCTGTCGGAACGACTGGTGACAGCCGCCAAATCCAGCGGGGTGGTCAAAGGCCGCAAGGTCAAGCAGGCTGGATTTCATGTCCTGAAGTCCCTGGCCATGCCCTCGGCCCTGGTGGAGGTGTCTTATCTGTCGAACTCCGCGGACCGCAAACTTCTGGCGGACAGGGCCAGCCGTCGTAAGATAGCCATGGTTCTGGTGGAGGGAATCCTGGATTGGCGCCGGGACCAGCAGGACAGGTTGCAACTGGTCGAGGCGCCGCCGGCAGGGGCACTCGCCGCTGAGGTTTCCTTATGGACCCGGGAATATCAGGTGCGCCGTGGCGATAATCTGTGGCGTCTGGCTCAACGGCATGGTACCACCGTAAATGAGATTACAATCCGCAACCATTTGGAGGACCGATCGATCCTGGTCGGGCAGATGTTGAAATTACCGGAGGTTCAACCGGACCCATGAATCGTCTTGGTCTGAAAATCAGTTGTGTCCTGATCTCGGTGGTTATCTGGATCCAGGTGGCGTCCACTTCCGATATCGAACAGAGTACAAGTCTGCCCCTGCGGGTAACGGGCCTCGGTGAAGGTCTGACCGTGGCGGGGAGCGATCATCTGCCGTCTGAAATCCAGGTGAAAGTCACCGGCCGCAAACTCGAACTTCTGACCCACCAGTTTTTCAACAAGTACATTGGGGAGGCGAGGGTCAATCTGGCGGGTTTCGCGGACACCACGTTTGCCTACCGGTTGGACCGGGCGGATCTCTTTACGGACTTGAAGGACGCGGATCTTCAGCGGTCCCAGACCCTGAAGCTGACCATTGACCGGGAGATCTCCCGAATGGTCGCCGTCCGCCTGGATGTATCCGAAAATCTGCCCGGTGGCCTGGCTTTCGTGACGGCCCCCGGCATCCTGCCCGACTCGGTTCTGGTAACCGGTCCCGCCCGTTTTTTCAGTGAAGATCTGGCAGTCCTCACCACGGCCGTGAATCTCGGCCGCATTTCCCAGGACACCGAATTGACGGCTGACCTGGTAGCGCCCGGAGATTTTCTGGAGCTGTCGGAACCCAAGGTCCTGATCGACTTCAACGTGGGTAAACTGGAGGACCGAACCCTGGCCAATATTCCGGTGATCCCCCTGGTGGACGCGGGGCGGCCCGATGTGGGCATATCGCCTCCCGTGGCGGATGTCATGGTGCGGGGAATAGCCGACTCGTTGCGTGTTCTGACCAAGGACAGGGTCTCGGTCATTGTTCCGGTGGATAATCTTGGCGAGGGAATTTTCCTGCTGGCCGGTCAGGTTGTTCATCCTGATTGGGTTACCCTCATTCGTTTGGACCCTCCTCAGTTCCAGGTTTTCGTCGGGAACCCGCCCTTGCCGCAGGATGAATCCCGGACCGGAACCCCAGAGGAGGGCCAGGGTGAGTGACGGCGGCAATGCAGGATTCATGAGTGGCGGCCGTGGCCGTTTGAGGGCGGTCCTGGCCGGGGTTCTGGTGTTGGGCCTTGCCGCCGGCGCGTTGCTGTGGCCAGGGGCCAATCCTTCCCGGGGGCGAGGGGTGTTCCTGGTTTTTGATTCTTCCGGCAGTCCCGCCCGGGAAACGGGGGTCTATAAACCTCTGGCTGATTTCCTGAACGAATTCACCGACCATCCGATGGATCTGCAGGTTGTTCGCACTCTGGGGGCCTTTCAGGAAAGGTTGGCCGAGGGTGTGGATTTCGTTTTTTGTCCCGACGGCCTGGCTTTGTCCCTCGAAGTCGGGGACTTTGTGCCGGTGGCGGTGGGGCGTCGGGCCGCCCCGAGAAATCTTCGGCCCCGGAGTGTCCTGGTTTTTCGCAAAACGGCGGGATTGGTTGAATCTCCCTGGCTTTCCCGACCCGCGTCCACCGTCTGCGGTGATTCACTGTCCTTGACCGGCACCGGAGCGTGGCGCCGAAAGGGAGAAAATTCCGTACCGGGCCCGGCGTCACCGTTGGCCTGTGCCTGGGGGCCGGATCCCTATGATCATGCTCCGGCACTTCATGCCGCCCGCCTGGGGGGATTCGATTACGCCCTGGTCCGGCAGTGGGACGCCGACAGGTTTTTTCCTCGGGATTGCTGTCCCCGCTCGAATGGGGAATCGAACTGATGACGATCCCTGTTCCCGATATCGTTCTGTTCGCCTCGCGGTCCGTTCCGGGCAGGATACGCCTCCAGGCGGGCGATGGTCTGGCGGCCCTGGGACGAAACGGTGAAGAGCAGCCTCCGGTAACCCGCGACCTCCAACAGGGCATCACCGGATTGAATCTGGTGGGGTTCAACCACCTGGTCGATCCCGATTTTGATCTCGTGCGACGGAATTTTGGGGGGAATTGGCCTCCAGCCGGGGATTGACCCATATTAGCTCATCCTGCGGGCCGGCCGCCGGGCCAAAACTCCGACCGGTTTCTGGAAAGGACACCATGAACATCAAGTATCGCCGCCTCAAGGGTACACGGGATGTCATGCTCGAGGAAATCGAGCGTTGGCACTGGTGTGAGGGGCGTTGGAGTGAAGTTCTGGCTCGCTACGGCTATGGAGAGATAAGGACCCCGATTATCGAGCCCACCGATCTGTTCCTCCGTTCGGTGGGTGAAGGTACCGACATCGTCGACAAGGAAATGTACACCTTTGAGACCAAGGGCGGGGAAAGCCTGACCCTGCGGCCGGAAATGACAGCTTCAGTGGTCAGGGCCTATCTTGAGAACGGCCTGAACCGGCAACCGGGGACCGTCAAGTTCTACTACATGGGGCCCATGTTCCGGCACGACCGGCCCCAGGCGGGCAGATACCGCCAGTTCCATCA
>JAUVII010000173.1 GCA_030592845.1 Candidatus Krumholzibacteriia bacterium | reverse complement strand
TATCGACACTCGCAGAACCGGAATAAACCGGATCTTTACAAGATTTTCTACCTAGCGGAACAGTGACTTCACCGAACCGAAGGATGCATCTTCGATGGCAACGACGCCGAGGCTATTGAAAGCGAAGACGACACCATCAGCAGCACCACTGGCATTATTCATAACCCGCAGCTGGCCGGAGACGGACTGGAAAGCCATCTCGTTGGGGATACTGGGAAATTGGGTCTGTGTCAGGGTAATCTCGGTCAACCCGGGATTCGTGGCCATGAACTGGAACGAAATCAGGGTAGCTGATGCGTTCACAATGGGCATGGAGGTACCCAGACCAACGATGTACTCCAGGAAGCCCTGGTTGATGTCAGTGTTGTCACCCACGTTGACCGCGGTGGCAGGCAGGACGTCAGCCAGCTTGAACAGGGCCGGACCGTTGAAGTTCAGCGTGCACTCGAAAGCGTTCATGTCAGGGTACGGTGCTTCCCCAGCTTCCACATCAGTCGGATTGATCAGAACCAGATAGACCGAAACAGGGGCACCCAGTGTGACGGTGGCCGATGCGCCGGTACCGTCAGGGTTCAGGAACAACCCTACCTGGTTATTAAAGGACGACTCGTGCTGGGCAAAACCGGTGCTGGGGGTCAGCAGGGCAAGCGCCGCAAGGGCGGACACGGCAAAAAGCAACTTCTTCATTTTACGATTCCCCTTTCCTGGAAAATCCATTTTTCAACCCTGGAACATTTAGCGAACCTGCCATATCCGAATCAGGCCAGAGCGACGATCCTTCACGCCTGGTCCGGACTGGGCCAATAAACAGATACGCTATCCTCGACAACAGCAAAAAGATACCGAGTCTCTTCCAGCTCTACAAGCACTCTTTTCGGTCTGAGCGTAAATTTCTTGAAGGATTCCGGGAGGATTCCTAAAAGAAAAGACTCATCCATCACGAGTGCTGCAGGATCTGGAATCGACACAGTGAATATCCGGGCAAAGGGAGGGTCTGTCAAGGGGTAACAGAAACGGCAAAAAAAGGCCCGGGTGGAAAAACCACCCGGGCCCATGAACCTTTGTCCTGCGACCGAAGCCGCAATTTATCCCGTTTTACCGGAACAGGCTCTTGACGCTACCAAAGCTGGCCTCTTCGACGCCAACAACACATTCACCATTGATGGTGGCCACGGGGATATCCGGGCCGCCGGTCGACTGGCCAACCTGCATCAGGATGGAACCTTCGGCATTCTGGACCACGGGATAGACACCCGCGATCGAAGGAATGGACGAAGCGCCAATGTAGAATTCCACAGGCATCGCAGCCAGCAGCATGTACTGGAACGAGTGCAGAATCAAAGCAGGCTGGGCCGGCAGAGACAGTCCCAGACCGACGATGTAATCGCCGCCCAGAGGACCATTCGTACCAACATCCACACCAGAGACCACACCATCAGCGATGGCGCTGGCCATACGGAAGATCGAGCCTTCCATACCAGTGGGCACTGCGACAGTAAGGCCCAGTTCGTAGGCATTAATGGCGGGAGCGGTGGTATTGGTAAGGATTATGTAAACATTGATCAAGACGCTGGGCCCAACAGTCAGGCAATTGTCGTCAGCGTTCCTGTCAAAGTAGATCCCCATCATGTCATCATCGGGATCGATAACAGCGAAAGATGACGTTGCAACCAAAGTGGCCAGCAACAGAACTACCAACTTCTTCATGTTGTATCTCCTAAAAGAGTTGCGCAGGTACTTCCTGAAGACTTCGCCGAATTGATCGGGCGAGAATTTGTGACCCTGCCACCTGCATTAGCAGGGTCACACTATCAAAACTCCCGGAATCTCCTTGCGTCACACCCGGTCACACCGGGTATGGCGGGGAAATCCTAGGGGCAGGACGCACCAATCGCGGCAGCCAGGAGCGGCAGATCGGACAGGTTCACGATAGCATCGAAGAACAGGTCAGACCTGAAGTCGTAGGTTGCGGGAGTGGTGAAGTCACCGGCGAAAAGCTGGACGTCGGTCAGGTTGACCGCGCCGCTGCCATCGAGATCCGGGCTGTTATAGCCAATGGAAACGGAACCAGGAATCTGGTTGCCGTTAATCAGGACGATGGTATTAGCCAGACTCCAGCCACCCGCCTGCAGCGGATTCTGGAACTGGGTCATACCCAAAGCATCGGTGCTAGCGTCAGCGGTGGCACCGCCGGTGCATGCAACCATGCCGCCGTCCAGAGACTCAATCCAAACATCCTCGAAAGGATAGTTGGCGATGGGGGCCGGGGTACCGTCATTGACTACCACGGTAATGGTAGCGTCGACAGCTCCACCAGCTCCAACAGCTGCGTCAAACCCGTTGCCATTGCCATTGGGAACGTTATACACCACAGCAAAACCACTGTGATTAACAGTAGCGCTGCACTGGGTCACGTCAGGCACACCCGCGGTAGCGAGTGAAGCGGCACAAACAATCAGGGTAATTGCAAAAATACCCATGAGTTTCCTAAGAACCATTAGGACACCTCCAAAAAAGGCACATTATAGCGAGGGTGGCTAACCCAAGCGAACACATTGACAACTGCGTTGAGCTCTCCTTCCCACTCACATGTCCATCACTTGACATCATTAGAGTACCATATGGGCATGGCCAATGCAACCCATTATTTTCTGCATTCTGCTGAAAATTGGAAAAAAAATCCGAATATTCAATTTCCATGAGGAAAAATGGTGCCAAAACCCACTAAAGACCAAAATATGGGATATTTGACTATAGATTATTTTTTTTGATGGTGGGCGAAGCAGGACTCGAACCTGCGACTTCCTGCGTGTAAAGCAGGCGCTCTAGCCAACTGAACTATTCGCCCACACTTTCCTGGAACGACCGCCACAGGAAAAATGGCAATAAAACACAATAACCGAGGACCAGCATGACGGGGCCGATGGTGAGCATCCCGGCTGCCAAAGTGATAAACCCCAGGACAACAGCCCCCAGAGCGGTCCACAGCAACCAGAATTTTTTCACCAGTTCCATCTCTTAAACCTCACTGAAGACCCCGGACTCGTATCAGATGGGCTGAACAATAAAGCGGCGAATGGGTTCCGTCAATTTTTCCGATCAGTACGGTTCCCGGCCCGGATCCTCCGGAATTCCCGGACGGCGGCCTCGTGCTCACTAGCCGTGCGGGAAAAAACGTGACCGCCTTTGCCGTCGGAAACAAAAAACATGGCGCGGCAGGCGGAATCCGGCCGTGCCGCCGCTTCAAGGGCCGCCAGGCCCGGATTGCCGATGGGCCCCGGAGGCAGCCCCTTATGGCGATAGGTATTGAACGAAGAGCCGACTTCCAGATCGCGGTAGAAGAGACGCTTGCCCTTTTTGCGCAGGATAAAGGCCACGGTCGGATCAGCCTCCAGCCGCCTCCCCTGCCGCAGGCGGTTTACATAGACAGCGGCAATCAGGGTGCGCTCATCATCACGCCGAGCCTCAGCCTCGACGATTGAAGCCAGGGTCAGAAGTTCCTGCCGGGAATAATCGGCACCGACGGTTCCTGCAACTGCCGCCAGGACCGCATCCAGACGGGCCCATTGAGTTTCCACCAGAAAAGCCGCCGCCGAAGCCGCCGTCGTACCCTCGGCAAAAAGAAATGTATCCGGAGCGAGATGGCCCTCACACCAGCGGAACCTCCGCGGATGCCGGGAGGATTCAGCCGACAAAAGAGAGTCATGGACCGCGATTGCCCGGGCGTCCCCTTTCATGAGGCGCCCCCCCGCGGCCGCGGCCAACACCAGGGAATCGGCGGCAGCCAGAAAATTGTCCACGCCAAAGCCCAGGGACCCGGCCATGATCTCGGCCATCTCTTCGGCGGCCAGCCCTTCGGGAAGGGTCACCTTGATCTGAACGGCGGTCCCGGTGGTCAGGGCCCGCAACAGGTCCCGGGGTGAAATTCCGTATGGCAATTCGTAGAGCCCCGCCCTCAGGGACCGGCCTTTCCCGGTCACCCTGGCTCCGGCGAGCAGAACTTTGGCATGCTTCAATAATCCGCGGGCAACCAGGGTATCGGCAGCAGCGGTCAGGGTCATTCCGTCGGTGATGCGGATCAGGGTGGTGGCCTGTTCAGATGGAGATTTTCCGCCAGGGGATACGGCTGGCCCCGGTCCCGTCCACAGGCTCCAGGCCCACAACACCGCCAGCACACCCAGCACAACGGCAGCCCCGGCCACCATGATGGCCCGTTTCATCACGACAGCACCTCCCGCGGGACATCATCCCGCCCCGGGCTGTCCAGGAAGGACTGGAGAATAATCTGGGCGGCCAGGGAATCCCTGTCCTCCTTGCCCGGACGGCGGCGCAGATCCAGCCAGCGATCCGCTTCGGCGCTGGAATACCGTTCATCCCAGAGAACCACCTCGATCTGGAATTCCCGCAACAGACGCTGGGAAAACTTGCGCACCCGGCGGGCCATGTCGTCCTCCCTGCCGTCGGCTGTCAGGGGAAGTCCCAGCACCAGAACGGTCACGTTCCTGTCGGAGATCAGGGTCCCGAGGTAGGAAAGGATAGACCCGTCCCGCCCTTCGACATGGGTGCCGACGGCGAAGGCCAGGGAGGCGTCCGGATCACTGGAGGCGATTCCGATCCTGCGCAGGCCATAGTCGAGTCCCAGGTAACAGGGCACGGATCAGTCGTCTTCGGAAGGTTTGAGTTTCTTGACCATGCGGATCATGAAACGGCCGTCGTCCTGGCGGGCGAACTCCAGGGAATCGGTAAATTCGCGCATGATGAGAATACCGCGTCCACGTTGCCGCATCAGTTCGTCGGAGGGCGTCCAGTGTTCGAAATCGAACCCCGGCCCCTTGTCCAGGACGGTGATGGTGATTTCGTTGCCCTCGATTTCGAAGATCACCTGAATGGGCAGCTCGTCGTCCAACTGGTTGCCATGTTCCATGGCGTTCGTGCAGGCCTCGATCACCGAGGTGCCCAGCTCCTCCAGGTCGTTTTTGGAACAATCCATATCGCTGCCGATCTCCATGAGAACGGCATCGGGCACACCGAGATATTCCATATTGCTGGGCAGATGTAATTCGATTCTGGACGCCACGGTCAAATAACCTGCCTGCGCTGTATCCCTGTATTCATCAGGAAAAACTCTGGACGGCTTCGTCTTCGTCCTGAAATGACTCGAAAACCGTGTAGAGTTTCGAGACGATAAAGATATTTTCGATACGATCCGACACCTTGAGGAGTTTCAACTCTCCCCCATTTTTTTTCAGGGTCGTGTAACCGGAGATGAGAATGCCCAGCCCAGTACTGTTGACCCACTTCACCCGTTCCATGCTCACGATGACATTGTGGCATCCCTCGTGGATGAGTGTCTTGATGGTCTCATTGAAAGTCTCCGCGTCGGGACCTCCCATGAGCTTGCCGCTCATTTCCAGGATGGCCACCCCATCCCGTTTGCGTTCCTTGAGTTTCACGCACTTTCACCCTTTGAATGGAGTCGGACACAACCACCGGAAACCAGATTCCCGGCCCACAACCGCAACAGCATAGAACACAGGGGCCTCAATGTCCACATTTGGAACACCCGCCATCAAGGCCCTCATATCTGTTCCCTGAGCATGGCCAGGACATGCGACATGTCCGGTGGAATCTCAGCCTGGAATTCCAGGGTCTCGGATGTGGCAGGATGGACAAGTTTCAAACCCACCGCGTGCAGCAACTGGCGCCCCGCTGCTTTTACCATGCGGTCGGCAAGACGGCGGTCAAGATTGTGGATGCCGCGCGCGCGCTGGTCGTCCCCATACATCCTGTCGCCCACGATGGGATGGCCGTTATGGGTGAAATGAACCCGGATCTGATGAGTGCGGCCCGTTTCCAATTGCACCTCGCAATACTGGACAAAACCGAAATCCTCCAGCACCCGGAATCGGGTCACCGCCGTTTTGCCGCCGTTCTGAACCACGGCCATTTTCTGGCGGAAGCGGGGATGGCGGCCGATATCGCCGGTCAGGGTGCCCTCGTCCTCTTTCCAGCGGCCCCAGGAAACGGACAGATAGGTCCGTCCCATGCGCCGGTCCTGCAACTGCTCCGACAAGTGCCTGTGGGCCACATCGGTCAGGGCGACCGCGAGCAGACCTGAAGTGTCCCGGTCAAGGCGGTGGACGATTCCCGGACGCAGCGGATCGCCCCCGGCGGACAGGTTTTTGCAATGGTGCAGCAGGGCGTTGACCAGGGTGCCGTCCGGATGCCCCACGGCGGGATGGACCACCATCCCGACGGGCTTGTTGACCACCAGGAGATGCTCGTCTTCATGAATAATATCCAGGGGGATGTCCTGCGGCACCGCTTCCATTTCCGGTTTGGTACCCGGTCTGAAAACGATCAGGCTGCCGGCCTGCAGCCGGAAACTCTTGGGACGCAGACGGCCATCCACCAGGACCCGGTCCTCTTTCATGTCCGTGTGGATTCGGCTGCGGGACAGATCGGGACATCGTTCCACCAGGAAACTGTCCAACCGGCTCCCGGCGTCGTCCGGTTCCACGGTGAATTTTCGCTCGGTTTTTTCCGTGTCAGTCATCGGAACGTCGCCCATCCAGCAGGATACAGAGGAATAGCAGGGTTCCCCCCACCGTGACTCCCATATCGGCCACGTTAAAAGTGTAGAACCGGTGGGTGCCAATGCCCACATCGATAAAATCGACCACATGACCGTTGTAAAAAACCCGGTCGACGAGGTTACCTACCGCTCCGCCCAGAATGGCGGCCATGGCCCCGAGACGCACCTTCAGTTTCGGGTCGGTGGTGCGGTACAGGTAAATGAGGAACAGGGAAGCCAGAATGCTGATTCCCACCAGGACGTATCGTCCCACCGGGAACAGACCCATGGCCGACCCGGGGTTACGGACGTAGATGAAACGGACAAAATCACCGATAACCGGGATTTTGGCACGCAGAGCCGTTTCGTTGGCCAATACGGCTCTCTTGGAGGTGAAATCGAGAATGAGAACAAGGGGAGCCCACACCCAAGGCTTGAGGATTCGGCTGAGCATCAGAGGTTTCCCGCCTCCTCCTTCTC
>JAUVII010000152.1 GCA_030592845.1 Candidatus Krumholzibacteriia bacterium | reverse complement strand
CCTGGTTCTGGAACAGGACCGCCTCGATGATTTAAAAAAGGAACGCGACCTGGCCGGCGCCGCCCGGGGCCGCCTGGCCGTGCTGGAAACCCTGCGTGATCTGATCCGTCAAACGGCTGCCCTGGGCGACGCCGATTCCCGCCTGGCCAACCTGCCCCCGCCTGCGCCCGTGTCCGTCCGGAAGATCCCGTTAATTTGAAAAGCCTGCGGCGTCAGGAAAGAGATCACCTGCAGGAGATCGAAAACCGGACCGGGGCCCTGGCTGCGATCGGCAGGGAACTGGACGAACTCGAATCAACCGGCGGGACAGGTGCTGATCTCTCCCTGGGTCTATTGAAGAAAAAACTGGAAGCCCTGAAGGACCTCAGACGGGAAGCGGATCTGGCCGAACGGGATACGGGCGGCCCCCATCTCGACCAGGTTCTGACCGATGCCTCGGTGAAGCCCGGTCTTCTGCCCATCATCATGATGCTGGCCGCCGGGGCGGCGCTGATTGCCGCCGGCATACTGCTTCCTCTTCCGGAGCCCGTTCTGCCCTGGATTGCCGTCACGCTGGGCGGCGGAGTCGGGGGCGCGGGCGTCTGGAGACTGTACAATTATTTCCAGGGTGTCGGCCAAACACGAATCGCTCTGGAAAAGAGGCAGGAGATCGCCCGGAAAAAAGACCACCTGGCCGGATGCCGCGGCCGGATGGATGAAGCCCTGGCCGGATTCAATTCGGAACTGGCCGCCTCGGACATCGCACCTGTTTCCGATGCCGATGAAGCGGCCACCCTCCTGGAGGATCTCGCCAACCGCCGGGACCGGATCGACACCCTTGCGGACTCCCGTCGAACCAATGATGAATTCCTCGACCGCGAACGCAAGGATATGGACCGGGTCGTTGGGGAGATCAAGGTGATCCTGGACCGGTTGGGACTGGACGGCGGACCAGCCGCCGAGACGGAGGTCTCCCGGCTTCTGGATCTGCTTCCCCGGTTCGAGAAAACCACCCGGGAACGGGATGACTCCACCAGGGAATCCGACCGGCTTACGGCGCGCGTCGCCGAGGGCGCGAATCTGCTTCACGATGGAGAAACAGCGGAAATATCCGAGGTGAGCCTGACCGGCCTGATCGACGCGGAAAAACAACGGGCCGACGAACTGGTAGCCCTGATTGAAGAAATCAACCGTATCGAATTGAAAATCGACCAGACCCGCCAGGGATCCAATCTCCAGGAAGCCCTGGCTGCCGCGGGTTCCGCCATGGTCGCCCTGGAAGAAGTCCGCCAGGCCAACCGGGAATCCGACCTCGGCAAACTGTTGCTGGATCGCGTGGAACGCCGGCACGAAAAGGAATCCCGCCCGCTGGTCCTGGAAAAGGCCGACGAATATTTCAATCTCTTCACCGGCCGCCGTTACAGGTTGGAGATGGCCGGCCAGGGCGGCGGTGCCGACCGGTTTTTGGCTCTGGCCGAGGACTCCGGCCAACGCCTTGAACTGAACCAACTGTCCGACGGAACCCGCGCCCAGCTGTTGCTCGCGGTGAAGCTGGCCTTCATGACCGTGGGGGAAGAAGGCGCGCGGCCCCCGATATTCCTGGACGACTCGCTGACCTCGGCCGACCCCGAACGGTTTGCCGCCGTCGCCACCAGCCTGGGACGGCTGGCCGCCGATGAAGGCCGCCAGATCTTCTATCTCACGCCCAACCCCACCGATGCCGCCGCCTTCGGGCGCGCGTTGGCCGCAGAAGGCCTGGCCTCGGCCCATCATATCGATCTGGCCGTGGTACGGAGTATGGCGGGCACGGCGGACCCATCGTTGCTCGATCCGGCCAATCTGCCGCCGAACATCATGGCCCCGGATCCGACCGGCATGAGCGCCGCAGAATACGGTGCCGCTTTAATGGTACCCCGACCGGATCCCTGGGCGCCCCGGGGAGCCCTTCACGTATTTTTTGTGTTGAACGACGACCTGGGCCTGGTCCGCCGCCTGGTCGACGGCAACGCCGCCACCCTGACCCGGTTCGACCAGGGCACCGATACCTTGATCACCGCGGGCGCCATCACCGCCGGTGAAGCCGCCCTCGTCGACGCTGGAAGTGAATTATGGAGCGCCTGGCTGGATGGATGGCGCCTCGGCAGGGCACGGCCGGTGACCGGCGAGTTCCTGAAAGATTCCGCCGCCGTATCGGGAAATTTCCTGGAGCCGGTTACCACCGCGCTGGGAAAATGTCGTTGGGACGGAGCTCTTCTCCTGGAAGCCATCGAGGCTAAAAAAGTGAAGGGATTCCGTGTCAACAAACTCGAGCAGTTGCGTCAGGAACTGGAAGACGCCGACCTGCTCGCCCAGGGAGATCCGCTGACCGATGATGATCTCATCTCCCTCACCCTCGCCAGGGTGGCCCCCCTGCTCGCGGCGAACATCCTGGATATGCAAAAGGTCAGGACCATGGCCCTGACCTTTTCGCGATTGGTCGAAACTCAGGAAATATCCGCTAGTCCCCCGACTTCCTGATCAGATCCGAAAGACTGACGTGGTCCTCGAGGCGCTCGAGCAGTATCTGGCGCGTCAGGGAACAGGCTTCGGAAATCTTGGCCGATCTCAGACTGTAGTAGACATTGATCCCGTCCTTGCGGGTGTTCACCACGCCGGCCTGTCTCAGCACCGCCAGATGCTGGGAGGTGTTGGCCTTGGGAATCTCCAGCATCTCGGCCAGGCTGTTGACTGAAATTTCCTCGCGTTCCTTGAGGATATCCAGGATTTCCAACCGTTTGGGGTTGGACAGGGTCTTGCAGAGCTCAGCCTGCATCTCGTAGAGCTTCTTTTCCATTCCGACTACCTCGAATTCCATGGTCGCGCCTCGCCTTTCCCCTCTTTAATTCCCTTGATCGAGAACCTGCCGCAGGGCGAGAATTAGAAAATGTTTCTTCAATTGCACATTAATCTCATAATTAATAAATGTCAAAGTCCATTTTATGCAAATCTTAATAGATATCAATCAGTCATGTTTATTGTCCAGCAGCTCCGGAGGTAGGCTGAACTTCACATCTTCTTGCAATGTAACAAGTTGTTCATCGTGCCAGCCTTCTTTGGTCATTTTCTGAATCACCGCCTGAACCAGATGTTCGGGGGCTGAAGCACCAGCCGTCAGACCGATAACCGTGGCCGAGGACAGGTCCGGCAGCACAATATCCTCCGGTCCGTCTATCAGGGAGGCGGAAACGCCCAATTTCTGGGCGACCTCACAAAGACGCCGGCTGTTGCTGCTGGTTTCCGAGCCGACGACCAGCAGATGATCGATTCCCGCGGCGACCAGCGCCTTCACCGCGTCCTGCCGGTTCTGGGTCGCGTAACAGATATCGCTGTTCCGGGGTTCGATCAAACGAGGAAATCTCTCGCGCAGGGCCTCAACGATGTCCCGCGTTTCATCCACGCTCAGGGTTGTCTGGGTTGACAAGGCAAGTTCCGCATCCCGGGGAAAGTCCAGTTGAGCGACATCCTCCACGCTGGTGATCAGGGTGATGCTGCCCGGAGCCTCCCCCATCGTGCCCAGGACCTCGTCATGGCCGGCATGGCCGATCAACAGCATGTGCCGGCCCTCCTGGACGTTGCGGACAACCACGTTATGGACTTTCGTCACCAGGGGACAGGTGGCGTCGATGGCCCTTAAATTCCGGTCGGCGGCCTCCTGGCGAACGGTTGGAGCAATACCGTGGGCACTGAAAACAACTGTTGCCCCGTCCGGGACGGCATCCAGTTCATCCACGAAAACGACACCCCGGGCGCGGAAATCCTCCACCACGGCTTTGTTGTGGACAATTTCCCGGCGGACATAGAGGGGAGCTCCCTGGGTTATCAAAAGCCTGTCCACCACTTCGATGGCGCGCTCCACACCCGCGCAGAACCCTCGCGGATTGACCACCAACAGTTGTTTTTTGGGACTTTCAGCCATTTTCACCCCGATAAGTCGGTTGCAGCAAATTCCTTAACCTGGAGAAAGGACAATATAAAGGAAACTTCCCCATCCCCCAAATCCCACCAATCTGATAGATAATCAATTAATTGCGATTATTATGGTTTCTTATTGCTATTCAGTATTGATTGGGTATATAATTCTTCCACTTGGCAAAACAACACCGTTTTATTCGTCTTTAAAGTGCAGGAGATCTTCATGATAAATGCCAACGTCAAAATTATCCTCGTACTGGCCATGTGTGCCCTCGCTTCGGCCGCCACGGCCACGACCATCGTCGACTATGGCTGGGAAGACGCCGGCACCACTCTCGGAATCTATCCCGACCCCGCCCTGCCCAGCATCATCGCCACCAACGTGGCCGGCTGGGACGGCGAACCGGTTCACGCCGGAAACTTCAGCCTCAAGCTGGAAGACAACGCCCCGAGCAGCACGCCCCAGGCTTTCATCGCCCTGTTCTGGAATCTGCGTGACGGAGACGAGATCACGGTTGGGTTCTGGCGTTACGACACCACTCCCGGCGCCGCTCCCTCATGCCGCCTTTGGGGACACTGGAACGACGATCTGCCCGGCGACATCTACGGTTACAGCGGAAGCGCCAGCGGCGAACTGGACTATGGTCCGGGAGAAGGCTGGGACTACACCTCCTTCGTCTACACCGTTGCCGGCAATACCGGCCTGGTCATCGAGGCCAGGACCTACAGCGCCGCGGGCGATATCGTCTGGATCGATGATCTTCATATTGAAATGCCCGATCATGTATACGTTCAGATTCCCGGGTGCAGTCCCGTCGGGGTGGAATCTGAAAGCTGGGGTGGCGTGAAAGCACTGTTCCGGTAAAGATATCGCCGGTCATCCAGACCGTTTTCGGCCGGCACAATTCATATATCTCGCCCAGAAGGGGACCCGGAGCAATCCGGGTCCTTTTTTTTGGCCCGGTCCGAGCAGTACTTTTCTCCTCCTATTTGCAGCCTTTTATGTATAATCCGGGGCAGGGATCCATTGGAAAATCAGGTGATCATCTCTCTTCAAATATATTTGCACCCGGCTTGACATTCATTTTGAAGAGGTTATCATATGTCGAGTCAATAATATTAGAATATTCGCAACTAACAATGGAGGGGTCGGACATGACCGTTGGGAAAATGCTGCACATAGTCGCGGGGGCCTTTATTCTGGCCAGCCTCGCGCTAGCCCACTACGTCAGCCCCAAATTTCTATGGTTCACCGCCTTCGTGGGTTTTAACCTGTTGCAGAGCGGATTCACCAATTGGTGCCTGATGGCCAATATCCTCAAGAAGATGGGTCTGCCCGAGCAGGCCGATCAGCAATCCTGAACGGATTTCCGGAAGGTTGATCATGAAACGAACGATTTCCTGGCTCCTTTTTTCGTTGGCGGTACTGACCCTTGCGCCGGTATCGGGAATCTGCGCGGAAACCGTCGCGGCCCCGGATTCCTCCTGGGCCCGCATCGGCGAGATCCGCAGCGACACCTTGTATGTCTCGCGCGGCAAGGTGATCGCCCTGGCCCTGGAACAGAATGAGATGCTGGCGGCTTCGGGCGCCATGCGTGACGCGGCGGGCGCCGACGCCCAGAGCGCCCTGCGCGCGTTCCTGCCCCAGGTTCAGTTGGGCTCGTTTTTTCTGCGGTCGGACGATGCCTTGAACAGCTTCGGCTACACCCTGCAGAACCGGGTCGTCACCCCACAGGACTTTGACCCCACGGTGCTGAACAATCCCGGCGAAACCAACCATTTCGTTTCCCGCCTGCAACTTTTGCAGCCGATTTTCAACGGCGGCATGGGCATCAACGGCAAACAGGCCGCCAATGCAATGAACCGCGCCGCGGAATACGATCATGCGCGCGCCCGGGAAACCATCCGCTACAACACCGTTCAGGCTTTCGAGGGCCTGGCCCTGGCCAAGGCGTTTGAAGACGTCATGGTCGCGGCCGTGGTATCAGCAGAGGGACACGTGAAGCAGGCACAATCGATGGTCGCCGCCGAGATGGCCACCCAGGCGGATCTGCTCCAGGCCAAGGTCTACCTCAGCGGATTGCAGCAGCAGCTCATCGAGGTGCGCAACATGATGGCCGTCGCCGGGGAGAACATCAAACTGTTGACGGCGGTCAACATCGATCTGCCGCTGGCCGCGGACATCGACCTGGAAGGCCGGACCGATCAATACCTGCCGGCCGAACTGGACTCCCAGGCCGGCAGCGCGCGCAGCGATATCATGGCCCGGCGTGAACAGGCCGACGCGGCCGGCCAGATGGTCGGCGTGGCCCAGGGAACCATGCTGCCCCATGTGAATCTCAGCCTGCAGCGCGACTTCTACAGCCAGGACAGCGTGTTCGGCGACGACGCCCGCAGCTGGACCCTGGGTGTGTTCGCCACCTGGGACATTTTCAAGGGCATGGAGAACATCGGCCAGGTCAAGAAGGCCCGGGCCGAGGAGAGGGCCGCCCGGCACATGGTCCAGTTCGAGACCCGCCAAGCCCGCGTCCAGGCCACTGAAGCCCTGCTGAATGCCCAGGCCGCCCAGGAGAAAGTGGTCGTGGCCCGGGGTGCGGTCGACGCCGCGCGTGAGGGCTTGCGCATCGTCACGAATCAATACCGCGAGGGCCTGGCCAACATGGTCAACCTGCTGGACACGCAGGCGGCCGCCATCATGGCCGAAGGCAACCTCGTCCAGGCCGTTCACGACTACCAGGTCGGCATGGCCAACCTCGATTATTCCGGTGCGGCGCACCAGGGGGCGGACCAATGATCAACAGGAGGATCCCTTTCATGTCTTTCCGAAATACCATTCGTATCCCCGTTCTGCTGACGGCGGTCCTGGTCATCCTGTTGGCCGTATCGGGCTGCGGGAAAAAATCCGAGACAGCCGCTTCCCGGGGCAAGGACGTCAAGGGCGTCACGGGACAGGCCAGCCTCCGAACCGTACCGCGCATGGTGACGGCCACGGGCAGCCTCCAGGCCGAAAAGACCATCATGGTTTCGACCCGCATGATGGGTTGGGTCCGAATAATCCATGTGGTCGAAGGTCAGGAAGTCAGCAAGGGCGACCTGCTGGTCAACATCGACGACTCCGACCTGAAGGCCAAGAAGGTCCAGGCTGAAGCGGGGATCATCGAGGCCAAGGCCGTGCTCGCCAACGCCGAGAAAATGGCCGAACGCTTCGAAAAACTCTACGCGGAGAAATCCGTGTCCAAGCAGCAGCTCGACGATGTGACAACCGGCAGGGACCGCGCCGCGGCCGGCCTGAAAATGGCGGAAGCCGGACTGGCCGAAGTGAAAGTTCACCTGAGCTACCTGTCCATCACCGCGCCCGACGACGGCGTGGTGACCCGCAAGATGATCGAGGAAGGCGACATGGCCAACCCCGGCATGCCGTTGATCTCCCTGGAAAGCAGCGGTCCCATGAAGGTTGTCGCCCACCTGGGCGAGAAGGATATATCGAGCGTCAAGGTCGGCGACATGGCAACGATTGATGTCACGTCGCTGGACGACGCGGTTTTCGAAGCGCCCCTGAACAAGGTCATCCGGGCGGTAAACCCCGGCAGCCGCACCTATGACATCGAGGCCGTCCTCGGCAATCCCGACCCCCGCCTCAGAAGCGGAATGTTCGCCCGGGTCAGCCTTTCGGTCGGCGAGCGGCAGGCCATCCTGGTGCCCGATGAAGCGGTGATCAGGCGAGGTCAGCTTACCGGCGTCTGGATCGTGCGCCAGGATGGCACCGCCCACCTGCGCTGGATCCGCCTGGGCCGCTCCTTCGGTGATTCGGTTGAAGTCCTGTCGGGAATGAACGGAGACGAAACCGTGGTGCTGTCCACACAGCAACCCCTCGCCGAGGGCGACAGGGTGGTGAAGTAGGATGAACAACCAGGACAACAATCTCCCCAGCTACGGTGGAGCCACGGGTCTGGCCCAGACCTTCATCAATTCGAAGATCACGCCGCTGCTGATCCTCGCCACGGTGATGCTGGGCGCCTTCGCCCTGATGCTCACCCCGCGCGAGGAAGAGCCCCAGATCGTGGTGCCCATGATCGACGTGATGGTCATGATGCCGGGCGCCACCCCCGAAGAGATCGAGAACCTGGTCACCCGCCCCATGGAGCAGAAGATCTGGGAGATCGAGGACGTCGAGTACGTCTACAGTTCCAGTTTTCCCAGCTTCGGCATGTCCACGGCCCGCTTCCTGGTGGGCACGGACATGGAAGAAGCCATCACCCGCATGGCCAACAAGATGT
>JAUVII010000361.1 GCA_030592845.1 Candidatus Krumholzibacteriia bacterium | reverse complement strand
GCCGGGAACAGCATGGCGTGGAAGAAGATGTTGTCCTTGCCGATGAAGTGCACCAGCCGGGTGCCGGAGTCCTGCCACCAGGTTTTCCAGGCTTCGGGATCGCCCTGAAGGGCGGCCCATTCGCGGGTGGAGGAGATGTAGCCGATGGGCGCCTCGAACCATACGAACATCACCTTGCCCTCGTGGTCGGGCAAAGGAACGGGAACACCCCAACCCAGGTCGCGGGTCATGGCGCGGTCCTGAAGGCCGCTATCGAAATAACCGCGGCAGTATTGCCTGACGTTGTCCTTCCACTCGGGGTGGTCATCGATGAAGGCCGTCAACTTGTCCTGCCAGTCGCCCATGGGCAAAAACCAGTGGGTGGTGGGCCTCAGTTCGAGGGGGCTGTTGTCCAGGACGCTGTGCGGATCGATCAGTTCGGTGGAGCTGAAGGTGGACAGGCAGCTTTCGCATTCGCCACCCCGGGCGCCTTCGGTCTTGCACCTGGGACACGTCCCTTCGATGTAACGGTCGGGCAGGAAGCGGTCCTGGGTCGGGCTGTAGTACTGGTCCGTGGTTTTCTGCTTGAACAGTCCTTGGCCATGCAGGTCGCTGAAGAAGGCCTGTGCGGTCTCGGTGTGGATTTCACGGCTGGTTTGGCTGAAGTTGTCGAAGCTCATCCCGAAATCCTCGAAGGACTTCTTGATCGAGGCGTAGTTCCGGTCGACCAGTTCCTTGGGGGTGATGCCTTCCTTTTCGGCGGTCAGGGTGATGGGCACCCCGTACTCGTCACTGCCGCAGATGTAGAGAACCTCTTCCCCCCGCAACCGCAAAAACCGCACGTAGATATCTGCGGGAAGGTACGCCCCGGCGAGATGCCCGAGATGAATTTCCCCGTTGGCATAAGGCAGTGCACTGGTAACAAGTGTCCTGGAAAACTTCTTATCCTGACCCATACCAAAGAACCCCTGTCTGAATTGTTCCTGATTTGACTTGTTGATTGATCGGCTGCGGGGTTTCTCGTCAATCCGGGGCGTCATGGAGGGCCCGGAGCCATGGATGGCGGAGGCCCCGGAATGCCGAGTCATTCCGCCACAGGAGGTGGCGGAACGACGTCCCCGGAGTGACGAGAAATCCCGTAGCCGATCAATGGAAGAAGTTAAATCAAACGAATAGCAGTGGGCAAGATAGATTTGGTATAGACGTGCTCATCCAACCAGACGCTGCAGTCGATGCCCGTCACTTCCAGCACGGCGGTTTCGAAGGCCAGGCGGGTCAGGGGCGAGCCGTCCCGGTTTTCATAGAGGTGGCGCAGGACCTGGTCCAGGGGCCGGCGCTTGCCGGTCTGTTCGGCCAACCACTGATCCAGGTTCATGCAGGCGATCACGCCGCCGGCGTAGGCGAAGCGGACCTTGTCGGGCTTGGCCATCACATCGGCCGCGGCTTCTGCCACGGAAATCTGATTTTTCAGGGAATTCTCTTTGTAGTCACGTTCCAGGCGTGCTTCCAGGACGGCCCTGGCATGGTCCGGGCTCCATATGCTCGCCGCGGTCAGCATCCGGGCAGCGTACCAGGTGGTGGCGCCTTCGGTGAACCAAAGCATGTCCGGATCCCTCTGAGGGATCGCTTCTCCCAGCCAACCGTGGAACATCTCATGGGCGATGACGCTGGCCGATTGATCCTCGAGATCTCCCCAG
>JAUVII010000053.1 GCA_030592845.1 Candidatus Krumholzibacteriia bacterium | reverse complement strand
TACCCATCGTCGCCTTGGTAGGCCATTACCCCACCAACAAGCTAATGGGAGGCGGAACCATCCTTCAACGGCAGCTTCAAAGAGAGGCCACCTTTCAACTTCAAACCATGCGATTCGAAGTTCGTATGCGGTATTAGCAGCTCGTTAGAACTGTTATCCCCCATTGAAGGGCAGGTTTTCCACCCGTTACTCACCCGTTCGCCACTGTACTCACTCTCCGAAGAGAGCTTTCTCGTTCGACTTGCATGCCTAATCCATGCCGCCAGTGTTCGTTCTGAGCCAGGATCAAACTCTCCGTTGTCAAAAAATTAACAACAGGTAATTATCCCTGCTTATTTTTTCGCAATGTAAACAGTCATCAGCGAGACTGGGATCCGTCAGAAAAACGGGCCATTCTCAGGATGACTTCGGAATTGCATTCGGGCCATCGCACGCTATTCTGTTGTCAAAGAACTGAACCGAGCAGTCGTAGCCGCTGGTCCCCCACTTGGCGGGGGAAAGCAAGATACTCAAGTGGCCTTAATGTGTCAACAAGTAAATTGACTTTTTTTGCCACCCGAATCCCCTCCGCCCGATCCCGTAAGATCCTTGGCGGACAGGCTGTAACCCAGTTTCAGCTAATCGCTTCCACATGGGCAACGGAGGCGCAAGTTATGCGCACAACCCCCTGGAGTCAAAAAGAAAAACCGTTTTTTTGCCTTTTTTTCAGATTCGGGCTGAAACAGCCATTTGAGAGCCATATTCAGGCAGCGGAAACCCTCTCAGATTGTGCTGCGGGTGGACTGTTGGACACGTCGGGACGGTGGCCCCCTGGACACGGCCCTGCCAAATCCCGTTTTGTGTCGCGCGAGATAGGGTCGGAACCTGGCGCAATTCCTGCCATTATAATGGTTGGACTGGATCGGCCTCACCGGACTCCCGGTCCGGACGGCATATTACCGGAGTGGACTTCCGGGGTTCCTGGTTCTAATGTTGTGCCGCATCCAACGGCCAGCCCGTCGGACAACCCGGTTTCAGGCACGGAGGCGCCATGCTAAGATTGCTCAACATCATCATCCCCACCCGCTGGGTCAAAAGGATCCTTCTGGGCCTGGTTGTCCTGTTTCTTTTCAGCCTGGGCGGGACACTGCTGGGAATCAAATACCTTTCCAGGGATCTGCCTTCCCTGGATTCCCTGCAAGCCATCGAGCCTTCGGTCAAGACGGTCATCTTCGCGGCCAACGGTGATACCCTCCGCGAATTCTACACGGAAAACAGAACCATCGTTTCTTTGAGCCGGATCCCGGTCAGCTTGCAACACGCCGTCATCTCGGTGGAGGACCGCCGGTTCCACAAGCACTACGGGATCGATCTGCGCAGGCTCGTCGGAGTGGTCTGGATAAACCTCACGACCAGCCGCAGCCCGGGCGGCAGCACCTTGACCCAGCAGTTGGCCAGGAATCTGTTTCCCAAACTGTTACCCAGCCAGAAGCGGATGACGCGTAAATTCAGGGAGTGGATGGTGGCGACCCAGATCGAGTCCATCTACACCAAGGATGAGATCCTGGCCATGTACCTCAACCAGATCTATCTGGGCAAAGGATCCTATGGCGTACAGGCTGCCTCCCACACTTTTTTCGCGAAGAATGTCTGGGAGCTGGGACCCGCCGAGTGCTCCATGATCGCCGGCATGATCCAGAGGCCCGAACGCTATTCCCCCTTCAACCACCTGGATCGCGCCTACGAGCGGCGGGCCACCGTTCTCGAAACAATGATCATCGCCGGTTACCTGTCCCGCGCCGAAGCGGAGACCATCGGAGCCCTGGAAGTTCATCCGGTGAAAGGTTCGGTGGCGCATAATACCTCCGGTGGATTCGCCGCCTATTTCGTTGAGGAAGTGCGCAAGCAACTGGAAAATGACTACGGGGCTTCCAGGCTCTACAAGGAAGGATTGAGGGTTTGGACAACCCTCAACCCCCAGTACCAGACCTGGATGGAGGAAGCCCTGGAAAATCACCTGGTCAAAGAGGAGACCGAGCGGGAGTACCCCATGACGCGGGCCCTCCACGACAGTCTCGTGGCCTTGGGAGAGCCGCCCGAGAAAATCGAATATCTTCAGGGCGCGGCCCTGCTTGAGGATGTCAGGACCGGCGCCATTCTGGGTATGGTCGGCGGACGTTCCTTTGCCGAATACAAGTGGAACATGACCACCCAGGCCACCCGGCAGCCCGGATCCATTTTCAAGCCTTTCGTCTACCTGACCGCCCTGCAGAACGGCTATGTCCCCTGCTCCATTCTCATGGACACCCCCTTCGTCCTGGACACCGGAGTGAGCCTGTGGCGTCCCAAGAACTTCAGCGGGCGGTTCAAGGGACCCATGACCCTCCGTTACGCGCTGAGCCGGTCGGTCAACACGCCGACGGCCAAACTGTTCCTGGACTTCGGCCTGGCCCCCGTTTTGGAAAACGTCCAGAAACTCGGCTTCACCACCCCCATGCCGCGGGTGCCGGCCCTTTTCCTGGGCGCGGGCGAAGTCACCCTGAGGGAAGTGGTGGCCGCCTATAGTTCGTTCGCCAATCACGGGGTCTACGTCAAACAGCATTTGATCACACGGGTGGAAAGCGCCCAGGGGGAAATCCTGTATCAGGTGAGGATCGAGCAGCGGGAAGCCCTGGATCCCGCCGAAGCCTACATGATGACCAACCTGCTTTCGACCACCCTGAAGGAAGGAACCGGGGTCAGCGCCAGGTGGCGGGGATTCACCAAATCGGGGGCAGGCAAGACCGGGACCACCAACGAAAGCACCAATGCCTGGTTCTGCGGATTCACTCCCAGTTTCTGCGGGGGAATCTGGGTCGGATTCGACCAGGCCCTGCCCATGGGACGCGGGGCGACGGGCGCCCGCATGGCATTACCGATCTGGGCCGATTTCATGGGAAAAATCACCGATCAGAAAGGCGAAGAACCTTTCATCCGCCCCCCGGGAATCGTCGAGGAAACCATTTGCTTGAAATCCGGAATGCTGGCGACCAGCGGTTGCGACTCCATAGCCTCCGAAGTCTTCCTGCCGAACAACTTTCCCCAGGACATCTGCGACCTCCACGGAGGCCAACTCCACGATTTCAAGGGCGTCGACAAGGACTTCCAGACCCTGGACCGTGATGATGATGAGTTCTGACGTTGGTACATGAGCGGGGGGTGTATGTATCGAGGGCTTCCTGGCGCATCTGAGCGTCTTCGCGAAGCTAAGCCAGGAAGCCCTCGATACATACACCCCCCGCTTACGCACCAATGTCAGAAGTCACTCCATACGGTCCAGGATCAGAGCGTTGGCGGGGGCCGCCTCGCTTGAGAACGTTACTGCGGATAGGATGCGGTCGGAGGCGGCCTGAGCCTTTGACTTGTTGGTGCAATAGATTTTGGCCAGGATGTCTCCCCGGTTCAGCTTGTCACCGATTTTGGGGAGGAATTCGATTCCGGCGGTCAGGTCCAAGGGGTCGTCGTACTGCAGGCGGGCTCCGCCCAGGTCGGCGAGGGACAAGCCTACCTGGCGGCAATTGATTTTGGAGAGCCAGGCATCGTTCGGGGCCTCCAATTCGAGGGCCAGCGGGGCCACCTTCAAGCCGAAATCCTCACGGTCCGGGTCGATGACTCCGTCCTGGGCCTTGATCCAGGCGAGCAGGAAATCGAAAGCCCGGCCTGAATCCCAGGCTTCGCGGACACGGGTAAGAGCTGAGGGTCGGTCGGGTTCGAGCCCGGCCACGCGGACCATTTCGGCCACCAGGTCTTCGGTCAGGGCGACCAGGTCCTCCGGAGCCGACCGGCGGCCATCGGGACGCAGGGCGGCAAAAGCCTCTATGGTCTCGTTCGAATGCCCCACCGCCACACCGAGGGGCTGGTCCATGTCTGAAAAAACCACCGACATACGCCGGCCGTAGAGCTTGCCCACAGCCACCAGGGCCGCCGCCAATTCACGCGCCCGGGTCAGGTCATCCATGAATGCGCCGGAACCGGTCTTCAGGTCGATGATGATGGTACCCGGACCCGCGGCCAGTTTCTTGGACATGATCGAAGCGGTTATCAGGGGAACACAATCCACCGTGGCGGTAACGTCGCGCATGGCGTAGATGCGCCCATCCGCAGGGGCGATGGAACCGCTCTGCCCTATGATGGCGCAGCCGGTCTTTTCGGTAAGGGCGAGGAATTCATCATTGTCCATGTGGATGCGATACCCCGGAACGGCCTCAAGCTTGTCCAGGGTACCACCGGTATGCCCCAGGCCCCGGCCCGACAGCATGGGAACCTTCAGACCGCAGGCAGCCGCCAAAGGCGCCAGCAGCAGGCTCACCTTGTCCCCCACACCGCCGGTTGAATGTTTATCCGCCGTTGGTCCGGACATGCCGCTGGTGTCCAATTCCTCGCCCGAATGAAGCATGGCCCCGGTCAGGGATGAGGTTTCTTCGGGAGTCATGCCCCGGAACCAGACGGCCATCAGGAAGGCCGACATCTGGTAATCGGCAAAGGCGTCCGAGGTAAAACCGTTCACCACGTATTCGATCTGACCCGCGGAGAGTTCACGTCCGCGCTTTTTGGCCTCGATGATCTCGAGAATATTCAAGATGTCCCTTTCCCGTCGTTTGGCCGGGGATCCCCCTGGTCCACGTAGGTCTCGAAGGCGTGCGGAATCAGCTCCTCGAGGGTGAAACGTCGCACCTCGCCCGCGGCGCCCTGCTCCCCGGCGATCAGGACGGTCAGGTTCCTGCCGAATTCCAGCAGAAACTGCCGGCAGGCTCCGCACGGCGGCGTGGGAACGGAACCGTCGGCGCAGATGGCGATGGCGGTAAACCCGGTCTCGCCTTCGGCGACGGCGCGGCACGCGGCCGATCTCTCAGCGCAGATGGACAAGCCGATGCTCGCATTTTCCACGTTTGTGCCCAGATACACGGTGCCGCTTTCCCCCTGCAGCGCCGCGCCCACCCGGAATCCGGAGTAGGGTGAATGACTGCGCAGGCGCGCCTCACAGGCAGCGGCGATCAGCGAAAGATATGAATCATTCACGAGGAATATCCTTTCCTGATATCCGGCAGGAAACTGGATCCCTTGAGAGGCGGGGGGCTGCCGAAAAAATCCGCCAGAGTGGCCGCCACATCCATGAAACCCAGTCGTGTCCCGATGTCCTGCCCGTCCGACTCCCCTGCCAGGTAGGCCAACAGGGGAACATGCTCACGGGAGTGGTCCGTGCTCACGGTTGTGGGATCGTTGCCGTGGTCGGCGGTCAACAACAACAGGGTCCCCTTCGCGAGGCCTTCGAGAAACGGGCCCAGCCAGACATCGAACTCCTCCAGGCCCTTTTTCATTCCCTCCGGGTCGTTCCGGTGCCCCCACAGCATGTCGAAGTCGACCAGGTTGAGAAGGACCAGGGTATCCTGTTCCTTGATGTCACCGGTCAGCCGGACCAATTGCTCCATGCCTTCGACATTGTTTTTCGAAGGGAAGGTTTCATCGATGCCGACCCCGGCATAGAGATCGTAGATCTTGCCGATGGAAAGAACCCGGACCCCATGGTCCTGAAGGGACGTCAGCAGCATCCCTTCGGGTGGATCGAGGGCGTAGTCGTGACGGTAGGCCGTCCTTTCGTAGGAGCCCTGCGAACCGGTGAAAGGACGTGCGATGACCCTGCTGACCTGGTGGGGCGGCACCAGCATTTCCCGGGCGATTTCACAAACCCGGTACAGTTCATCCAGGTCGCAGACCTGGTCGTGGGCCGCGATCTGAAACACGCTGTCGGCGGAAGTGTAGACAATGAGTTTGCCGGTCCGCAGGTGTTCATCGCCCAGATCCCTGATGATGTCAGTGCCGCTGGCCGCCTTGTTGCCCAGAACTCCGTAACCGGTGAGGCGGGTAAATTCATCAATCACCCCGGGCGGAAACCCGTCGGGGTAGGTCGGGAAAGGAATGGAGGTAACGAGCCCCATCAATTCCCAGTGCCCGGTGGTGGAATCCTTGCCGGCGGACACTTCCTCGAGCCGGCCATAGGCGGCGGCCGGAGCGGTGACCGGGTCCACCCCCTGGATCCGGTGGAGATTCCCCAACCCCAGGGCCCGAAGGTTGGGAACGTGCAGTCCCCCCACCCGGGACGCCATGTTCGCGAGGGTATCGCTGCCGGCATCACCGTATTCCGCGGCGTCGGGAGCGCCCCCGACCCCCAACCCATCCAAGATGACAAGAATGGCCGTTGCCATGAATTTTCTCCTTCGTAGTGTTCAACAGACTTCAAGGGTAGTGGCCCCGGGTGTGTCCGTCAACAGCTTCACCTTGCCAGCACTGGACTTCCGGTTAGAATGTGAGGCATGGCAAATGATCTCTTTTCCACGGACGACAACTTCGGCGACACTGGCGCCGGGTTATCCGACTCTGCCGATCACGGCACCAGAAACCAGGACACCCGGTCACCCCTCGCCGACCGGATGAGGCCGGTCACCCTTGATGAGATGGTCGGACAGGAGGACCTGCTCGGCCCCCAGGGACCGTTGCGTCTTCTGCTCGAAGGGGATTCCCTGCCCTCACTGTTGTTGTGGGGCCCCCCGGGTTGCGGCAAGACAACGTTGGCCCGGCTGGTCGCCCGTCATTCCCGGGCCCGGTTTCTGGAATACAGCGCGGTGGCTGTCGGGTCCAAGGAATTGAAGGCCGTCATGTCCGAGGCAGCCAAACTCAAACAGGCCACGGGCACCCGGACCATCCTGTTCCTGGACGAGATCCATCGTTTCAACAAGGCCCAACAGGACGCCCTGCTTCCCTGGGTGGAAAGAGGCGACGTCACCCTGATCGGCGCCACCACCGAAAATCCCAGTTTCGAAATCAACAGCGCCCTCATTTCCCGGACCCGGCTTTTTGTCCTGACGCCGCTGACGGCCGAAGCCGTGGGCGTTCTTCTGACACGGGCCCTAGCCGATCCACGCGGACTGGACGGCGTTCTGGCCATGACCGAAAACGCCGTGGCCGCCCTCGCGGAAATGAGTGAGGGCGACGCCCGCGCGGCCCTGGGCCAACTCGAGACCGTGGCGGCTGCGGTAGCGGCGGGATTCGAAAAAGACAACGGGGGCAAGGCCCTTGACGTGGACGGTCTGTCCGAATTGATCAGAACCAGGGCCGCCCGTTTCGACAAATCGGGCGAGGAACATTTCAACATCATTTCGGCCCTGCACAAATCGATGCGGAACAGCGACGTCCAGGCCGCCCTGTACTGGATGACACGCATGCTCGAAGGCGGAGAAGACCCCATGTATATCGCGCGGCGTCTTGTCCGGTTCGCCAGTGAAGACGTTGGCCTCGCAGATCCCGAGGCCCTGCGTCATACCCTGGCCGCGAGGGATGCTGTCCATTTCATCGGTATGCCCGAAGGCGCCCTGGCATTGGCCCAGGCTGTGGTTTACCTGGCCCTGGCCCCCAAAAGCAACGCGCTCTACAAGGCGTACAAGCGCACCTCCAAGGAGGTCGCCAAGGGACACAATCCCCCGGTGCCGTTCCATCTGCGCAATGCACCCACCCGCTTGATGAAAAACCTGGGCTTCGGGCACGGATACATCTACGCCCACGACACCGATGACGGTATCGGACAGATGAGTTGTCTGCCGGACAGCCTGAAGGGGACGGATTATTTCCAGCCGGCGTCCAAGGGTTTCGAGGCCGAATTGGCGGCCCGCATGGAACAGATCCGGTCATGGCACGCCCACCGGCAAACCCGATCCACACACCCCGCGGCGAACGACCCTGCCGCCGAAGACTCGACTGATTCAACGCCACTGGAAAACCCAACAAATGAACCGGGAGACACTCGATGAAACGTATCGGAATATTGACCGGCGGCGGCGATGCCGCCGGAATGAACACCGCTGTCAGGGCCGTCGTACGCACGGCCCACGGTCTCGGGGCGGAAACCATCGGAATCAGGAAGGGCTGGCGCGGACTGGCCGAAGGCACCACGATGGAATTGTGCCCCCGCAGGGTCAGTGGCATCCTCCACCAGGGAGGAACCATCCTGCAGACTTTCCGCTACCCGGAATTTGCCACCGACGAAGGTACGGCCCCCGTGGCCAAAACCCTTGAGAAGCTTAAACTCGACGGAATGATCATCATCGGTGGAGACGGCAGCTTTCGCGGCGGAACAAAACTGATCAAGGAGTTCGGCCTCCCGGTGGTCGGAGTGCCGGCCACCATCGACAACGATATTCCCGGGACCGACATATCCATCGGCTTCGACACCGCCCTGAACATCGCCATCGACGCGGTGGACAAGATCCGCGACACGGCCACCAGCCATGGGCGCATTTTCGTCATCGAAGTCATGGGACGGGAATACGGTCTGCTGGCCGCCCAGACGGCCATTGCCACGGGCGCCGAAGAAGTGCTGCTGCCTGAAATCCCCTTCGACCTGGATGACGTGTGCCGAAATATTTCCGAGGGCTACCGGCGCGGCAAGGAGCACGCCATCATCATCGTGGCCGAGGGAGCGGGCAAGGCTTCATATATTTCCTACGAAATCAAGGATCGCCTCAAACGAAGTGTCCGCATGGTCGTGCTGGGCCATGTGCAGCGGGGAGGTTCGCCCTCGGGTTATGACCGGATCCTGGCTTCGCGCCTGGGACACCGGGCCACCGAAATGCTGTTCGAGGGCAAACACGGCCTGATGGTCGGCGTGGTGGCCAACAAGTTCAAGACCAGCAGCCTGGACAAGAAGACCAAAGCCCCCGCCAAGTCCGTTTTGAGAGACGCCCGTTTGATGGAGATTCTGGTTTAACAGCCCTGCGGATCAAAACAAAAATGCGGGCTCCCCATCCTTGGGGAGCCCGCAATATTCCATCTGCCGCGATGGGCGCCGGAACGGATTAGATATCGCGTTCCGAGCCTTCCACGAAGGTATTGCCGAACTTGAACCAGTTGATCTTCACGGTACCGACCACATGGCCGAGGGTTTCGTGCTCGATCTTGCGTTTGGTGTATTCTTCCTCCAGCGTCAGCAGGGAGAACGAACCGATCAGGGGCAGGTCCTTGTCCTTCAGAAGGTGCAGCATCCAGTCGGCGCCATCGGTCAGCTCGGTGATTTCCAGCGAGGACTCGGGGAAAACGGCGTACCAGGCGTAATCCTCGGCGGCGGGATTGGCTTTGACCGAATCAGCCAGATCGTGGCGGGGCACATACACGAAGGCATCGATACCGGTCTGAATGGGCCGCAGGTCGCCGTCTTCTTCCTCGGGCAGGAAGGTGGCACGTGCTTCCTTCAGATCCTTGGTTTTCCACCCGAGTTCGGGCAGCGGGGCGCCGGGAGTTTCCAGGTCGATCGCACCGGCGCGCAAAAGCGTGGGCATGGTGTAGTGGCTCGGCACAGGCAGACTGTCCGCTTCCACGATACCGTTACGCTTGATGCGCTGGATCACCAGATGGGTCGGCGCGGGCGAGAAGGTTTTCCTCACACCCAGCAGGGTACCGGCCAGATTCCGGTAATTGTGTTCAAGATCTTCGCCGACCAGGAACTCCAGGAGGTTGCCCTCGCGCACGATGGCGGTGTTGCCCCGGATATAATCGAATTCGGGACAATCGATCTCGTACAGGAAGTCAATACTGAGAGTGTCACCACGGGTGACACGGCGGAGGGAGTCGTAGACGTAGGGATCCACTTCTTCCTTTTTTCCGCAACCGGTAAGACCAATGAAAGTGACGGCCAGCAGGCCGAGCAGCATGACCGAAACCCAGCGACGCGCGGAAGAAACACCGAACATGAACCAACCTCCCAAAAGGTATGCTCCCGGCCCTGCAAGTGGATCACAAGGCGGATTACAACAAAACCGGGTCTCAATGACCTCAAAACGACGGATACCGGTACTGAACTAAATCGCCGGGCCCAGTGTCGAGCCCTATCGACGGACATTATGGCAGGACAGGATAACCGTCAACAATTCCCTTTGACACCATGAAATTGGGGCATTCGGGGACAAAAAGCAAATGCATTCCCGTGCGGGCAGGGGCTGTTGCGATGCCCTCCGGCAAAATCCCCGTCAGGCAAGGGAGAATCAGAGTCCCGGCAGCCTCTTTACGACCCCCAGAACATCCCTCTGGTCACCCAGGGCACCATCCCAGAGGGATTCGAAAACCTGCCAGTGGTCAGGCAAAAGGATACCCGCGACAGAGAAAAAGCGGGCAAACCGGTCCCGCCGTTCGGCCAACGGATAGCCGGGCAGACCCCAATGGGTCAGACGGCCGTCCACATACACCGCCCAGGCCTCGGCAAAAGCCTCGGCCCACTTTGCGGGGAGATTTCTTCCCACCACATCCTCGCGGACCACGTCCCGGGCGATCAGCAGGTGGTGATGAAGAAAAATCGCCGCCCGTTCCCCGGAAAATGCCTCTTGCGCAGCGTGGGAAACTTCGACCGGAGCGGGAGACTGTTCCCATATCTCGGGCGCCGGCCGAACAGCGGCCTTCGTCCTCGCGGAAGGGTTGAAACAATTATCATGGCAGTACAGGCTCATGATCGGGAGTTCGTTCGGCCCGGGCCCCTCCTCCAGGCGGTACCAGGCGTCATCGTTACCCGGAAGATCATCCCCGTAAATCCGGATACCTGAAAAATCCTCAGTCAGACCCAGGGCCATCCCCGCAGATTTCGCCAGGGGCACCAAAGCCTCCGAAAGGTCCCGAACCATACCCACACACTCTACTGAAAAGGAGGGGGCGGCCATGCGGAATCAACCTTTCGCAATCATGCGGCCGCCGCCGACCGGCTTGAGTTTGACCGTAAAATGGCGAAGCGCGGGCGGCTCCCAGGTGATTTCCAGACCGCGAAGGCGCGGTCCGATTTCCATGACCCGGGCACAGGAATCAGCCACGTAATCCAGCTGGGTGTGGGTGTAGACACGGCGGGGAACGGCCAGACGGACCAGTTCCATGGCAGGGTGCACGATCTCGCCGGTGTCGGGATCCTTGTGATCGAACATCAGGCTGCCGATTTCGACTCCCCTGACACCCCTTTCGATATAAAGGGCCGCGGTGAACACCTGGGCGGGGAATTGGGCCTGAGGAATGTGAGGCAGGGCCATTTTGGCGTCCAGGTATACCGCGTGACCACCGGTGGGCCGCAGGAAGGGAACTCCCAATTCATCCAGTCGCTTGCCCAGACGCGCAACCTGACCGATGCGGTAGGCCAGATAATCGGAATCGAGAACCTCCCGCAATCCCTGGGCGACGGCGGCCAGGTCACGCCCGGCCAGCCCGCCGTAAGTCGGAAAACCCTCTCTTAAAATCAGCAGGTTGGTGACGTTCTGGGCCCACTGATCGTCATCCAGGCAGAGAAAACCGCCAATGTTGGCCAAGCCGTCCTTCTTGGCGCTCATGGTGCACCCCTGCGCCAGGGCAAACATCTCACGGCAGATTTCCTTGATCCCCATTTCCCGGTAGCCTTCTTCGCGCTGCTGAATGAACCAGGCGTTTTCCGCGAAACGACACGCGTCGAAAATCAGGGGCACACCTTTTTCCCGGCAAAAGGTCGACACCTCGCGCATGTTGGCCATCGACACCGGCTGTCCGCCGCCGCTGTTATTGGTGATCGTCAGCATGACCAAAGGGATGCGTTCGGTCCCGTACTTCTCAAATGCCTCGGCAAGTTTAACCAGGGACATGTTCCCTTTGAAGGGCCCCTCTACGGCGGGATCCAGACCCTCGGGCGCGATGCAGTCCAAAGCGATGGCTCCGGTGTGCTCAACATTGGCCCGCGTGGTGTCGAAGTGGATGTTGTTGGGAACCACGTTGCCGGGCTTGAGAGTCACGGTGAACAGCATGCCCTCGGCAGCGCGGCCCTGATGGGTGGGGATCACGTGCTTGTACCCGAAAATATCCTTGATGGTACTCTCGAAATCCGCAAAGGAATTGCTGCAGGCGTATGCTTCGTCACCACTCATGAGAGCGGCCCATTGCAGGTCGCTCATGGCGCCGGTTCCGCTGTCGGTCAACAGGTCCACGTATATGGCGGCAGACGGGATCTTGAAAACGTTGTAGCCGGCCGCGCGAATGTGCTCCACACGCTCTTCGCGGCTGATCCGCTGGATCTTTTCGACAACCTTGATGCGGTAGGGTTCGAAGGGAAGGTCCATGGGAAAATCTCCTCGGCAGACTGTGAAATATTGAAATCAGCGCCTCAGTACTATGGTCATTTCCCGGGCTCCAAACAAGCCGCAAAAATCACCAATCAGAGGTCATTCGCCCGACTCGGAAGGCAAGGGGGATTTTTCCTGGTAAAGGACCAGCAGGCTATCCGTAACCCTCACCAGTGATTCGTAATGCTGTCGCAACGGTTCGGTTCCAAGGCAAAGGTACGCGGCGCCCGCCATGGCCCAACCCAAGGGCCGCGTGGCCGAGGTCAGAACCGCCAGGGGCCTGCGATATCGCGGTCCTTGAAGGGCCAAATCGTCGACCATCCCGTACCACCAGGCTTCCCACAGGGGGACCGTCAGCAGGGCGCCCACCGGTTCGCCCCCATACTGTTCGAGCAAACGAAGAACCCGCGTACGCGCCGCCGGTCGGGCCAGGAAGGTATTGGCCCAATTGGTCGGGGCCACCAGATCGGCGAATTCGTTCAGGGTGATCGTCGGATCGGGGTCCTGTTCCTCCAGCCAGTCACTCCAGGCTCCACTGCCTTCGGGACCGAGCAGCCGTCCGGTCAAAAGGTCGGCATTTTCACTCCGGGAGGTTTCAGACAAGGGACTGAAGGCCTCGTCGAGCGCCCCGCAGACCGCCAGGTAATCCGTGGCCGCGGCCAGGAATTCCCTGGGCCCCGGCATGAACAGGCTTTCAAGCCGGGTCTCGAGAACAGCCAACCAACCCCTGTCCCGGATCGAGGAACCCAGGTATTCCAGGTCACCGGGCATCGGTGCGGTGATCCGCAACGGAGTCACCAATTTTCCGGCCTCGTGTTCCTGAACCACCCGCGACAGGCACTGATCCAGGTTGGCCGCGTAGTCCGATATGAGGATTCCCTTTTCCCTGCGCTGGACTCCCCCGTCCTGGAATTCGGAAGGAACAAGTCTTCTGGTTTCCGACCACAGTTTTTTGGCGGCTTTTCGCTGACTGGTGAGTTCGGCAATGTCATCGGCCCGCGGTGTGGTCAAAAACAGATGTTCCCAGGGCTCATTCGCCGCGGCAGGATCCACCGTCATGATCAGGCGGCGCCCCCGGCCGGTCTGGGCGATGCGGTACCGCGTTTCCGAATCGAACCGCTGCGCTTCGCAAATAACAACCAGCGCGGATGAGGGATCGGCGAACTGCGGGGCCGAAATCGGACCTTCGGTCCGGCCGACATCGCTCGAAGGAACCCTCACATCCAGGGGACTGGTCAGTCCCAGTCGCAGGAATTCCCGGCTGACCATGGCGGCCACAGCCTGGTCGGGGCAGTAGATGGTGAGTTCCGGAATATCACCACTGCCGGCGGCATATTTCAGGAGGCCGCGACCCAGGGCTTCGTGGCGCCCGGACCCGAAGACCCCCTTGAGAACCAGAAAGTTGGAACCATCGACGGCCGAGGCGAGATCCGCCACCCGCGCGACCACCGGGTCCAGGTCGTCTTTTTGTTCCGCACCCCCGGCAAGCAGCGATCGCAACCCCAGCTTTCCCCTGCCGGTCTCTGCCGGTTCCCCAAGAGCGACCATTGCTCCGGCGGGGGTCCGGGTTGAACCGGGATGACTGACTGCCGCTTCTTCCCGCACAAGCTCCCAGCCATGCGATGGATTTCGGACGGTCCGGCTTTCGGCAACGGTCAACATATCCACAAGATGGATGGCGCCCTGGCAGGGTGGGCCGACCCAGCGCCAGAGTCCCAGGGCCGACCCCAGGCCCAGGAAGGATCGTTCTTCGGCGCGCAGATCCGTCAAACCCGTTTCGACCAGGAAACCATCACCCGTTTCAAGGGCCCCGGCCATGACATCCTCTATACGTTTCCTGAACACGCGCAGACTTCGCACCAGTTCCTGCAACACCTCGGCCGAGGCGCCCCGGCAGCCCACCAGCCGCTGGGTCGAATGGATAAGCCCCCTGGGACAGGCATAGGTCAACCCCACGTCGGGAACCTGGTTTTCTTCGTGGGAAAAGTCATCGCCGGTTCCGAACCAGATCAGGAAACAGTCCAGCAGAGCAAGTTCGGAATCGTCGATCCTGGCCGGTGGATACTCCATATCGATCCAGTTGAGGAACCCCGGCCTTCCCGATCCCAGCCACAAGGGGAACATGACCCCCAGGTTTTCCTCCAGCCGTTCCAGAAGGTTTTCCAGATCCGCAAACCGGCTGGGAATCAGAAGGGCATGCCCCTGGTCATGGCGGGCGCCGACAGCATGCTCGGAGCCCGCGGCGGAGAGGGAATCGCCGGCCAGGCGCGCGGCCCAGCGCAAAAGTCGCACACCTTCGGCCACATCACCCGGAGCCAGGCCGGCCAGATTACCCAGCCAGGCCAGAGGCAGCAACTGCCGTCCCGGGGGCGGCGATTCCGCTTGTGAGTCATCATCGGCACCGGGTTGGGAAGTCGTCAGGGCGCGCAGGCGAGGCAGCAGGGCACCGAGACGCCGGACCACCGTCGCGGCATTTCCGGCCCGGCCGCAATCCAGACAGGGATCGGCCCCACCAGACGGAGCGGGCCGATTGGAAACGGCTCCTTGAGCCCCGGAGTCGGGCAACAATTTGGCGCCACACGCGGCCGTCAGGTAGCGGACCCAGGAGGGGTCCAGCCCACGGCTGAACAGAAGTACGGTATCGGCCCCGCAATCCAGGATCGAACGGAGAGCCAAAGCCGTTTCCTGAGCCTCATGCTCGGGACCCGGTCTCCATTCGGCAACATCGCCGGCCATAATCACCGCAGGAGAATGAGCTGCCAGGAACACCCCCAGATCGGGGTCGGCAAAATCCTCCGGCTCGACCCAAACCACCGGCGACGGGACCTGTCCCCCACGTTCCGCCGACCAGACCGAAAGGCCGGACATGCCGGCTGAGGTCACCAGATCCGCAGCCCCGGCGGGCATGGTGTCGGCCACCAGAAGAATCCATTCCTCCACCCGCCCCCGTTCCCAGGCTTCCTTCAAACGTTTCACCAGTCCCAGCCACAGGGGCGATTCATCTCCCAGCAAAAGGGTCACGCCCTTGGCCGGGACCGAAAACACCTCCGCCCCCCCTGCTTGGGCAGGTGCCGGTGCGGGAAGTCCCACGGTATCCCGGGTCATCATCCAACCGTTGACCAGGGCCTGGATTTTTCCGTCAACGGGATTGCGTCCCCGCGAATCGGGCCCGGGAAGGTCCAGGGTGCGCGCTGCTCCTTCGGTGGCCAGGCGTGCGATTTCCCCGACCGCGTGGTGCTGGGTGATTTCCGAACCGGGAGCGGCAACCCTGCTGGACAGCAGGAGCCGCCACCAACGGGTGTCCAGAACAGCCACGGTATCCCAGGGTCCGGCAAGGCAGGCTGCAATTTCCAGGGAACAGATTTTCCGGCGCCAGGCAAAAAAGTTTTCCCGTTCGGCATCGGCTCTCACCCAATCGGCACGGGAGTCCGAGTCCGCCCCGGGAATCGCCTCGCTTTCAAGGCTCGCCAGTACCGGTACCGCCAACAGACCGCCCGCCTGATGACTCTCCTGTTCAGGGCCGCCAACGGGATTCAGAAAACTCCATTTATCGATCCCCAGGTCGATCTCGTTCCGGCTGACGGAAACCCAAAAGGCCGCGGACCTGCCATCGGCGGGCAGCAGGACCGAACCTCCGCCGGATTCGGCAAAGGCACGGTTCACCCAGGTTGCCTGACCGGCCAGGGCCTCTCCCGCCAGAAGGCTGGCTTCGGGCTGAACACCCTTGTCCGCCAAAAGCAGAACCGGCGGGTTGCCGTCGGTCAGTGAGAGGCAATAGGGACTGCCGAACACCTGCAGCCAGGACGCCAACAGGGATTCCAGTTCCGATCTCAACCAGACCGACCCCGTCAAGAGGGACAAGTGACGGCGGCCCCGTGTGTGAAGCAGGGCGTGGATTTCCTCGATGCCCACGCCGGCGGCGCGCAACAGGGTCCAGTGGATGGCGGCGCTGTCCAGGAAAACCCAGGAGGCGTCGCTTCCCTCGAACACACCCCACAGACTGTCCAGTTTCTCCGGAGTCACGGCAAGGTGGTCCACCGGCCCGGCAACCAGTCCCGCCTTGCGGACTCTTTGGCTGAACTGCCCTGCCCACGTATCCAGGTGCCCCTTGGGATCAAGCTGCGGTTCTTCCCTGGCCAGCTTTTCGATCTCGCCGGCGTAGCGGTCGTACAGGGGAAAACGTCCCGCCGGCCGGGGTCTGACCTGCCGGAAGTCCAACAGGTCGCCGTTGTGTGTTTCGATCAGACGCAACCAATGGAAGATCGGCAGCAGATCATCCTCTTCCGGACGGACATCCGTCAGGAGGGATTCCAGAAAATCCAGCGCGGCCGAAAGGGAATGGACCGTCCCCGCGGGAGGGATCAGGGTCACGGGTCCGATGACACCGCCTGCCACCTGCGCCAGGGCTTCCAGTCTGTCCAGACGATCCAGCACAACCCGCCATTTCTGCCGACCGTCGCCCCAGGCGGCCAGAACCGCGGTCGGATCCCCCGTCGAGACGATGGCCAGATCATTGCGGCCCAGATCGGGCCTGAGGCCCGGGTCCAGGGAAGCGGGATTATCACGCCGCGAAGGCGCCCCGGCCGCGGACCAGCCGAATGGGTCGGGTCTGGTCCATAAAAGGGGCAGCGTCCAGGGCTGAAAGGAAGAATCGAGGCCGGGGCCCCCGTGGGATTCCATGTTGATGAATTGGTAGAGGAAACGGGAGGCCGGGTCTCCCCGGTTGGCAAGTTCGCCGATCCCCGCGCGCAGAGCCGGATCCCCGGCGGCGACCCGGTTGCGAACAGCCAACCAGCCCAGGCCGGCAATGAGGGCGCCTGCCGTCGGCCCCTCTTCCCATGCCTCCAGCAGCGAGGAACTTCGAGGCGGCTCCAACTCCGGATGTCCCGCTTCAGGATCCCATCCCGCCCGCCAGGGCCCGGTCTCGGCCAGACACATTCCCAGAACCGTTTCCTGGTCCAGTCCGTTTTCAGGCACCCGGCTTTCCATGACCGCCACCATGAAATCGCGAACTGTCCACGGGACCCCGGAACCCTGCCAGGTGGATTTCACGAAGGGACGCACATGATCCTCGAAAGCCACCACCCGGCCGTCACAGGGAGCCAGAAAATTTTCAAGAACTCCCAGGTCGTCTCCCTGGCTCCAGTACGCGACATCCCTCGGTTCGTTGTCCCACCAGAAAATGACGGTGACGCGGCCATCGGTTTCCAAAGCCAGGGAGGCCCAGGCCAGGGATGAATCCGCGGCCGGTCCGCTGGAAGGACGCCGAAAAAGGATCCGATCACGGGCTGATTCGAGACGCACGGCGACCGCTCCCGAAGGAACAGGTCCGCCGGCTGACAAAACGGTGAGCGCTTCGGCGTATCGCGGAACGGAAAAATGTCCCGCATCTGTATTGCCCAGAAGTTCGAGCAGGCGAACGCGGGCTTCGTCGGCCCGGGGGCCCGACACCGGGCCGATACCGAGATAAGCACGATACAATTCGACACTCGCGGCCGCCCTGCCCAGCAGCCGGTCCGCGGTCACGGCCTCGAGCCAGCTTCTCTCCTCGGTCAACCGGCTGGTGGAACCAAAGTATTCGGGCTGAAGAAGCTGTCGCACCACCCGCGCCCATTCCTCGGCTTCGGGCGATCCCGGGTTCAATCGACCCTGTTCGATAAACACGTCGAAAAGTTCGCCGCCCTTGTGCGCGAGCCATAGGCGATCTTCTTCGGTCAGGGGCAG
>JAUVII010000222.1 GCA_030592845.1 Candidatus Krumholzibacteriia bacterium | reverse complement strand
GAAACTCCTCCACCGATGATCAGGTACCACTCGTTGTCGATTTCCTTACGCATCCGGATGCCGGTTGAAAGACTCGTCATACCGGAGACCAGGGCGGCGAAAGCCCGGAAGTAGACCATGAAAGTGGTGGTGAGAAGGGCGCTGGCGATCGGACGGGAAAAAACGACCAGACCCGCGAAGATGCTGACGGTGCCCACGAAGGCGTTGAACCCCCAGTGCTTGATCGTATGGCGCTCACGGATGGATTTGGTGAGGATGAGCAGACCATCAACGAACCAGTAGGCGCCCATCACCAGGATGGCCATGGTTAGCGGCACCACCGGCCGGGTGAGAAATACGATTCCGAGAGCAATCAGAAAAATGCCCCGCAGCAACACGAGCCACCAGAGGTTTGAGAGGATTTGCTGTTCAGGCGTCTTGCCGTTGGACATGTCGGACTCCCTTACGGTTGGTTGTTGAAAGCCCAGTCAATCACCATATCCGGGATATTTCACCATTTTCTTTCCGCTCGAGGTGGTGCCTCTAAAATATTGTCCGGCATGTCCAACGGAAAACCCTGAATGGCACAGTTGAAATGATAGGGAACATTAGGGATAATGGAAAAACACGGATCATTGATTTGGAGATGTCTTCAGATTCAGGAGGGAAAGAAATGCCTAACACGACAGAAAATCTCAAGGAAGCCTTCGCCGGCGAAAGCCAGGCTTTCCAGAAGTACAGTGCCTTCGCCAAGGCCGCGGAAAAAGACGGTATGCCCAACATCGCCCGTCTGTTCCGCACTACCGCACAGGCCGAACAGATCCATGCCGAGGGGCACCTCAAGGCGCTCGAGGGCATCGGGGGCACGGTGGACAATCTGCAGGGTGCCATCGATGGCGAAACCTACGAGTTCACCGAGATGTACCCGCCCATGCTCGCGCAGGCCGAAGCCGAAGGCCACAAGGCCAAGCGCATGTTCAAATTCGCCGTGGAGGCCGAGCAGGTGCACGCGAAGCTCTATGCCTTGGCGCTCGAGGCAGCCAAGAAGGGCGAGGATCTGACGGAAGTGGATTTCCACCTCTGCCCGGTGTGCGGATTCATCGAATTCGGGAAAGCTCCGGACAACTGCCCGGTCTGTGGTTTGCCTGGCCCGAAGTTCGTGCAGGTCTGATCATGAACCCTTCAGATGTCTGGCCAACAACCCCCGGCTTGGTGTAGACTCAACCCGGGCAACAAGAACCACGGATCTTGTTGCCCGGGTGATCATGCAAGGGGGGACTTATCGGTATCTCCAGGCAAACTCTCTATCGTATGGCGGCATTCCTCGCCCTTGGCCTGGGACTGTGGGCGTTTGTCTTTCAGGCCCGGCTTTCTTCCCTTGCCCCGGAATTGGATCTTTCCGATGTAACCTGGCCCGCCCGAATCGTGGGCGTGGAGGTCGGGTCCGAGGATCAGGCCCGGTTCCAGGTCGAAGGTTTTGCCATCGGTTCGGAAGTTACGTTCGAGGTACCGGCATCGGCGCCGGGATCACGACCGGGAACCGTTTCGCTGGAGGCAGCCTACAGTCGGCCCTATCTGCTGGTCACCCTGATCAGCGGCCTGTTCTTCTGGTCGGTGGGGGCCATGGTGTTCGCGCCCCGGGTCGATCAACCGGCCGTTCCCCTCTTTTTCTGGATCTCGATCCTGTACGGCACCGGGGTTCTGGTCGGCGGGGTTTTCGGACAGACGGCGCCCCGGGGGCTGTCCCTGCTCAGGCCCTTGTTGCAGCTGACCAGCCTGGCATTTCTGCCGGCCGCCTTTCTCCATCTCAGCCTGGCCTTTCCCTCGGATACCTCATTTCTGAAAAAACGGGCATGGCTGCCGGTGGTTCTCTACGTGACGGCTACCGCGTTGGTCGTTTGGCAGGCGGCGGTTTTTCTGAACTATTTCGGCAACCCGGGTCTCGCGGCCTGGAGCCGGTTGGCCTCGCCGCAGATGGTGGCCGATTCCTTGTTGATCGTGCAAGTCCTCGCCGGGTTCGCGGTGCTGGTCAGACGGGCCGGCCGTCTGGAAGACGCCCGCCAGCGGCAACAGCTCCGCTGGTTGATTCTCGGTTTCGTGGTGGGTTCGGCTCCCTATGTCTTTCTCCGCACCCTGCCCAATCTGTTCGGCGCACCGGCCCTGTTCCCGGCCTATTTCGATCGCATCCTGGAATTGGCCGTGCCGACCGGGTTTGTTTTTGCGGTGGTGCGCTACCGTTTCCTGAACATCGACATCATTCTTCGCCGGGGTTTGATCTACGGTTTCCTGGCCGCGGGGTTAGTAGCGGTGGTCGTCTTGCCGGTGCTGCTGCTGGGCCCGACCTGGAACGATCCCTGGCCGGGTTGGTGGCGCCTGGTCGTCATTCTGTGCGGGTTGTTGGCTGGCATCCTGTTCCGGCCCCTGCACGAGGTCATCGGCCGGGGTGTGGACCGGGCCTTTTTCAAGATCGAACGTCAGGTCGAGCAGACATTGCGTTCCGTCCAGGTCGAACTGGATGCGGCGACCGACCATCAGGATCTGGTGGAACGTCTCCAGAAGTGTGTGGAAAAAACCCTTCATCTCGACCAATGTGTGGCCCTGGCCGCGGACGGATCAGAGACTTTTGTTGCCGGGGCCAAGGATTCCGCCGGTGCGGATGAATGGTGGCGCGAAATGTCGACGGTGGTTGCGGCGGGCCTTCCTTTTTTGGGCCAGGCCGATGTACTGGAGGAAACCAGTGGTGCTTTGGAACCGATGCCCGGCCTTCTGGCCCAGGCGGGGTTCGTTGCGGTCCAACCGCTGGTCACGGGGCAACATCTGCATGGAGCCCTTTTTCTGGGTCCGAAGGTGACAGGTCGCCTTTTCATCTCCCGTGACCTCGATTTCCTGCGGCGCGTCGCCGAGTTGGCGGGGCGGTGTCTGGAACAGATGCATCTGGCCCGCACCGCGGCGGGCGAACGCATGAAAAGACGTCAACTGGACGAATTGTCGCGGCTGAAGGACGATTTCCTTTCCCGCGTCGCCCACGATCTCAGGACACCGGTGACCTCGGTGGGTTGGTCGATCCGCAATCTGGATGACGGTCTGGCGGGAGACCTGAACCCGAAGCAAAAAGAATATCTGTCCTCCATTCGGAACGCGGTGGATCACCTGGCCGGTCTGGTGACCAATCTCCTGGAAATCAGCCGGCTGGAAAAATCCGTTGTGGAAGTTGTCTACGAACTCCATGATCTCCAGAAGGCTGTTCAAAGGGCGGCCGGGACCGTGGAGCCTCTCGCGGAAGCCAAGGGCGTGAAGTTGGAAACACAATTTGCCGGACCATGCGAGGCACTGGTCAATGAAGACAAATTGACCGAGGTTTTGGTTAACCTTCTGGAAAACGCGGTCCGGTTCTCGCCCCCGGCGGGAATCGTTACGCTCCAGGTCGAATCTCCGGATCATGACACCGCCCGGATCACGATCCGCGACCGGGGTCCGGGCCTTGGCGGTCTTGCCGATCCCTTCGGCCGCTTTGTCCAGGGCACGCCGAGTCCGGATGGTTCCGGAGGCGGTTATGGCCTGGGCCTGACCATCGCCAAGGAATACGTCGAGCTGATGGGCGGGGAAATCCGGGGTGGAGATCATCCCGACGGGGGCGCCGTTTTTACCATCGAACTGACACGAGCGGAAAAACCCACGGGGGACCAATCATGAGGGAACTCAAGGCCAAGGTGTTGATCGTTGACGACGACGAGGGGTTGCGGATGGCCCTCAAGGACCGGTTCGAGTTCTGGGGCTGCCGGGTTTCAACCGCTGCTGAAGGCACCGAGGCCCTGGCCGCGGCCGCCAAGTGCGCCTTCGATCTGATCCTGCTGGATCTGTCGATGCCCGTCATGGACGGCTTCCAGGTCCTGGCCAAATTAAAGGCGGATGGGCATCCCGCCGACATCGTCGTGCTGTCGGCCCACGGTTCGGTGGACAAGGTCGTCCAGGCCCTGCAGGACGGGGCCGATGATTTCCTGACCAAGCCCGCGGATTTCGATCTTCTCGAACAGGTGGTTCAAAAGGCGATCGAACGGCGCAAGGTGCGGCGGTCCCTCGAAGCCCTCGAGGAACGTTCAGGGGTCCAGGTGCTGGCGGCCGCTCCGGCCATGAAGGAAGTCCTGGCCACCGCCGACCGCGTGGCCGGCGCGGATACCACGGTCATCATCAGCGGGGAAAGCGGTTGCGGCAAGCAGGTCGTGGCCGAATACATCCACTCCAAAAGCAAGCGCCGGGATGGCCCTTTTGTCTACGTCAACTGTGTGGCCATTTCCAACGATCTGATCGAGTCCACCCTTTTCGGCCATGAACGCGGGGCTTTCACCGGGGCGCAACAACGGAAACCCGGCAGGCTGGAAGCAGCCGCGGGCGGGACCGCCTTTTTGGATGAAATAGGCGATATCAGTTCCAACCTTCAGACCAAACTGCTGCATTTTCTCGAGGCCGGAGAGTTTGAACGCGTGGGCGGGAACCAGACCGTCAGCGTTGATTGCCGCATCCTGTCGGCGACCAACAAGGACTTGGCCGCCGAAGTGGCCGCCGGCCGGTTCCGCGAGGATTTGTACTATCGCCTGAATGTCATCAACCTGAGAGTGCCGCCGTTGCGCGAACGTCTCGAGGACGTGCAGCTGCTGGGCGAGTCGTTCCTGACCCGCTTCGCTTCGGAGATGAAGTGCGGTCCCCGGCGGTTGGCGCCCCGCACCCTTGAAGTGATGCAGGAATACGCCTGGCCCGGCAATGTGCGCCAGTTGAAAAACGCGATGGAGCGGATGGTTGTCCTGGGGTTGGACGAGGTTCTGACTCCGGACCTGTTGCCGCCCGAGGTGCTGGCCAACCAGGATGTCGCTGCCGGCGGACAGGCCGGATCTGAAATTCCCACGGACCAGACCTACCGCGAGGCCGTGACGGGATTCAAACGCCGACTGATCGGCCGGGTGCTCGACGAATGCGGGGGCAATCAAACCAGGGCCGCCGAAAGGTTG
>JAUVII010000327.1 GCA_030592845.1 Candidatus Krumholzibacteriia bacterium | reverse complement strand
GGTGTCTTCAACTCGCTGAGATTCATGTTCGACCTTTCCTAGATCGGCGCCACGGCGGCGCGTTCGTATTCCCCGATGAGTCGGTTGACGATACTGACGATGCTGATGCCCGCCGTGCAGTAGGCGGTGCAGCGTCCACATCCCACGCACCAGGGCTGTCCCGTCTGGTCGCTGATGTATTTGAATTTCCGGAATATCCGGTGTCGCTGCCTGGATGCCAGGGACTCGCGAAACACCTCACCGCCGGCGACTTCGCTGAACTTGCGCAGCATGCAGCTGTCCCAGTGGCGTTCGCGATTGCCCTTGGTGACGGTGATGTCCACGTTTTCCTCGACGTTGAAGCAGTAGCAGGTGGGGCAGACCAGGTTGCACGTTCCGCAGCCGACACATTGATCAGCCGTCTCTTCCCAGACAGGGTTATTGTAGCTGCTTTCCATGATCTCGCTCAGCTTGGCCTGAGGAACGAAGATATGCTGGTGGAAATGTCCCGTGGCCGGTTTGCCGGCTTCGTGGGCAGGCAAATCCAGGCCCTCCAGGAGGTCCTGACCCGTGGGGGTTAGGACTTCCAGAACGTATCCGTCGAACAGCTTGGTCAGGAAGATGTCGCAACCGGTGTTGTCCTCGGGGCGAATGCCGACTGAACCCGAGAAGTGGTACTTGTCCGGCTCGAAGGAGACCCCGATAAAAATGGCGTCCTGTCTACGCGTCAGGTAGTTCCGTTCGGGACTGCCGACGGTGAAGTTGTAGTCCAGCCGCCCGACCGCCGCGAGGTCGTAGGAATGCACACCCAGGAAAATCGCTTCACAGGTGGGGATATCCGACGTCTCGAAGTCGTTTTCCTTGAGGTCGAAGGTCAGAAGTTCCTCGCGTGGAGGCAGGAAATACTTCTTCACCGAGTGCATGGTGCGCGGGTAATCCAGAACCACATCCGCCGCGTTTTCCGTCCGTTCAAAAGAGAACGATTTCCGCCCCTTGCGGTGCGGCGCGTAAACCGTTTTGCGGTTCATGAGGTGAGCGACGAATTCGGTAATCCGTTCGCCTTCAAGGTAGAATTGGACCATGAAAAGAACCCTCCAGGTTGGGCCGACGTACGGCCCCTGAAAGAGCGTCAACCGGTAACCCTAATCACTTGCCGGTTGATTTGTGATAAATGTTTTATTTTAAACAGATAATGTCAAGAAATAAACAGAGGTAGTCAAATCAACCTTATTTCCGGTAAAACGGCCAATTTTTAGATTGGACAGATTTGGGCTTTTTCGATGGATCATAATGTTTTGATCATTCATCCACTCTCTGGGGCGGAACAGGTTGGGCCCATCCGTACCGATCGATTCCTTCATTACCGTGACTTAACCATCAACACCCGAAAATGAATGGATGAGAGGGACTCCGATGGGCTAGATTCCTCTGCCAGACAATGGAAGGGAATCTGTAAAGTCAAAGGAACAGCCAACAGGGAGATGACAGTCATACATCGGTTTTCCGGCGCGATATTGATTACTGCGGTTTTGGTTTCAATCTGGGCGGGCGCCAGCTGGGCAGCCGACGATGGGGAGCCTACAGGCTGGCATCTTGATTCCGAATTGGCCATGGTCATGACCGGCGGTAACTCCGAAACCAGCACCCTGGGATTTGGAGGCAAACTGCGTCGTTTATGGACCAAATCCGAGCTGACCTTCACCGGCGGCGCCACCCAGTCCGAGTCTTCGCTCCTCACCCGCACTGCCCAAGGCACCACCACGGATTTTGTGGTGCAGGAAGACAAGGAAACCACCAAAACCGCCGAACTGTATTTTGCGCATGGTTGGTACAAATACAATTTCAGCCCCAGGTTTTTCGGCTTCTCGGGGGTTGACTGGATGTCCAACAGGTTTGCCGGTATCGACAGCCGCTTCCTGATGGCCCTGGGTGCGGGCAACACCTGGACCGACACCGAAAAATTCAAAATCAGGACGCACTATTCCATGACCTACACCTTCGAGGAAAACGTGGTGGAAAACCCGTTCGTGAAAACCGACTTTCCCGGTTTTCGCCTCGGTTACGGCCTGGAGGCCCAGCGGTCCAATAGTACGAGTTTCGAAAGCAAACCTGGTCGCTGATTGGAATCTGGACGACATGGACGACGTCCGGCTCGACTGGTACAACGCTCTGCCCGTATCCATCAGCGAGACCCTCCAGCTGATGCCCGCGGTACGGGTATTGTGGCGCAACGAACCGGCGCTGACCGAGGTTTCCCTTGTGGATGGAGGGGGAGTTGAGACCGGGGATATGGTAGCCACGCCGTTGAAGCAGACGGACACCATCTTCACCCTGGCCCTGGTCGTCAAACTCGGGCCGAAAGCGGAGGATTGACAGAACGCTAGTTCCCTTTGGCTGAAAACTCTTCTTCGGTCAGCAGGTGGATCGGCGTCATCTCCTTAGCCGCCAACTGTCATCTGAAAACCTGCAAGTCATGGCGACGACACGCGCATAACCTCGACCCGCATTTCATCACCAATTCCGGTTTGCCAGGTAACCCACAGAAGGCCGGCGTTGTCCAGGTCCGCCCGTGGAGCACGGGCGGTTTCCCCCTCTCTTGACAGCAATCTGGGTGGGGACCAGGTTTCC
>JAUVII010000352.1 GCA_030592845.1 Candidatus Krumholzibacteriia bacterium | reverse complement strand
CGGTTCCAGGCCTGCTGGGATAATAGATATCATTGCAAAAATGGCCCCCCGGGGGGCCCTCCTTTGACAATATATATAAAAAAAGAGCCCCGTGGGGCACTTTTTGGAAACACAAACTATTGATAACCAATGAGTTATAGAGCTGGAAGCCCAACCAAAGGGTCAAAACGGACCAACACTATTTCAGAGGCACCACCAATTACTTTAAAAGAGTCATCTTGCCGATTTTCACCTCGCCCGCTGCGCGGGCCTCGTAGAAATAGACACCACTGGCGGCTGCCGAACCCAGGTTGTCTGTGCCGTCCCAGACGACGGTCTGGTCGGCGCCGGCCGGCCGTTGCCCGTCGATCAACGTCTTGATCAACTGGCCGCGCACGTTATAGACGCTCAGTTTCAGATGTCCGGCACGCGGCATCGAATACTTGAAGGTCGTCATCGGGTTGAAGGGGTTCGGATAATTTGCCGCCTGGAAAGTGATCCCGGGCAGATCATCGGGCACATCATTTATGATGATGAAGTAGTCGAAGAAATTCAGCACATCATGCAACAGCAGTTCCCGGCCCGACAGGGGATTGCCGCCGGTGTTGGGATCGGTGGCAACAAACATCAGGTCGACCGGCATGGAAACGATCCTGCTGCTCCCCACCCTGTTCAGGGTCACGGCCGAGTAGGGATAAACACCGCCATAGCCCCCTGGGGCGAGGAATTCAGCCTCTTGCACCGCAGTGGCGAGAGGCTGCACCGCGTCGAATATGTTAATGCCCGGACAGCCTCCGTAGGCTATCCAGGAAGACAGACTATAGAATATGCGGTCCGGAAATGGGACGTATACCGGGGCAACCCTCGGTGCCGCCTGGTTTTGTATCAGCGGACGCACATCGTTGTTCACCAGAGCGACGCCCATATAATTTCCGAGAAAGGCCTGGTTCGCCGGACCGGCCATGGCCAGATCGGAGGCCAGATTGTCGCCGGTCAGGAAAATGTCCTTTTCACCCATATCAAGCCAGCTGGTCAGAACCCCCACGTCATCGCCGGCGTCATTGTTGAAATCCCCGTTGGTGAGGGTATTGAACCCCAGGTCCCCCGAGGTGTAGAGGATATCCGAGTAGCCCGAAAGGGTCGCCCTGGTGGCCCGGCCGCCGATGCCGTTGCCTACGCCAGAACTGGGCCCGTTGACGTAATAGATGTCATAATATTCCTGGTAATACATACCGAAACCGGTCAGGGCCGTGTACCACTTGTTTTCCCCGCCCAGGTCGGCGTAGTCGTTGATGAACAGGATCTCAGGCTGGTCGAACCCACCCCAAGCGTCCTCGCGCAGGGTGGGCAGGGCATGGATGGTGAATCGGGAATTGTAGCCCATGGGATCACTGAAACCCGTGCTGAAGCCTGTGGTGTCCGCGGGCATCAGCGAGGTCTGGGGGTCGGACCCGCCCACCCCGCCGATGGCGTCGGTGGCCGCGATGAAATAGTGCAGGATATCGCCGGGAAACATGAAGCCGGTGTCAGGGAGATCGAATCCCCATTTATAATTCCAAGCGGAACATCCGTAGATGGGAAAACCATCGGCGGAACCCCTGGGTAGCCAGGGTCCCCGATAGGGGTCGAACAGGGCATTGGTATCCAGGAGATAGTGTAATTTGGGGTTTCCATCAAAATTAGACCCGGCCCGCACCGGCTTGATGGTCGCCACAATGGAATCTCCCGGATCGTTATGCAGGTGCGCGGCCAGGGAAATATTGTTGGCCATGTCGAACCGGACGTGGTTCGAACCCAGGTCACTCAAATCGATCGTTCCCTGCTCGGGAAAATTATCCTGGGCCAGGTCGATTTCCCGGGCGGTAATGGCGGGACCGTGGTAGGGAAACACCTTGACCGTCACGTTGTCGAAGTAGGGCGCGGGGTAACCGTCGTTGCCGGTCCAGTACCATATCCAGCCCAATTCGTAGACCGCCAGCTGCACCTGGATGACATCGCGGCCGGCGTTCATCAGATCCGTCACATCGTCACTGTCTCTGCGGTATACGGGCCCCCCGTAGTAGACGAAATTGCGATCGCGCCAGGGCTGCTCCGCAAGGAGTTGATCACCGTAGCCGGCGG
>JAUVII010000141.1 GCA_030592845.1 Candidatus Krumholzibacteriia bacterium | reverse complement strand
CGTCTTCGTCCTTGAGTTTGGACACGATTTCAGCCAGGGCGTTGCCGGGGTTCTGGACAGTGCCGCCATAGCTGCCCGAATGCAGATCCATGGCCGGACCGGTGACCTGGATTTCCATGTAGGCGAGGCCCTTCAGGCTGTAACAGATGCCGGGCGTAGTCTCGTTGTACAATGCCGTGTCCGAGACGATGATGGCGTCGCAGGCCATCTTTTCGGCGTTCTGTTCGGTGTATTTGTAGATGCTTTCGCCGCCGGCTTCCTCTTCACCCTCGATGATGAATTTCACGTTCACCGGCAATTCGATTCCCTGCCGGATATAGGCTTCCACGGCCTTGATGTGGGTGTAGACCTGGCCCTTGTCGTCGCAGGCGCCGCGCGCGTAGATGATGCCGTTCTCGATCCTGGGTTCGAAAGGAGGCGTGTCCCATAATTCGAGCGGATCCACGGGTTGCACATCGTAATGGCCGTAGAACAGCAGGGTCTTGCGATCGGGCCGGATTTCGGTCTCGGCGTAGATCAGGGGGTGGCCGCCCAGGTCGATCACTTCGACGGTCAGGCCCAGCTCCTTGAGCTCGTCCGCGACAAAAGCGGCCGCGCGCCTGGTGTCTTCATCGTGATCACTTTGGGAACTGATGCTGGGTATCTTCAGGAACTCGACCAGCTGGTCGACGTGTTCATCACGGTGGCTGTCGAGATAGCCGAGAATTTTTTCGCTGGCCATTGAAAACTCCTTCTGGTAGCTTTTCGGTGCTTGGGGGCCATTTAACGGGTTTTTCCCGTTGACGGGACCGCAGGTTAAACTACTCTTGACAGCAACGCCTGTCGAGGCGATTGTGTCGCAGCTGACCGGAGATGCGTTAATTCCGGAGCTGGAAATGAAGGAAGTCGGACTCCATCCCCGCTCGGCCTTGCGGCCACCACCGGCAGGGAGCGGAGAAAGACAAACACTTTTAAGGGAGGATCCCACATGGCTGACATGATTATCAGCAAGAGCAAGACCAAGGAATCCGTTAAGGAATGCAACGTGTCCGGCGAATTCTACAGTGCCCTGGACGTCAAGGTTCGCCAGATGATCGCCGCTGCCGAAGGCCGCGCCAAGGACAATGGTCGTAAGACCGTTCGCCCCTGCGATCTGTAGAAAAAAGCAAAACGATAGGGCCTGATCTTACGATCGTGCCTATTGGATTCAGCGGGAGCCCTTTTAGGGGTTCCCGCTTTTTTATGGGGCTTTCACGTTTCTGAAAGACAATCCGGCTTTCCTTCCCCGGCCCGGTTGTCCCTCCCCGTTGTCGCCTCACCATTCGCCTGAAAATCCTGCACGAGGTCTCCTGGGCCCATAACCCGGTGGTGGAGGCCCCTTTCCCGTGGGATCCCTCCCGGAGGGGCGCTGGCGGGGAATTTGCAGACGATGTCCGCAGGGTTATCAGCCCGGAGGGAGGATCATGTCGACCAGGATCAGAACCGGCGCCCTGGCCGGAATCGAGGGATTGTCGGTTACCGTGGAAGTGGATATCAGCCGGGGTTTGCCCGGTTTTCATCTGGTGGGATTGCCGGGGGCCGAGGTCCGTGAAAGCCGGGAACGGGTCCTGGCGGCCCTGCGGCACAGCGGATCACGGATTCCCGTGGGGAAAATCACCGTCAATCTTGCTCCCGCGGGAATCCGCAAGGAGGGGGCATATTTTGACCTTGCCATCGCCATGGGCATTGTGGCGGCCGCGGAGCCTCCGGTCAGGGATGACGGGCGCAGCCTCAGATCAGGCGCCCTGTTTATCGGTGAACTTTCCCTGTTCGGGGAACTTCGGCCTGTCCGGGGGTTGTTGGCCATCATATTGGCCGCGGCCCGAATGGGAGAAAAAATGGTGGTGGTCCCCTCGGAACAGGTCTGGGAGGCGGGTCTGGTCCAGGGGATCGAAGTGGTGGGGGCGGCGAACCTGGCCGAGGTCATCCGCTGGTGGCGCACCGGTAGGCTGCCCAATGTGGGTGAGACCATATCGGGGCCGGCATCCATTTCTTCTCCAAGGCGCCCTGAATTGTCCCTGGCCATACTCCTGGCAGGGTTGGGGGGACAGCCCCTGGTGCGAAAAGCCGCAGTCCTGGCGGCTGCCGGAGGGCACCATCTGCTGATGGTGGGTCCACCAGGAACGGGGAAAACCAGGTTGGCCCGGATTCTCGGGCAGATGCAGCCGGCCATGGACAGGGATCTGGCCATGGATGTGACCCGTATTCACAGCTCCGCCGGGATGCTGGGAGAATCCACCCTGATGGATCGCCGGCCCTTTCGCGCCCCTCACCATACCATCACCCGGGCCGGGCTGATCGGAGGAGGTCAGGGGCCCAGACCAGGTGAAGTGACCCTGGCTCACGGCGGAATCCTGTTCCTGGATGAATTGGCCCAGTTTTCTCCGGCGGTTCTGGACGTTCTGAGGGAACCCATGGAAGAGGGTTTCATAACCCTGGTGCGCCACCCCGGGCGCCACACCTTTCCCGCGGACTTTCAGCTTCTGGCGGCCATGAATCCCTGCCGATGCGGATTTCTGGGCAGCAACCTGCGTGCCTGCCGCTGCACAACCGCGGAACGGTCCCGGTATTTGTCCCGGCTTTCGGGGCCGCTCCTGGACCGGTTCGATCTTTTCGTGGAGGTGGGGCCCTGGCAGGGGAAATTTTTGACGAGAAAATATCCGGGGAGCCGGGGCGGACCCGTCCCGGAAGGTAAGCCGGGGGTATGGAGGGAACACCCCACCGAGGAAATCCTGGTTTCCGCCCGGCAACGTCTTTCCGATTGGAGCCGGACGGACGTCCGAAAATTCCTGGCCCCGGAAGCGGCGGCCTTTCTCGACGACTCGCGACTGCCCCTGGGACTTTCACTCAGGGGCGTGAAGCGGTGTTTGTCCGTGGCTCGGACCTTGGCCGCGCTCGATCAGCGGGACCAGGTCGGCAAATCGCAGGTGCGCGAAGCTCTCGAGTTCCGACGGGAAATAGGGCCCCTGATGTCGGAGCAGGCCTGGTAGCAACCCGGCCGAAAAAGGGCGGCCACATAGGCCGCCCACAAATCCGGATAAACCAAAAACGGGGATTATTTATCAGAAGGACCCCTGTATGCCTATGCTCCAGTTGAGCAGGCTGAGGCTTTGCGATTCGTATTCCGTGACCAAACGCTCATCCACGGATCCGTCAGCCTTCCTGGGATACTCATTGAGGGGTACGACAACAGTCCCCTCATCCAGGGTTGTGAAGTATGGGGAGGGAGTGAATTCGATCTCGTTGAAGTGGGCTATGACCTCGAACCGAACGCTGATGTTCTTGTCCGCCAGGAGCCGCACCCCGCCACCGAAATTAAAGTCGGTGGCGCCCGATGCACCGTCGAAATAATTGGAGTTCATGTCGTACCACATCTTACCGGCCCCTGCGGTCAGGAAGGGGTGCAGCTTGCCGGTGGCGTCCCCACCGATGGCCAGGGGATAGATGACCGCGTTGAGGGAGGCCTGCAGGGTCAACAGGGAACGTTTTTCGGCGTCGAACTCACCCAGGCCCGGGTTGTCGATGATGGGGGCATCGGGTTTGTTTTCCCGGGTCCGCCGGTTGGTGATGGTGGAATTGTATTCGGTGATGGCAACGCCGCCGATGCCTTCAAGGGCGAACCACTGGGTGAGATTGTAGCCCAACCGGAAGATCGGGTTGAAGGCGCTTTCACCCTTGATCTGGACATCGCCCCAGGAGGTGGCGTCGGTGGTGTATTTGTAGATAATCTGATCGTGTTTCCACATGACCTTGTTGAAATCCAAAAACCCGAATCCAAAACTGACTTCGATGGTGCCGCTTCTAATGCCGGGTACCCACAACTCAGCTTCTTCATCCTCGAAGTCGAGTTCCCTTTCCGCGGATGAAGAATCACGCAGAAGCTGGAAGGATTTTTGGGGTTGTCCTTCAGGAGCGGTCTCCTGGGGCGTGGGGGTCTGCGGTTCTGTATCCTGGGCAATAAGAGGATTGGCAACCGTGATCATCAGGAAAATGATCAAAGTGGTCACGGAATTTCGGGACATGAAACGGCTCCTGTCCAGGACTGGGCCCGGGTCTAGCGGGGATGCACCCTAAATAAACGTGTCGAATTAATTTCAGGCGCGATCCCTTTAGTGTCAATAATAATAATAAATGGCAACCCTTTTGGTCCGGGACCGTGATAACCATATACTGATTGGACCCCACAAAGCGAAATGAGAGTATTCTTGGCTTCAGTCCGGAAAAAGTTCCCCAACCTCCTTTTTTTTCCGGGGACGGCAGCGCTGTCCACGAGCGTCGTCTTCCTGGCTTTGGTATGCCTGATATCGGCTCCAGTGGCCCATTCCCAGGTCCAGTTTCCCGGTCCCGTGGTGATTCGGACCACCAGTGAGGCCCTCAGCGCGGTCCCCCTTCCCCTGGAAGTGGGAAGCCCCTCTTTTCTGGTGGCCGGCAGTGGGAATGGAGCCCTTTCCCTTTATCGCTACTCCACGGGCGCGGATAGATTTTTGCGGGTCAACAGCTTTTTTATCGGTGGAGAGGTTGTCGATCTGATCCCCTGGGAGGGACGACCGCTTCTCAGGCAGGGCGTGGTGGCCGCCACCGCCAATCCGGACCGGGTCGTATTTATCCAGGTACTTCCGCAGGTGCCTTTTTTCACCATCGAGAAAATTGTGGAACTGGATGAGGATCCGGGATCGTTGTCCTTTGTGGGGGAGTTGGCGGGGGGACTTGGCGAGTTGGCTGTTTCCCTGCCCGGGGTCGATCAGGTGGCGCTTCTGAGAGAGGAAGACGGGCTTTGGGATATCGCCTCGGTGCACGACACGGGGGATCGGCCTTTCTCCATTGTGGGTATTGACCTTGACGGTGATCAGGTCCGTGAACTGGTGACGGCCAACCGGGGCCCGCTGTCCGAAAACCTTGGAATTTTCCGCAGGGATTCCGGGGGTGAGTATTCGGGAACCCAACAGGAGTTCCCCGCCGGGACGCCCACCCACCTGGTGGCCTACGATCTGGACAATGACGGCCTGCCCGAACTGGCGGCCACAGTGGAAGGACTGCCGGAGGTGGTCCTTTCCCGGGGAGAGGCCGGCCAGTTGGTGCCCTACGAAACCGTCGCGCTGACTTTACCCGCCGACGGTCTGCACCTGACCGGGATTTTTGATGGGACGGTGGCTCTCTTCGCTTCGAATCGGGATCGCGGCATGGTGGAGTTTTTTCAACTCGGGAGTGGGGTCTGGACCCTGGTCAACGCCTATTATCCGGGTTGCCATCCCCTCGGTATCACTTCGGGCGATTTCAACGGGGACGGCGGACATGATCTGGTGTCTCTCGGTGGCGACGGCATGGTCATGACCGTAATGTTCGCCAACTCCAAGCCGGGCTTCTGGGGCTATCCCGCCCTGGCTCTCAATGCCAGCCCGGGATCCTCCGAACTGGCTGATTTTGACGGTGACGGCCTGCGTGATCTGGTGGTGGCCAATGGAGACCAGCCCCTGCTCAGCTTTTTCCCGGGTCTTGCCGGCGGTGGTTTTGCCACCACGCCGATCGATTTTGAACTTTCCTTTTTCCCGGGCATGGTGGCCGCCGTCGACACCGATGATGATCCTGATCCCGAACTGGCGATTCTGGACGGATCGACGGACAGGGTGGTCGTGGCGGATTTTATACCCGGGCAGGGTTTCGACCTCGTTTCCGAAATACCCACAGGGGATTCCCCGTCTTTTCTCATTTCCCGGGACATCGACCTGGACGGATTTGGTGATCTTTTGATCATCACAAGGGAAGTGGAGGAAATCACCATCCTGTTCGGGGCCGGAGATCATTCGTTTCCCACCCGGACCCTTCTGGGTCTGGACAACGGGGCCGACTGGATTTCTCCCATGGACATGAATGCCGACGGCCTGTTGGACCTGGTTCTTTCCGATGGGGTCAACCGCGTCTGGACCACGGTTAACCAGGGTGATCGTACGTTCGCCAATCTGAATTGGTTGAATGCCGGGTCGGGACCAGGCATCATGGCTGTCGGGGATCTGGATCAGGACGGGGACGAAGACCTGGTCGTGGTCAACAAAATCGACGAGTCATTGTCCATGTTCGAAAATACGGGCACCGGTTCATTGACCAGGCGCATAGGCGCCCTGGCGTTGCCGAGCCGCCCGAGGGGTGCACTGGTCCGGGACATGGATCTGGACGGCAGGCCCGAGATCCTGATGAACCTGCGGGATGACCAGGTCATTGGAATTTCCTTTCCCATCAGCAGCTGGAATTATTCACAGATCGCCACCTATCCCGGCGGCCCGGATATGTCCGACTTCAAGGTGGAAGATTTTAATTTCGACGGGGTTCCGGATATTCTTTCCCTGGATCGATCCCTGATGCTGGGTCTGACCCTGCTCAACGTGGAAAAGGAACTGGTGGCCGTGGAGCCTACCGCCCTTACGGTTGAGTGTGGTCCGCGGTGGCTGAAGATCCGGGTCCTTCCTGATCGTCCCGGGCCATGGTCCGTCGCCTTCGGGTCGCCCGCGGGGTGGACGACCGTAGCGGTCACCGGGCAGGTGCTGCTGGGTGATATGGATTATGATCGGGGAACCTGGATCATCACCCTGGACCGCGGTGAACTGGATAGCATCCCGGGGACGGGATTTCTGCGCCTGACGGTGGGCGGGCAGGACAACCTTGAAATCCTGGACCTGGATCTGGGAGATTATTGTCCCGAGACCGCGGACCGGGATCTACCCCGTGTGGCCTGGGCCCGCGCCCCTTGGCCAAACCCCTTCAACCCCCTGATCAACGCCCGGTTCACCCTGAGCCAGGGGGCCGAAGTCACCGCGGGGATCTATGACCTTGCCGGACGGAAGGTGGCGGTCCTGGCCGAAGGTTGGCACGAGGCGGGGGATCATGGCTTGCAATGGGACGGCAGGAACAAGGGGCGTCCGGTGAGTGCCGGAGTTTATCTGATACGGATCAGCACCCCCGAAAACACCTTGATCCACAAGGTCATGCTGATCAAGTAGGCGCCCGGTGGGCAGCTATGGCCGGAGATACCTGACCTCTTCCACAAGATCGACGCCGAATTTTTCCAGCACCGCTTTTTTCATGCGGGCGGCCAGTTTCAGGACATCTGAACTGGTGGCGTTCCCGGTGTTGACGATCATGTTGGCGTGTTTGGCGAAAACACGGGCGTCGCCTTCATGCATATCCTTGGCGCCCGCCTTTTCCAGCAGGGCGCCGGCGGCCCGGCGGCGACCCTGCGGTTCGGCGGCGGGAAGGTTGCGGAACCAACTGCCGGCACTGGGCAGGTCCACGGGATGTTTGGCTTGGCGGTCACGAATTTTTTCACGTCGCAGGACGGCCGCCTGTTCCACATTACCCTGCCGGAGTCTCAAAACAGCCTCAAGGACAACCGTCCCGGTCTCCCTCAGGTCCGTTTCACGGTAGCGAAAACCGAAATCCTCGGGGCCGGCTTTTTCCAGCCGGCCATCCGGACGCAGAAGAAGGGCTTCCACCAGGAATTCTCCGATCTCGTGGCCGTAACACCCGGCGTTGCCGACCAGGGCGCCGCCGAGGGTGCCGGGAATGCCTGAGGCGAATTCAAGTCCGGTCAGGCCCATGTCCAGGGTGCGCTCGATGAGACCGTCGAAGGACATGCCCGCCCCGGCGCGGACCGTGTCCCCGGTTTGTTCCAGATTTTCAGTGGCCACCTGGAGGATGAGGCCGCCAAAGCCCCGGTCATCGGCCAGGACATTGCTGCCTCCGCCGAGGATGAAAACAGGAAAATCATGATTGAGGGCCAGATCCTGGAACCGGAGGGCCTGTTCGGGGTTTCGTATGGGGCACACCAGGGCGGCGGGACCGCCAACCTGTAGTGTGGTCAGCGTTTTAAGGGAAACCGACCGCAGGACCTGGGATTGCAGCTCCACCGGCAGTGATTCCAGTAGTTTTCGGGCATCTTCCATGGCAAATCCATTCTCCGGCATTCAGGCGCCGGCAAGGTCAAGCATGGGCGAGCCCGCCGGATTCGTCAACCCGGGTTGGCAATTCAGGGCGGCACGGGGTACCTTTTCCCCATAAGTTGGCCCACCGGGTCGATTGGCGGGTATTTCCACGAACGGTCATTGCGGGAAAGTAATACCGATGCAGGAAAAGAGAGTCATTCAGGGAGCTTTTGCCCTGTCGCTGTTGTTGCATCTGGTGCTGGCGGCGGCGACGTGGCGTATTCCCCTGGCTCCCTCGGTGGACCCCGCCATGGCCAACGATCTGGAAAGGGAAGTCGAGCTGTTCCTGGTGCCGGATGAAATCGCGGAAGATCCGTCCAATGAATTGCCCCAGGCCTTTACCGCGGTACCGGACCGACAGGCCAGCGAAACTCCTCCGGAGGATCCTGACTATCTGGCCCTGCATCATTCCATCGCCGCGGACAACAAGATGGGCGGCGACTCCAACACCCCGTCGGCCGACGAGGAGTGGGAAGCTGAGCAGGTCCAAATACAGAAGGATGAAAAATCCGGTGCCGACGGCGTCCAGAACGCACAGCAACCCCTGCCCGAAACCGAGTCGGCCACCAGCCCGACGGTGACGGGGGCCGAGGGCGAGGAACAGGAAAAAATCGACGGCGAGGACATCGACCCCACGGGCCAGTGGGTCCTGCCCCGGGAGGACCAGGAATCAGGCGGGGAAGCCGAAGGTGAAGAGGCCGAAAAGCAGGATGAGAAAAAACCGGAACTGGAAGACTGGTGGGGCGGCGAGGCGCCCACTATCCTCAAAGAGGGCGAGCAGGGCGCCGTCGGAGACAAGGGATTCGATTTCAACCAGCAGGCCAGGGGCAAGGTCCAGGCGGGAGTGGCTTTCAACGGCGACTACAGCCTGAATACCTACGAATGGGAATACGCCCCCTGGAT
>JAUVII010000096.1 GCA_030592845.1 Candidatus Krumholzibacteriia bacterium | reverse complement strand
TCAAGATCGAGGACGGACGGTACTCCATCGACGAGATCAGTTGCGAAGGATGCGGCTACTGTGCACGGGTCTGTCCGGACGAGGCCATAACGAACGTGGAACAGAATGTCGGCAACTGGTTTCGGTCCGATATCAGGACCGGATCGAAAATGGTGCATGCCCGGCTCAGGATCGGCGCCGACAATTCCGGCAAGCTTGTGGCCAAGGTGAAAAACGAAGCCCGGAAAACCGCTACGGAAATGGGAAGGGAAATCGTCCTCGTGGACGGTTCGCCGGGGATCGGCTGCCCGGTGGTCTCCTCCCTGTCGGGAGCATCTTTCGTCGTTCTGGTCACCGAGTCCACCATATCCGGACTTCACGACCTGAAGCGTGATTATGAACTGGTGAAGAAGTTCGACATCAAGGCCGGCTGCATCATCAACAAGGCTGATCTGAACGAGGACGTCCTGCGGGATTTGCATTCTTTTCTGGACCGGGAGGAAATCGCCCTCCTGGCCGAGATTCCCTACGACGAAGCATTCACGGCGGCCATCACCAACGGGAAAACCATTGTCGAATGGGACTCATCCATCAAGGAACGTCTGGAGAACTGCTGGTCAACCATCAAGCAGCTCACCGGGGCGAACTGAAACCCGAGGGACCCGGATCCCTCTTTCTTTAACGCTGGAGTAAACGATGAACATCGTCTTTACAACTCAGGGAACCGACTGGGATTCCCCCATGGACCCCAGGTTCGGAAGGACCCGGTACTTTTTCGTTCTGAACGAGGAGACGGGCGACGTCCAGACCGTGGACAACAGCGCCATCGACAAGGAGGCCCACGGAGCCGGGCCCAGGACGTCGCAGAAGTTGGTCGAACTCGGAACCGCGGTTCTGATCACGGGCAACGGCCCCGGTGGCAACGCCGCGGCGGTTCTCAAGACCACTGGAGTCGAAATCTATGTCGGCGCGGGAGAAATGACCGTCAAGGAGGCCCTGGAAGCCTACCGAAACGGTGATTTGAAAAAATTCCAGGGGGTTTGATCCATGGAGCGAATGCGATTGGCCGCTGCAACCGATAACGGCGAGCATTTCATGGACAGACATTTCGGCGATGCCGAGTTCTTCGAGATCTTCGAATTCTCGGGATCCGGATACGAAGCCGTTGGCCGGGTGACCAATGATCTGGATGAAGAGGAAGGTCACGCGGACCCCAAAAAGGCCAAAGGGATTGCCGGCATCCTGCGCGAACAGGGTGTTCAGGTGACCGCCGCCAATGTCTTCGGACCGAACATCAATCGCATCAAGATGCACTTCGTCTGCGTTTTGACTCACCACGAAAAAATCATTGACGCTCTCGATATGCTGGTGAAACGCTATCCGGAGATTGTCGCGGAGCACGAAAAGGGCGGTGAAAGAGGCTATCTGGATTGGCGTGACCGCTGATCCTGTGATTGCCCGGGAAAGGAGCAGGCGTGAGCAGCGTATTCGGCCAAACACTGAGCATCACTGGCTTCGTGTTCGTGATGATGCTGTTGATCGAGTATATAAACGTCTTTTCCAGGGGCTTGTGGCGGGACGGTTTGGCCCGGAATCGTTGGGGGCAATACCTGGTGGCCGCGCTGCTCGGTGTGACTCCCGGTTGTCTGGGCGCCTTCATGGTGGTGGGAATGTATTCCCACCGCATGCTCTCCCTGGGCGCTCTGGTTACCGCAATGATCGCAACCAGCGGGGATGAGGCTTTCGTGATGATTGCGGTCATGCCTCGAACGGCGTTCCTGTTGAGCCTTGGGCTGCTGGTCCTGGGGATTCTCGCCGGTGCTCTCACCGATGTCTTCGCTCGCGACCGGACCGGCGGATGCATCGGTCTTCAGGTCCACGACCAGGAGCAATGCCATTGCTTCGATCATGGGCGGATCCTGCATCAGTTGAAAGATATGTCTCCAATGCGCGGGGTGTTGGTGGCAATCCTGGCCGCCCTGATCGCCGCCGCAGGAACAGGCCTGATCGGACCCGCGGAGTGGAACTGGATCCGGTTGACGATCATGACCCTGACGATCATATCCCTGTTGATCGTCGGTACGGTCCCGGATCATTTCCTTGAGCATCACCTGTGGAATCACGTAGCCAGACAACACTTGCCCCGGATTTTTGCCTGGACCTTCGGAACTCTCCTGCTCATGCACGTCCTGACCGAGTACCTGCAACTGGAAGGGTTGATCCGCGAAAGTCCTTGGATCGTCCTGGTGATCGCATGTCTGGTAGGCCTGATACCTGAATCGGGACCCCATCTGGTTTTCCTGACACTCTATATCCAGGGCTCCGTACCGATCAGTATTCTTATGGCCAGTTCGATCGTCCAGGACGGTCACGGTATGTTGCCCCTGTTGGCACACTCGAGACAGGATTTCATAAAGATAAAGCTGATAAATCTGGTGGTCGGCCTGGTTATTGGCGCGTTGGGTCTCTCGTTGGGATTCTGACGCGCAATCCACCCTGGTCCTGCCCGGGGTCGGCCGCCCGGAGAAGGGAAGACGTAATGATTGCTTACGGACCTGTGCCTTCACGGCGTCTGGGTAGAAGTGTGGGCGTCAACAACATTCCGCCGAAAACATGCACCTATGCCTGTGCCTATTGCCAGGTCGGTGACACACTTGACATGCAGATCGAGCGGCGGGAATTCTATCGCCCCGAGGACATCGCCCACGAAGTCGGTAACCGGTTGGAGGAAGTCCGGGGGGTGGGCGATACCATCGACTTCCTGAGTTTCGTGCCCGACGGAGAGCCGACCTTGGACGTGAATCTGGGGCTGGAAATCGAACTGTTGCGGACTTCCGGATTGCCCATCGCGGTGATTACCAACTCCTCACTCCTGGGTTTACCGGATGTCCGACGGGAGTTGGCGACGGCTGACTGGGTATCCCTGAAGGTGGACTCGGTGAACGAGGATGTCTGGCGCCGGCTGAACCGTCCCCACAGAAAGTTGGATCTTTCCGAAATTCTGGACGGCATGATGACTTTTCGGAACATGTTCTCCGGGACCCTCGTGACCGAAACGATGATTGTGGCCGGAGTGAACGATACTGTGCAACATGCCGTGGAAACGGCGGCCTTCCTTTCACGGCTCAAACCCGACAAGGCCTATCTTGCCGTTCCGACGAGACCGCCGGCCCTGAAATGGGTCCTCCCCCCGGACAGTGATGCAATGGTGCGTTACCATGACGCCTTCGCAAAACAGGTAAGTGTCGTGGAATTCCTGATGGGATACGAAGGCGATGATTTCTCGGCCGCCGGCAACCCCAGGGAGAACCTGTTGGGAATAACCGCTGTCCATCCGATGCGCCGCCAGGCGGTGGCCGAACTGTTGGATAGGGCAGGTGCGTCATGGTCCGTTGTCGAGGAACTGATGAGCGACGGCAGCCTGCGCGAAGTCGAATACGCCGGACATAGATATTATCTGCGCAGGCCGCGATGGAATTGAAGCCTCCGGAAAACAACCACGTGAGGTTCAACTTCATTTGCGGCTTGCTGCACGGCGTGTTCTACCGGGCGGGAATGGCTTTTTCCGAGCCTACGAGTGTGCTTCCGGTATTCCTGAGCCACTTTACCGGATCACTTACCATGATCGGTGTTTTTTCAGCCCTGATTCAGGGTGGTGGCATGCTGCCCCTTTTCTTCGTGGCGAACCGTCTGGAAAGGGTCCGTCGGAAGAAGCCCGTCCTGTTGGCCGCCATCTGGATTCGAGCGGCGGCATGGGGAATTCTCGGCATGCTGGTATTTTTCTGGCGGGACGGCGACACCACGCTGGTTTTGATGGCCCTGCTGACACTGTTGTTCATTTTCTCGTTTGCCGGTGGTGTGGCATCCATACCCTTCAACGATCTCTGGGCCAAAGTACTGCCTGCCAACATGCGGGGCCGGTTTTTCGGCCACCGCCAACTGTGGGGCGGGGTAATGGCCCTGGGGGCGGCTTATGTCGTGAAGCGCGTGTTGGGAAATCCGGAACTCGTTTTCCCCAACAACTACGGACTGCTTTTCCTGTTTTCCTTCGCTTTCCTCGTGATTTCCTATATCGCCTTGAGCAGCGTGCGCGAACCCGAGGGTGAGATCATTGATGCACCCCGGAAACTCTCCACCTTCCTGGGCCAATCCTTGCGTATGGTCAGGGAAGACCGGAATTTCGGCCGGTTCCTTTTGAGTCGAATGACCATCGGTTTCACTGCTTTCGCCCTGCCTTTTTACGTTTTGTACGGAAAACAGGAACTGCAAATGCCGGCCGAAAGGATCGGTATCCTGATCGGGTCCCAGGTGGCCGGGTCGATCCTGTCCAACATCGTATGGGCCGAACTCAGCGACCGTGTGGGCAATCGGATCGTCATCAGGCTGACCGGGTTGGTTTCGTTGTTGATCCCGGTGTTGACACTGGTTTCCACGCGCTTCTTCGGCGATACGCTGTTGGTGGTGGTATTCGCCCTGATCGGTGTCCAGATCAGCGGCACCGGAATCGGTTTCAAAAACTACCTGCTGGAAATCGCCCCGCCCCCGTTGCGACCTGCCTATATCGCCGTGGCCGGAACCCTGACCGGTTTATTGTTCATCCTGCCGATCGCCGGGGGATTCGTGGTGGATTTGTGGGGATACCGGGCGGCGTTTATTGCAACCACGGTCGTGTTGGCGGTCGGGTTGGTATTTTCCTGGTCCTTGAAATGCGTCAGAACGTCCGCAAAGCCGGGCAAGACAGGAGGCGACCATGCTGGATCTTCGTAACCCATATATATTTGCTCCAATCAAGACGGGTTATTCCGATGGTGACGGGCGGGTAACCTCGCACCACCTCGCTTATTATTGGAAACGGTCCCACCACGTGGGCGCCGTGACCCCGGAGCCGTTCTATCTCGATTCGAGGTTGCGTGAACTTCCCACCCAGATGGGAATCGACGATGAGAGCAAGATTCCCGGTCTCAAAAGTCTGGTCGATGTAATCCACGCCGGCGGGGCCGCCGCCATTGCCCACCTGAATCACGCGGGCCGTATGGCCAATCCGAAAATCCCTGGAAACGTATTCCTTTCATCCACGGACCGAGCCTGTGAAACCGGTGGCGCGCAGCCCACGAGGATGGGGAAGTCGGAAATGGATGGGGTCGTGGATCTTTTCGTCGCCGCAGCCCGGATTGCCGTCACCTCGGGGTTCGACGCCCTGGAACTTCAACTCGGCCACGGATACCTGCTGGCCCAATTCCTCTCACCCATGGTCAACGATCGCAACGACGATTATGGAGGGGATTTCGCAGGCAGATCCCGTTTCCCCCTGCGGGTGGTGGATGCCGTGCGCGACGAGGTGGACCTGCCTTTGCTTGTACGGATCAGCGGAGCGGAAATGGTCACCGGCGGAATTGAAATCGAAGAGTCCGTGGCCCTGGCCCGCGAGTTGAAGTCCCGTGATGTCGCGGCCGTACATGTCTCGGCCGGCACCGTTTGCAATACTCCACCCTGGTTCTTTCAACACATGTTTGTTCCGATCGGGAAGACATGGGACATGGCCGAAAGGATCCATCGTGAGACGGGAGTCAAGGTCGTGGCGGTTGGCAGGATCAGCGATACAACCATGGCGAAAAAACTTGAGAAACGTTTTGCGGGCGGGTTTCTGGCCGTGGGTCGGGCGCTCGTTGCTGATCCGGATTTCGTGGGCAAAGTCTTGGGGCTGGTCGAGGGTCCGGTGCGACCCTGCCTGGCCTGTGCAGAGGGGTGCCTCGGAGGCGTCAAATCCGGCCACGGACTGCAATGCCTGGTTAACCCTGAGGTCGGGCGCGAATTGCTGATGGTCGAATCTGCGGAAACCGGACGCAGAGTTGCCGTGGTCGGAGGTGGATTAACCGGGATGCAGGCGGCGATCACTTTGTCCGATCGCGGTCATGAGGTCGATCTTTTCGAAGCCGACCAGATGGGTGGCCAGTTCAACCTTGCCCCGCTGACCCCGCACAAGCATTCCATGGACCAGTTGGTCCCCTACTTTCTTGAAGAACTGGAGCTTCGGAAAATCCGCATTGTCCAAAAACGCGCTGTGGCCTCAGATGTCCTTGGCTACGATGCCGTAGTCGTGGCGACGGGTTCGCGCCACCGGGTGCCGCCGATTCCCGGCCTGGAGGAATATCGCTGGGCCGATATCCTGGCTGACGAGGAACTGCCCAGGGACCAGCATGTTCTCATCATCGGGGGCGGGTTGATTGGGGTGGATGTGGCCACGGCGCTAATTCCCCTTGGCAACAGGGTCACCATCGTCAAGCGCACCACTGATTTCGGGGAGGACATGGAAATGATCGCCAAGAAGTTGTCCCTCAAGATCATGACGGACAGCGGCGTCGGATTCAGTGACCGCACCCATGTTCAACGTGTGGATGGGCGCACGATCCACGCTTTGCGCGAAGATCAATCGATTATTTTTGAAGATGTCGATCTGATCGTGGTCACCACCGGGATGACAAGTGTCGATGATCTGGCTCGCGAACTGGATGGCGCGTTGCCGATCTGGGTGATCGGTGACGCCAAGCGGGTAGGCAACGCCCAGGACGCGATAGCGGACGCCTACCTCACCTGCCGTGATATCTAGTCCAGACGGATAGCGTCATGGTGTGCCAAGTCCCTGGTATTCAATGCGAAAGGATTCAACGATTGGGACCAGGCTTGGATGGCTGACAAGTTGCGGAGGCTGTCTTAATTATTTAAGTTATGAGCATATTCTCATAACTACGAGCTGTTTCCGAGGAGGCACGCAATGAGCGAGACGTCAATCAATTCAGCCGATCTTTCCTGGGAGCAGGCGGAAAATTATCCTGCCGGTACGATGCGTAAAACGTTACGCAAGGATTCCTCCGGTAAACCCTTGACCATGCTTTTAAAACTTCCGCCTGGGTTTTCCATGGATGAACATTCGCACATCTTTGCCGAACATCACTATCTCCTTGAGGGAGAGTACGAGGTGAAGGATGAGATCTTTCGCACCGGTCACTACCATTTGATTTCCGAGCACACCAATCATGGCCCCTTCCGGTCCCCCACCGGAGCCCTGCTTTTGGTTATCTGGGAGTCGTAGGTCTGGCAGGTTTTGACTCTTTCGCTTGCCCGTCGGCCCTGATGCTGGCGTGTACTCGTCGCCTCGGTTGCCATGTTCCTGGATTTCAAAAACTCAATTTCGCCCAAACTGGAGTCTCCAATGACGACCCCGCGTTCCTTCGCGCACTACAACGTCACCGAAAAGATCGGCGCCGGTCAACTCGGCCAGATGTGTGCCGTTTTCCAGAACGCGGGCCCAGTGGCTGGGGCCATGGGGGCCGGAAACGTGGAGGGGATATGAAGTCAGAATGTCTTGAATAAGACCGTCGGGCAAATTCATTTCAATAATTGATTGTTAAGGATTTTCGCCAACGCGCCTTGGAGCATTTTGCGTTCGTCCCGGTTGCAAGCCCCCAGAAAATCTTCATTGACCCCGTTGATCAGCCTGGGCAGTTTGCCGCGCTGCTCATGGCCCTTGGCTGTCAGGTAGATGAGGTTGGCCCGGCGGCTGGTCGGGTGCGGACGCCGCTCGATCAGGCCCTGCTCCTCGAGGGAATCCAGAGACCGCGTGGTGGCATATCCCGGTACCCCCGTCCTGTCTCCCAGTTCTTTTTGCGTGAGACCTTCTTCTTCGAGAAGCAGCATGATGATGCCGAAAGTTTTTATATTGAGGCCGGCATTCGCCAGTCGCAGACCCAGTTCCTTTTCAATCCGCAGGGATAATTTTTTTACCAGAAGGCCGAAACTGTCTTCCCTGATCTTGCGAACTTTTTTATCCATCAAACCCCTCCCGCACCACCGTTGAGTGAATCAATACAATTTCACTTGCAATTGTTGCAATTGCCAGTATTATCCACCTTATTATGTAGGATATTCACTGAAAGGACCGTCATGCGCCGAATAAAGCAGGAGAGCTACTTCCCCGCCATCATCTTCGCGCACCTCCTCCTCTGGTTGGTGGATCTGCTGAGATACTCGGGAGATCACCCTTTGGGCTCCCTCAACATCGCCGGAGAGGTGTTTTCCTCCTGGGCGGTCACCGTCATCGCCATCAATTTTCTCATGGCGACCAAAGCTCGCTGGATCGAACGAATCTTCGGCGGCCTGGACAAGATGTACATGATCCACCGGCGATCCGGCATCATCGCGACCGTTCTTTTGATCCTGCACTTCATCATCATTCCGCGGGACCCGGTCTTCACTATCGGCAAGCCCCTGGGCTTTTACGCGCTGGTATTATTGCTCGTGGGAATCGTCCTTTCCGCGGCTCCGTTTGTCAAACGAATCTTCCCTTACCGACGCTGGCGGATGACCCACAAACTCATGGGCGTGGCCTACCTTCTGGGTGTGGCCCACGCTTACAACGTGCCAACTTTGACCAGTGAATTGCCCCTGGTGCGCAGCTACGTCAGCGCGATGATGTTCATCGGCGTGGCCGCCTGGATCTACAAGGTTTTCCTCTACGGATTTTTCGTTCGGAAATGGCCCTACGAAGTCATCCGCATCGATAAATTTGAAGATGACACTTCCAAACTGGTCCTCCGGCCCCAAGGCAAAAAGCGCCTGGATTTCAAGGCCGGGCAATTCGCCTTTTTCAGTATTCCTGATCTTGGCACCAGGGAAATGCATCCCTTTACTCTGAGTTCGCATCCTTCGGAATCCGATCTCTGCGTGACGGTGAAATCCCTGGGCGACTACACGGCCGACCTCCAGCAAAGCCTGAAGGTCGGCGCCAAGGTCAAAGTAGAGGGTCCCTTTGGTCTATTTGATTACCATACCGCTAATTACAAGAAACAGGTATGGCTTGCCGGCGGGATCGGCATCACACCTTTTCTTCCCTTTCTGGAACACCTGGAACCCGCATACGAAGTAACCCTGATCTGGACCGTCCGCAGCGCCAAGTGCGCCTACTACAGTGAAAGAATCGCTCTCCTCGCCAAGGAAAACTCCAACATTGAATTCATCCTGAACATCAGCGACCAGCAGGGCCGTTTCACCATCGACAAACGATTCAGCAGCTCGAATCTGGGAGACCGCTCGGTCATGATTTGCGGCCCCGAGGCCATGCGTGAAGCGTACATCAAACAGCTTCTCGAAAAAGGCGTGTCTTACCGGGACATCCATTTCGAGGAATTCAGTTTCAGATAGAATAGGAAGCCAAGGATGATGAGTAAACAGACCCTGTATAAGCTGATGCTCCTGCTGCACATTATCGGCACGATCATGTACGTCGGCGGCATTTTGTCGCATATCGTCATCGCCAATGTCCTGGACCAGACCGACCTGAACGCCCTGGTTGATACGGCCATCTACAAGGAAAAGAGCGCCTTCATATTGATTGTGCCGGGGATCGGCATCAAGACCATCTCCGGGTTGATCCTGCTTTCCAAATACAAGAAAAAGCCCCTGTGGCTGAAGTTGAAGCTCGGCCTGGCGGCGTTCCTGCTGATCAACGCCATCGTATTTTTGACGCCCATGATGCCCGAGCTCACGGAATTGGCGAAGGAGTCGCGGGCTTTGGGTGAGCTCACTCCGGAATACCACGCGAAAGAGCATTGGGAGAAGATTGTGGGGATGTCCAACGCGTTGCCGCTGCTGTTGGTGCTTATTCTGGGGGTAATCAAACCCAAGCGGGGGAAGTAGCACTCTATATTTTAAAAATGGCCCCCCGGGGGCCTCCCAAACAATTGGGAGCAATATCATCTCTTTTCGATTATGATATCCAGAATCGACGAATCCTGATTTCTACAGATAATGCCCCCACAGGAGTCCCAAATGACCTCCCCCCGCTCGTTTGCCCACTACACCATCGCCGAAAAGATCGGCGCCGGCGGCATGGGCGAGGTCTTCCGCGCCACCGACAGCAAGCTGAACCGCGACGTGGCGCTGAAGATGCTGCCCGACACCGTGGCCCAGGACCCCGAACGCCTGGCCCGCTTCCGCCGCGAGGCACAGGTGCTGGCGGCGCTCAATCATCACGGGATCGCGGGCATCTACGGGCTGGAATCCGAGGGCGATCGGTACGCGCTGGCGATGGAGTTGGTCAGTGGGCCGGATCTTTCGGAACGGTTGGCCGGCGGACCTTTGTCTGTCGAAGAGGGAATGCGGGTGGCCCTGGAACTGGCCGAGGCGATCGAGGCCGCGCACGAAAAAGGCATCGTTCACCGCGATCTGAAACCCGCTAACATCAAGATCAACGACGAAGGCCACGTGAAGGTGCTCGATTTCGGGCTGGCCAAGGCGCTGGACGACGATCCGGCAAGCTCAGGCAGTTCCATCGATCCCGCAATGTCCCCAACACTCACCGCGAACATGACCATGGGCAACGTGATCCTGGGCACCGCCGCCTACATGAGCCCCGAACAGGCGCGCGGCACCGAGGTCGACAAAAGGGCCGACATCTGGGCCTTCGGCGTGGTCGTGGTCGAGATGCTGGGCGGGCGCAAGCTGTTCGCCGGTGAAACGGTGAGCGACACGCTGGCCAGCGTGCTGCAGGCTCAGATCGATCTGGATGATCTGCCGAAAGACCTGCCGCTCCCGGTCAAAAAACTCATCAGCCGCTGCCTGCAAAGAGATCCGAAGCAGAGGCTGCGCGACATCGGCGACGCGCGCATCATCCTGCAGGAAGTCATTTCCGGGGATATCGAAGAAACCGAAGTGACCGTTGCCCAGAAAAGCAGCTCCTGGGTACAGTGGGCCTTGACCGGCGCGGTGGTTATTGCCGTAGCGGCAGCCATGTACGGCTTCATGCGCCCCAGCGACCAACAGCCTCTGCAGTTGCGCAAATTCAGCATCCCAATGGACCCCAAGGACGCCTCGACCAACGTCGCCTTCGCACCCCAAATCTCCCCGAACGGCCGGTACCTGGTCTACCTCAGCGAGGAGCAGATCTGGGTGCGCGACCTGGCCTCCATGGTCTCACGCCCGTTGCCCGGAACCGAGGGAGGACACTACCCCTTCTGGTCGCCCGACAGCGAGTGGATCGGTTTTTCCACCAGCAGTGAACTGAAGAAAATCGACCGCAGCGGCGGCCAGACGACCATCCTGGCCAAGATGAGCGCAACCCAGTCCATGGGCAGCGTTTCCTCGGCGACCTGGAACCCCGATGGCTCCATCTACTACACCACCGGCAACACCGGCATGCTGAAGTCGTCGTCCCAGGCGGGCGAGGTGACCATGCACCACGCCCAGCAGGAAGGTGAAATCGATTTCCACGAGATGTGCGCGCTGCCCGACGGCCGCGGCTGGATCTACGTGGTGCACAACAAGGAAGACTACGGGTCGCTGAGCCTGTTGACCCCCGACGGCAAGGTCAAACAGGTGGTCGCCTACCCCGGGGATTCGATCAACAGCCCGGTTTGGTCGGCTTCGGGCCACATCCTTTTCGAAAGGGCTCAGGTCGCCGACGGCATCTGGGCCATTCCGTTCTCCCTGGACAAGATGGAAGTCAACGGCGAACCCTTCCTGGTCGCCGCGGGCGGGAGCAGGGCCACGGTTTCGGGGGACGGGACCCTGGTTTACACCACTGGCGTGCACCAATTTCAGGTCCAGTTGGCCTGGTATGATCGGCAGGGCAACTTCATCGAAACCAT
>JAUVII010000343.1 GCA_030592845.1 Candidatus Krumholzibacteriia bacterium | reverse complement strand
CCACTGTGGGTGAGTAGGCCCGCGGCCACAGTCATTCCGCGGCACTGTGCAAGAACGGCGTGCAGTTTCCGGTTGTCGTCCCACCGGATGCCCGTGCGGCCGTATCCCGTGTCCACCTTGAGCCAGACGGCCATCGGAACATCCAGCCCCGACGCCATCCGGGCCGCGGCCACGGAATCCACCGTCAGACCCAGCCGTCCGCCCCGCCGGTCCAGATACTCCGCCAGATTTCGCACCCGCGGCAACTCCAGGGGATTCAGCAAAAAGGCAATGGTGATATCGGTCCAGCCGCACTCGGCAAACTGTTCGGCCATCCTGACCGAAGAAACCGTGATCCGATCGACACCCTCATCGGTGAACCAGCGGCCGACCACCGGGGACTGGTGGGTCTTGAAATGCGGGCGAAAGGCGGCACCCGACCGGCGAGCCTTGTCCGCCATGGCGTGGATGTTGGCCCGGGCCCGGATTTCATCGATGATCACCACAGGGCCGGTCAGACCCAGGGATTTCAGATATTCGCTGGTTCTTTTGAGCATTCCCGCCACTATTTCAAAAGAGTCATTTTCCGCACAAAAGTCTCGCCGGCGCTCCTTACCTTACAAAAATATACTCCTGCCGGCACCGACTGGCCCTGTTGGTCATCGCCCCGCCACATGACCGAGCCCGGACCGGCCATCGCGGTTTCCTTGACCAGCGAACGTACGAGCCGTCCGGAAATATCGTAGACCAGGATCTCCAGCTCTCCGTCCCGGGGCAGGAACCAACTGATCTCCACAGCCGGATTGAAAGGATTCGGATGCAGGCTGATCTGAAACCCTTCTGGCATTTCGGGCACCGGTGAGCCCGGGTTCGTGAGCCCGGCCTGCAGTCGCACGTTGTCGAAGTAGGGGGCGGGGGTCGAAAAGAGCGCCACCCAGCACCAGTATGTCCTTATGTCATCGGCGCTGATCCGGATTTTGACGAACAGGGCGCCGTCGACCAGGGAGTCCAGGGAGAAGACCGTACTGATTCGTTTGTACTCCGGACCACTGGGGACAAAAAATACGGATTGTGAACTCGAAACCCAGCCATCCTGCCCGGCGGGATCGGCGGTGGATAGAATATCGAAACCCAAAGCCAGGAACGGGCCGCACGCCGGGTCGCAGTGGAAATACGCATCGGCAGACAGAATCAATTCGTCGACCACCAGGCCAGGGAAGCCGGGAAGTCCCGAGGCGACAGGAAGCTCGATGGACGGGGAAGTGACATGGTTTTGCAACCCTGGAAAGAGGTTATCCTGCAGGCCGCCCCAGATATCCACCACCAGGCTGTCGGGTCCGTAGCATCCGGTATCCAGTCGGCATCTGGTGCCGCCGGTGCCGGGTTCGATGATGCCGTCATCGATAAAGGCCCACTGGGGCGAAAAATTGTCAACCAGGGGATCTTCATCCTCAAGATCGGTCCACAGCTGGGCGAAATTTCCGTACCCCTTGGTCGGGATGTTTATCCACTGCAACGGATCGCCGGGTTCGCAGGTTTCCACCGGACTGACGAGATCGGGATAGCCGGTCTGGTTGATGGTCACCTTCAGGTTGTCGACCTGCACCGCTCCGATGGTGGGATAGTCGCAATCCTCGTCGGACCAACCGCCATCGGACCGGAAGGTGAGACGCACCATGACTTCGCCCAGGTCCCCGAGGTAATCCCCCGGGTTATAGGTGAAGCTCTCGGTAAACTCGAGCCCGATCACCTTGCCGTCCAGCACCATCGTGTCATGGAACTGGTTGCCTGCGGTCGCGAAATTCAAACGGGTATAATCGTATCCCGGTTCGGTGTCGTTGTTCAGGATTCCGGTCACGGTGATTGTCGCGGGCAGGGAAGTGTCGGTCACGACGCCCTCCCAGGCCAACGAAGTGTCCCAGCGGTTACCGTAACCCCCGATCGTGTCGCTGGGGCAGGCGGGGAAATCCTGGCCGCACCACCAGGCGTGGTTGTCCGGCACCCCTGGATCGAGGTTGGCGGCATTGTAGCGCGAGATATTCCAGATATCCTGATCCGGCTCCGTACCGTCGGAGGTGGTCCAACCCTGTCTGTCCGGCAGACGGCCAGCGGTCTGGAATTTCCCCTCCAGGGTACCTGGCCCACCGTACAGGTCCAGGGTATCGACGATGGCCGAGAAATCTGCGGTTGGAATTTTTTCAACGGCCTGAGCGATACCGAAGGGATCAATCGGGAGTCCTGAATTGAAGGCGAGAACAAGAGCGAGGGAAAAAACATATTTTCGCATGAAAGACCCCCTCGTGCGAAAAAAACATATGGGCGCTAATACCATATGATGGT
>JAUVII010000179.1 GCA_030592845.1 Candidatus Krumholzibacteriia bacterium | reverse complement strand
TTCGCCGCGACCATCGCCCTGACCCAGAACGACATCAAGAAGGTCTTGGCCTATTCGACGGTCAGCCAACTCGGCTACATGATGCTGGCCTGCGGTGTGGGAGCTTTCGGCATCGCCATTTTCCACGTCATGACCCACGCCTTCTTCAAGGCCCTGCTGTTCCTCGGTTCCGGTTCGGTGATTCACGCCATGAGCAACGAGCAGGACATGCGGGTCATGGGCGGGCTGAAGAAAAAACTGCCGGTCACCTACTGGACCTTCCTGGTCGGGACCCTGGCTCTGGCGGGCATCTTTCCCTTTGCCGGATTTTTCAGCAAGGACGAGATCCTCTGGAAGACTTTCAGCAGCGACCTGGGGGGCGTGCTGCCCTGGGCCCTGGGATTCCTGGCGGCGGGCCTGACCGCGTTCTACATGATGCGGCTGGTCGTGCTGACATTCTACGGCGAGAACCGCGCCAGCGCTGAAGTCAAAAGTCACATCCACGAATCCCCGGCAACCATGACGATGCCCCTGGTCGTCCTGGCGGTGCTGTCCCTCGTGGGCGGCTGGATCGGCTGGCCCCACTTCATGGGCGGAGGCGCCTGGTTCGAGCAGTGGCTCGCGCCCGTCTTTGCCTCGGATCCCGGAGCCGGGGCGGCGCATGGTGCCATCACCCACGCCATGGAAACCGCCGGCCACATCGCCACCTCCGGCCACGCGGCCGGCGAGGCCATGCACGATACGATGATGGAGTGGATTCTGGCCGGGGCCTCCCTGACCTGGGGTCTGCTCGGCCTGGGCCTGGGCTACTTCGTGTACATGAAGAAGGTATCGCTGGCGACCACCTTCAAGAACATGGCCGGTGGGTTCCCCCACAAGGTCCTGCTTAACAAATACTACGTCGATGAGGCTTATGAAGGCACTTTCATTCGTCCGGGTTACCGCCTGTCGAAAAATGTCTTATGGAAGATCGTGGATGCGGGTCTGATCGACGGTCTTCTGGTCAATGGTTCCGCCCTCGTGGTGGCGATCACCGGCTCGATACTGCGGCTGTTCCAGAATGGAATGGTGCGTTTCTACGCCTGGTCGTTCACCGTCGGGGTCACTGTATTTGTCCTTTACCTCAGTTTCTCGGGCTAGGAGGACGCCGGTTTGTCGCTGATAACTGATCACATACTGACGTGGGTCACGTTTTTACCGCTGCTCGGCTCGTTGCTGTTGTGGACGGTCATCAGACGGGATTCCCACGCCCGCATTTTTGCCCTGGCCGTGGCCCTGGCGGACTTTGTTCTGGCCCTGCACCTGTGGTTCCACTTCGACAGTGGCAACGGGAACGACCAGTTCGTCGAAAAAGTCGCCTGGCTCTTCAATGGGCAGATAAGCTACCACCTCGGCATGGACGGGATCAGCCTGGTCCTGGTGATGCTGACCACTTTCCTGGGTCCCCTGACCATCCTGTCCACCTGGAAGGCCATCAAGGACCGGGTGCCGGAGTTCATGGGCTTCTTCCTGTTTCTGCAGGCGGCCATGCTGGGCACCTTCTTCGCCCGCGACATGCTCCTGTTCTACGTGTTCTGGGAAGCCATGTTGATTCCGATGTACTTCATCATCGGGATCTGGGGCGGCCAGCGGCGGATCTACGCCGCGGTGAAGTTTTTCATCTTCACCATGGTCGGCTCGGTCTTCATGCTCGTCGGTATCCTGTACCTTTATTTCCAGGCCGGCAGTATGAACCTGGCCGACTTCCTGAACGTCAGCCTGGGCCATGAGGCCCAGCTCTGGCTGTTCGCGGCCTTTTTCCTGGCCTTCGCCATCAAGGTTCCGGTTTTCCCCCTGCACACCTGGTTGCCCGACGCGCACGTTGAGGCGCCCACGGCCGGCTCAGTGGTCCTGGCCGGCGTGCTTCTGAAAATGGGAACCTACGGCATGCTGCGCTTCGCCATGCCCCTGTTTCCCGAGGGAGTGGAATTCTTTGCTCCGGCGATCAGTATCCTGGCGGTGATCGGGATCATCTACGGCGCCCTGGTCGCCATGGTGCAGCCGGACGTCAAGAAACTGGTGGCCTATTCCTCGGTCAGCCATCTGGGTTTTGTGGTTCTGGGTCTGTTCAGCCTGACGCCCCTGGGAGTTGCCGGCGGCATCTTCACCATGCTGGCGCACGGCCTGTCCACCGGCGCCCTGTTCCTTCTGGTCGGTGTCATCTATGAACGGAGGCACACCCGCCAGATCTCGGATTTCGGCGGCCTGGCCCACGAGATGCCCGTTTATGCCACCTTCTTCATGATCACGACCCTGGCCAGCGTCGGATTGCCCGGCATGGCGGGATTCATCGGCGAGTTCCTGATCCTGTTCGGGACCTTCGGCAGCGAGACCCTTCCCCACGCGCGGCTGATGGTGATCCTGGCGGCCACCGGCGTGGTCCTGGGGGCCATCTACATGCTGTGGATGTACCAGCGGGTCTTCTTCGGCAAGCTGTCCAACGAAAAGAACAAGGGACTGCCCGATCTGAGCCTGCGGGAAATCGTTGTCCTGCTGCCCATCGTGATCTTCATGTTCTGGCTTGGCGTCAGGCCCGGCCTGATTCTCGACCGGGTCGAAACCAGTGTGGCCGTCGTGCTGGCGCCCCTCAACGGCGGACCGCTCGACCAGGATGGGGAATCAACCCATCATGCCCGCGAGGCTGAACAAGAATCTGAAACGGATACCCCGGTCTTTGTCGTCCGGGACACGGAGAATCAGTGATGAATGAATTTATCGCACCGAATATCGGCGAACAGTGGGCGGACCTGCTGCCCTACCTGATCGTGGGGGGCGGCGGCCTGCTGGTCATGGTGGTGGATTCCTTTGTCCGCACCCTGAAGAAGGACCACCTGTCATATCTGACCATGTTGATCCTGATCGGCGTGGTCATCGTGCAGATCGTCGGCAAGCGGACCGACGGCGAGGTGCTGGGCGGCATGATGATCATCGGGGACTTCACCAGGTTCTTCAATTACATGTTTGCGGGTATCGGGGTGATGACAACGATTTTCGCCACCGGTCTGTTCGATCGCGACGGCAAGTACCGCCCCGAGTTCTATCCCCTGTTGCTGTTCAGCATCCTGGGCATGATGGTCCTGGTCGCCTCCAACGACCTGCTGACGATCTTCCTTGGACTTGAAACCATGAGTCTGGCCACCTACATCCTGGTCGGCGGGGTCCGGGGAAATATCCGCAGCAGTGAAGCCGGTTTCAAATACCTGATCCTGGGCGGGTTCTCCTCGGCCTTTCTGCTGATGGGCATGGCGTTGATCTACGGATTCGCCGGCGGAACGGGTTTCAACGACATCACCGCCGCCCTCAAGACGCAGGATCCGGATGTGCTGATCGTGGGACTCGGTTCGGCCCTGATGCTGGTGGGCTTCGGGTTCAAGGTCGCCATGGTTCCGTTCCATATGTGGACTCCCGATGTCTACGACGGCGCGCCCGCATATGTCACCGGATTCATGGCTACCGCCGTCAAGGCCGCGGGCATCGCCATCCTGGTGCGCTTCGCCATCCTGATGCAGCCGCAACTGTCCTTCGCCTGGTACCCGGTCCTTTCGGTGCTGGCTATCGTGACCATGACCATGGGCAACCTGGTGGCCCTGGCCCAGAGCAATATCAAGCGTATGCTGGCCTGGTCCAGCATCGCCCACGCGGGTTACCTGCTGCTGGGCGTGGTGACCATGATCTCTCCGCCGGCGGGCGGTTCGGGTATGATGATGATGAGCCAGGAAGTCGGTGAGTCCGCCGGGTCGGCCATCCTGTTCTATCTGGTGGGTTACGCCCTGATGAATCTCGCGGCCTTCGGCATCATCAACGTCATGAGCCACAAGCCCGGCACCGACGCCGACGATATCAACGGTTATGCCGGATTGAGCCGCCGCCAGCCCCTGGCGGCCGCGACCCTGGGTATCGCGTTGCTGTCGTTGGCGGGGATTCCGCCCTTTGTCGGTTTCATGGCCAAGTTCTACCTGTTCAGCGCGGTTATTCGCGCCGGGCTGATTCCGCTGGCCGTCATCGGGGTCATAAACTCCCTGATTTCGGTCTACTACTACCTGCGCGTACTCGTGGTGATGTACATGAAGGAGCCCGAGGAATCGAGCTACCGGGGAACGGAACTGGTGTCCGTGGTCACCTCCGGCGTGCTGGCCCTGCTGGTGATCTGGCTCGGGGTGATGCCCGAGGCCTTCCACCGGGCGGCCCTGGTCATTTTCCGTCAGTTCCAATTCTAGAATTTAGCTTCCGGTTCGCTTATGATCAGCCCCGCTGCACGGCGGGGTTGATTTTTATTTTGGGCTGGCAACCGGAGAAGATATGCTCATCCTTTTGAACAGCACCAAGACCATGGACCTGAAGGTGAAAGTACCCGGCCGACTGAAAACCACGGCGCCGCTTTTTCTGGAGGTGGCGGGCGAACTGGCCCGGCCCCTGGCCAAGGTCAGTCTGGCCAGGCTTGACAGTCTGATGGGGGTCAAGGGCAAGTTGGCCGATCAGACCAGGGCCGACCTGGCGCTGTGGGGCCAAAAAGGGCGCGAGCGCCGGCCGGCCCTGCTGGCCTTTACCGGGCTGGTCTACAAATATCTGGACGCCCCGACCCTGACCGCCGTCCAGTGGAAGCGGGCCCAGAGGAGCGTGCGCATCCTGTCGGGATTGTACGGAATGCTGCGGCCCCTGGATGAGGTGGAGGCCTACCGCCTGGAAATGGGCAGCAAGGTAAAACCCAAAGGCGCGAAAAACCTGACGGAATTCTGGCGTGAAAAGTTGACCTCCGCTCTGAACGCCGCCCTTGAAGAAGGCGAACCGGTGATCAATCTCGCTTCCCAGGAATACGTCAAGGCGCTGGATGTCAAAAACCTCAAGGGACCTTTGATCAGCCCGGTGTTCAAGGAAAGAATGTCCGCTGGAGCCCTGCGCACCGCCCCGGTCCATTCCAAGATGGCCCGGGGAGCGATGACCCGTTTCGCCCTGGAGTCCGGGGCCGGCGCGCCCGCGGATTTCCTGGAATTCGGAGCCATGGGCTGGGAATCCGCCGACGAGCCGCCGGTTTCGGGTCCGTGGTTGTTTGTCCGGGCCCACCGTGGTTGAGACTGTCTTGATACACCCCGTTGACTGGAGGGTCACGTGACCAGAAATCCGGCTGCTATTCTGAGAGAAATTGAGGGTCTGCGCCTACGCTTCGATGCGGAGGCTTCACTCCGGAAAAGGGAACTGGTGACCGGTCTGGGTGCCTCGCGCCTGGATACGGCCGCGCAGGTCCTGCGTCTGCACGAAGTGTTGTGTTTTATCCGTGCTTATCCCGACGATTCCGGTTTGTTGGCCCTGGTCGGGAATACGCTCGAGGATTTCGGGAAGCGAAAGGACCTGAGGAAGCACCGGGCCCGGCTGGCAGACTCCGGTGTTGCCGGCACGGCGATCCACTACGAATTCTACCACCAGATGGCCGTCTGGCTGACCGACCGTTGGCCCGACCGCCTTCGTATCGACTGGCCCAGCTGCGAATCCGCGGACGCCATCGAAAAAATCCTGCCGCACCTGGGACTTTTCAGCGAGTCGCCGGCCTTGGACGAGCAGCCGTTTTCCGCCCGCGAGTGGCTGGACAGGATGAAAGGCCCCGCGGAAACCGACGCGGCGTTCCTGGTGGGCCGCATGGCCCGGCTGAAAATGGATCCCTTTTTGCGGGAGCGGTTTTTCGAAGATCTGGCCGTGCCGATGATTGTCGATCCCGGGCCCGGGGGGCCTTCGCGAACCGGGGCCTGGACGCGGGTCGGGCCGCCTCACTTCCAGACCCTTGATCTTCGCCGTGGCCGACCGGATCTTGCGACCGAACTCAAACGCGCCTGCCCTGAAATCCGTTTCGCCCGACCCCGACAGGCCGCCGAGGTCCTGGACCTGAGCCGGGAGGCCCTGGTCACCCGCAGCCGCGACCTTGATGCCTTCGCCTTCGGTGATGTGCGGGATGTCCGTTTTGCCGACTGCGGTGACGGCTTGACCATCGTGTTCATCGGGATGATTCCCGAACGCCGCCTGATGTTCGAAACCGTCTACGGCTACCTCCTTCTGAAAAACGGTGTGCCGCTGGGTTACGGAGTGATCAGCGCGTTATTTCAATCGGTCGAAGTGGCTTTCAACGTTTACGACACCTTTCGCGGAGTGGAGGCCGGCTTCATCTTCTCCCGCCTTCTGACCACGCTGCGCCACATGTTCAAGGCACGGACGTTCACCCTGTTTCCCTATCAACTGGGTGGCGAAGGCAACGATGAGGGGTTGGCTTCGGGCGCCTGGTGGTTCTACCAGAAGCTGGGATTCCGACCCCGCGACGAGGAACTCCTTGAATTGATGAACGATGAACTCAGGCAAATGCGTAAAGCCCCGGAACACCGGTCCAGCCGTTCCGTCCTGAAAAAGTTGGCCTCCGAAAATGTGTACTACGATCTCGGGAAACCGCGGCGGGACGTCATCGGTGAATTGCCTTTCGCCGTCATCGGCACCCACATCACCGCCTACCTTGCGGAACGGTTTGGTTCCCGCAGGGATCGCGCCGCGGCCGTTTGCGGGAAGGCGGCGGCGGCGATGTTGGGGGTCCGCTGGCCGGCCAGGTTCAGCGCCGACGAAAAGCGGGCCTGGGACCGGTGGGCTCCGTTGGTGATGATCGTGCCGGGTGTGTCCGGGTGGAGCAAATCGGAAAAACGTGCCTTGGCCGCTGTCATCAAGGCTAAAGGCGGGCGCAGGGAGTCCGATTTCACCTTGAAATTCGACGCGCACGCCAAACTTCGCCGGGCGTTGCTCAAGTTGGGCGCCCGGGATATATAGAACCCTGAAAGGAT
>JAUVII010000007.1 GCA_030592845.1 Candidatus Krumholzibacteriia bacterium | reverse complement strand
CGCCGCTGGTGTCGATCATGAAAAGAAGAAAACTGGTTGTGAAAAACGCCACCGCCAGATAGATCGTCATCTTATGGAGAAGGGACGTCATGCCACGGGATCCCAGAAGCTGCTGGGGTGCTCCACCGGCGCCGCCGAAAGCTCCGGCCAGGCCGCCGCCCTTGCTTGATTGCATCAGGACGACCAACGCCAAAACGATACAAATCAGGATGTGGATGATAATCAACAATGTATACAGCATTCCCATGTGCTCCCGGGGCTGTCGCGGATCGTAATGGTGCCACCGGTTCGGCGCGGGCCCAACCGGCAAGGGACGGGTAAATTAACACCCGCCTTTCAGGTTGTCAAACCGCGTGGTTCGACAGGGGAAATGAACCCGCGGAGATGCCCCAGATGGCGAATCAGCGGCATATGGGGTCATTTCCGATTCTCAGGCATCGGTCAGGGCGTTGATCCCGGGCAATTCACGACCTGCCATGAACTCCAGGGAAGCGCCGCCGCCGGTCGAGACATGGCTGATGCGCCCGGCCAGCCCCATCTGGTTGATTGCCGCCACACTGTCGCCCCCGCCCACCACGCTGACGGCGCCGGCATCGGTAACGTCGGCAATGGCCTCGGCCACCCCCCGGGTTCCGTGGGCGAACGAGGGCAATTCGAAGACACCCATCGGCCCGTTCCAGAAAACCGACATGGCGCCGGCAAGGATCTCCCGGTACATGGACACTGTTTTGGGCCCGATATCCAGTCCCATCCAGTCCGTGGGAATGTCGGTCACCAGGCAGGTCTTCCTGTCGGCCTGTTCGGCGAAGGCGTTGGCCACCACGCAATCCTCGGGCAGGACGAGTCGGGTGGAACTCGTGCGGGATTTTTCCAGGATTTCCCGGGCAACATCGAGACTGTCTTCATCGAGCAGACTGCTGCCGATGTTCAATCCGTGCACCTTGAGAAAAGTGAAGATCATGCCCCCGCCGAGAAGAAGCGTATCAACCTTGCCCAACAGGTTGAGAATGACGTCCACCTTGCCGGCCACCTTGGCGCCACCCAGGACAGCGACAAACGGACTCGATGAATCGGCCATCAGGGAACCCAGAAATTTTAATTCCTTCTCCATCAAAAAACCCGCCCGGCAGGCTTCGAAATGTTTTGTGACCCCCACGGTGGATGAGTGGGCGCGGTGAGCGGTGCCGAAGGCGTCGTTGACATAGGTGTCGCCGAGGGTTGCCAGACCCTCGGAAAAACCTGGATCGTTCCCCGTCTCACCCGGATTGAAACGCAGGTTTTCCAGCAGCAGGATTTCACCCGGCGCCAACGTGGCCGACTGGTTTATGGCATCGGGACCGACAGTGTCCAGGGCGAACCTGACCGGAGCGTCCACAAGTTCAGCCAGTCGATCGGCCACCGGGCGCAGGGACAGGGCCGGATCGATGATCCCCTTGGGCCGGCCAAGGTGACTCATGAGGATTACGCTGCCCCCACCGTCTATGATCTTCCGCACCGAAGGCAGGGCCGCCCTGATCCTCGTGTCGTCGGTGATATTGCGGTCGCTGTCCAACGGAACGTTGAAGTCGACGCGCATCAGTACCTTGAGTCCCGCGGGATCGAAATCGGTCAAATCCATTTTGGTCGACATGTCACTCCACCTGGTTGGATCCGGCCCGGCCGGATTGAAAGCCCTCCACTGAGCAGAGGTTATACTAGAAACCGTCCTCCCAGGTGTCAACACGGCGGGTGGAGTTTTTGGTCTTCGCGGCCATGCCCAGGGCCAGCACCCAGGAAACCTTCCATCCCGCCTCCCTCAGGATGGCCGCGGCGGTAACGGCGGTCCATCCGCTGGTTACCAGATCGTCCACCAATCCGATTCGCCGGTATTCCACGCCTGCCCCCCCCTTTCCCAGCGCCGGTGGCAGGGCCCGGTAGCTGCCCGCGAGATTATGGCGCCGACTTTCGGGAGAACCGATCTTGGCCTGCTGGGCGGTATTGCGGTGGCGGACCAGCACCTGGTTCAGCACCGGAAGGTCCGACTCCGCCCCCAGAAGTCTCGCCAGTATTTCCGCCTGGTTGAACCCCCTGACCCTGCGGCGGCGGGCATTCAGCGGAACGGGAACCAGGGCATCAACAGACCCGAATGAATCGAGGGCCAGTTCCAGGGGCGCCCGCAACCTGCGGCCCAAGGGCCAGGCGAGTCCCCGGATGCCACGGTATTTGAGGCCGCCGACGAGTTTCACCAGGTCGGGATGGGTGTGGGAAGCGGCGGCGACGTTGCAGCAACCGGCGTGACCGGACCCCGCCTTCCCCGCGACCGGATTCGCGTCAAGCCCGGCGGAACATGAACGGCAAAGGTGCGTCCCGTCCCAGAAACGCAGGCCGGCCACCTTCTCCCCGCGGGGGACCCAGAGTGTTTCGGCGCGTACGGCGCCGCACAAAAAACATTGTTCGGGATAGACCACGTCCATCAGGGTGGTCGTCAACCAGGCAAGAGGGCCCATGATATCGCATCCAACCGGGAGAAGGTCGAAGAAGGTCGCCGAAAGATCGAACTGTCAGTCCAAAGCTTCGCGCATCGCGGTCCAGGGAACAGGAGGACCGAACCACCAGGCAAAGGAAAGCCCCCCCTGCATCAACAGGACGGGCAATCCATCCAGATGGATGAACCCGAGGGGAGGTTCCGCGGCCGGGAGTTGGTTTCCATAACGCAGATCCAACAGCAGGGATCGGTCTTTTCCCGAAGCCACCGGCAGATAGGGCACCGTCTCCACCTCGGCGGCAAGACAGCAGATCCAGATGGTGGCCACCTCGGGTACGGGCTCCACTCCCGCGGCCAGGGGGCCGACCTTGACCGTTTCGCCCAGCCCGCGGCCGGACAGCCACTGCCGAATCCTGTCCCGACCTCCCTGGGACCGGTTCCGGATTTCCACCTGGGGCACCTCCCAGCGGACCAGGGCGTCCACCGCGGCCCGTGCGCTGCCCCCCGCGCCCAGAACCACGGCCCTGGCGGGAGGCGTTTCCCCCGGCCAGGCCTGGGACAGCACCGTCAGGATTCCGCCGCTGTCAGTATTGTGGCCCAACCACTTTCCATCTTCGAGACGCACCGTATTGACCGCTCCGGTATCCCGGGCCTGGTCGGTGCGGCCGTCGCACAGCGCGGCCACGGCTTCCTTCAACGGGGCGGTGACGTTGAACCCGGCCAGGTACCGGGAAGCCTCCCCCTGTTTCAGGTGGCGCAGCATTCCCGGCTCCATGCGGATGGCCAGGTATTCGGCGTCGATTTCCCGCTCGATGAGCGCCGCATTTTGCATGACCGGGGAAAGGGAGTGGCTGACGGGGTTTCCCATCACGCCGTAAAAAGGCCGCATAGGCTGCCAGGGTTCTCCATTCCGCAACCAGCCATCGGCTCCGAGTTCCAGGATATCAGACACCGGCCTGCTCTCTCTTTTGATCTTGGTGGTAAAAAACGATCATGGCCGTCAGTCCGACCGCCATCATCCCGATACTGACCCACTGGTTGTTGCTCCAACCGAACTGCATGATCTGTTCCGGTTCGTAGTAACGGGAAAAATCGACCAGAAACCGCGATATCCCGTAGAGGAGCAGGAACCTGCCGAAGGTGGCGCCCCGGTAATTGGAAAACCTTTCCATTACAAGCAGCAGGGCAAAAATCGTGAACCCACCCGCGGAAGCGAAAATCTGGGAGGGCAGGACCGATACATGGCCGAACTGAAGGGAGGCCGGCGCATCCACCGGGAAAGTGATGCCGCAACTGCAATCGGTGGGGTTGCCGAAACAGCATCCGGCCAGGAAACATCCGATACGTGTGATTCCAATACCCAGGATGACCCCGGGTGAAAATATATCCGCGACGACCAGGAAGGGAATGCCGCGCCGGCGCGTCATATACCACACCGTAAAGGTGGACAGGGCTATGCCGCCATAAAGGGTCAGTCCCCCGTCCCATATGAAGAAGGCCCGATACCAGGGATGGAAATCCCCCAGGTGGGTCAGGACAAACATCAGGCGGACGCCGACGATGCTGGACACAAGAACCCCGAACACAAGGTCCATTATGGTCTCTGGAGACAGGTTGTATTTCCTGCCCCGGCGGACACTCAACCACATCCCCAGGCCGAAACTGATGGCCAGCATCATGCCGTAGGATTTGACCACACCGAATATTTCAGGGTACATGCCGATCTCTCCTGATGATGAAACCCTCGGAAAAGCCCGCCGGGATCAATTTTCAAAAGTGCGGGAACTCACGTTGAGCAACAGCCCCAGCAGCACGGAACTGACGAGCAGATTGGACCCGCCGTAACTGATCAGGGGCAAGGGCAGACCCGTCACCGGCAACAGGCCCGTCGTGATGGCCACGTTGACCACTACATGAAAAGTAAAATAGGTGACCACGCCAACCGCCACAAAGCGCCCGAAGGGACGCCGCGCCGCCGCGCCGTAGTCGATTCCGCGCAGGATGATGATCAAAAACAATCCCAACAGGACCGCGGCGCCGAAAAAACCGAGTTCCTCACCCACCACCGAAAAAATAAAGTCCGTGTGCCGCTCGGGCAAAAAGGCCAGACCCTTCTGCGTCCCCTGGAGATAGTGGGTCCCGAACAGACCACCGGACCCGATCGCCACCTTGGACTGGATCGCCTGGTAACCGCTGCCGAAAGCATCCCGGCTGGGATCGAAAAAAGTCAGGATCCTCTCCTGCTGGTAGCCCTGGAGCTTATCCCAGAAAAAAGGGATGCCGATGCCGAATCCAATATTGATCGCCAGTAAAACCACCTTCGAGAGAATGCTCAGGCGCACGAAATATAGCACCGCCAGGATCAAAAGGACATACAGTCCCCAGGGCCAGGCTTCCCGGGCCACGGATTCGGAATAGAACATGATCACCGCGCTGAGCACCGCGCTGCCGGCGCCGAGCAGGAGGATCCCCGGAAACCCGTACCAGAAAACCATTCCCACCCATATGGCCAAAAAGACCAGGCTGGTCCCAAGGTCCGGTTCCCGCAGAACCAGGAACATGGGCAGTGCCATCACCAGAAACGAGACCAGGGCGGCCACCAGCCCCCGACCCTCGTCCACAGCCCGGCCCAGGATATTGGCCGTCACCAGGATGAAGGTGACCTTGGCCAGTTCCGACGGTTGGAAATGGATCGGCCCTATTACCAGCCAACGGCGGGCCCCGCCGATGCGCGGTCCCACCACCAGAATGAGAACCAGCAGGAACACCGTAAACAGAAAAAGGGGAATGGCGATGTTGTCCAGGTATCGCAGGGGCACCCTTGAAACAATGAGCAAGGCCACAAAACCAATCACCATCCAGAAGATCTGGCGATAAAAGACCCCTTTGGCCACCCCGGGATCCAATTGGTTGTAGGGTCCGTGAATCGGTTCGGTCACGGACCACAGGACGGCCAGGCTGATCAGGCACAGGAAAAACCAGGCAAAGAAAATCCAGCGGTCACCCGGGGGAAAGAGAAACGAAAGATATGTCATCAGTGCCCCCTGCCATTGACCAGGACCGGAGCCGGCAGACTCGGCAGGGAATCGCCCACCGCGAAATAGGCCTCCAGCCATTTTCTGGCCACCGGTGCGGCCTCGCTGCTGCCATGACCTGCGTTTTCGACAATGACCACCATGGCCACTTCGGGGTTCTTGACCGGGGCGAAACACATGAACCAGGCGTGATCGTCCCCATGGGGATTCTGGGCGGTGCCTGTTTTTCCGGCTACGTCGATGGAATCGAGTTTCGCAGCCTTGCCGGTTCCCTCGGAGACCACCAGTTCCATGGTGCGGCGCACCCAGGCCAGGTCGCTTTCACGAAAAGGCAGGGCATCCGGCAATTTGGCCGGGCTGCGTGGATTGATCACGAACACGGGATCCGGAGTCCTGCCCGAAGTGGCCAGCCGCGCCGTCAGAACGGCCATCTGGATGGGGGTCACCAGAATTTCCCCCTGCCCGATGGCGTTATTCAGCAGAACGCCGCGGGTCCACTTGCCTTTCCCGAACCTTTTGTCGTACCAGGCGGTGTCGGGAATGTTGCCCGAGGCTTCGTCGGCGAAAACTTTGGTACAGACACGACCCAGCCCCAGGGAACGCGCCGCGGCGGCCAGTTGATCGAGCTCCAGCCGCAGACCCAATTGATAGTAGAAAGTGTCGCAGGACTGCACGATGGCCTGGGTGTGGTCCACCAGGCCGTGCCCGGCCCGTTTCCAGCAGCGGAAATATCGATTACCGAATTGCCACCCCCCCAGACAGGGTTCGAGGATGGACGAGGTGCTGATGACCCCGTTGGCCAGGCCCGCCAGGGAGGTCACCGGTTTGTAAAGCGACGCGGGCGGATAGGTGGCTTGCACGATGCGGTTGAAAAATGGTTTTTCGGGGTTCCCGGAAAGAGTGTTCCACTGCTCGGCGGAAATCGGGACGGTCATGAGATTGGGGTCGAATGCGGGATGGCTGTAGGCGGCCAGCACCTCTCCCGACCGTGTATCCACGGCCACGCCGCAAGCGGTGCGCTCACCGATGGCCTCGGCCATGCGATGCTGCAGCGCCAGGGAAACGGACAGGGTCACATCCTTGCCGGGTGTCACATCCTGTAACCAGACCGGACGCCGCCCCACCACGCGCCCGGACGCGTTGACTTCTTCGAGTTTGATCCCGCTGCCACCGCGGAGAAGGTTTTCCAGAGAGGATTCGATGCCCTGTTTGCCGATCATGTCGCCGATCCTGTAACCGGTGCTGTCTCCCGTGGTATCGAGATCGGCCCTTACGACCTCACCCACGTAACCGATGACATGGGCAAACAATTCACCAAAGAGGTATCGCCGGCGGGGACGTGCTTCCACCCTTACTCCCGGCAACTGCCGTCCCCTTTCCTCAATGGCCGCTATCTGGGGCATGGATGCATTGGAGATCAGGACCAGGGCACCCCGGTGTCCGGTTTCCTTCTGCTCCCGAAGCCGGGCCAGGGTGGCCTCCGGGGGCAGGTCGAACCAGTTGATGAGCCGGGTCAGGGTGGAGTCGGGTCCGTCCGATCCCAGGGAATTTTTGGGTACGGTGATATCCGCGATATAGGTATTGTCCGCCAGGATGACCCCGTCCCGGTCCATGATCAGCCCGCGGGGCGCGCGCACCCGGAACCTGACTTGACGGTTTTCCAGAGCCTGGTCCTTGTAGTAGGAATGCCTGGGAACCATCATCACGAAAATATTCCCCACGAGGATCATGAACAGGATGATGACCACGGTCCGGAAAATTCCCCGGCGAATGAGGTGTTCCCGTTCCGCCACGTCAGTCCTCCTGGCGCAGGATGCCCAGGTAGTCGGCTACCCGCAGGAGAGGGATTCCGACCAACCCGGAATACACGGCTGCCGGCAGGGTCCGGGTGAACAGGGACAGGAAATGGGTTTCGTAGGACAGGCTGCTTTGGATCACCAGGAAAACCAGATCGTGGGCCACCACGGCAAGGGCGATGACGGTGGCTTCCACCAGGGGCATGCCATGGATGAGCCGGCCCCGCAATCGTCCGAGTCCGAATCCCAGGCCGGTTTTGCAGAGAGCCTGCACCCCCAGAAGTGTCGGCGTGGACAGATCCTGGACAAGCCCCAGCATAAAGCCGGCGATGGTGCCCGGAATCGAACCAACCGCCAGGGAGAAAATAACCAGGGCGATGATGGGAAAGTCAGGGGCTACGCCGGCGATCGAGATGAAGGGTCCCACCATGGTTCCCCCCACCAGGGCCACAGAGGCGCACAAGGTGATCAGGCGCAGATAAATTCTCACCGCAGTCCTCCCGCGCCGGACACAGGACCAGTCGCCAGGGGCGTAACCACAAAAACGGTTTCGTTGAAATTGAAGGAAGCGGCCGGGTCCACCACGATCTGCTTGAACAGTTTGTCCGATGGTGAAGAGGTTTCCACGATGGTTCCAACGGGGAAGCCCCTCGGGGTCAGGGCCACGCCGCCCGGATCGGCATCCCCTTCCCTGATTTCGGCAATGCCCGAGGTGATGACCCTGTCCCCGGCCTGCACATCTTCATCGCGGCCGACCATATCCAACACGAACCGATCTCCGCGGGGACGCAGCACACCCAAAAGCCCGGTTCGTTCGATCTCCACCCCCAGGGCGAAATCCGGCGCGGTGATCAACTCCACCCAGGCTTCCCTTTCGTTGATCACCGAACGCAAGCGACCCAGGTACCCCGCACTGGAAATCACCGGCTGCCAGGGGCGCCAGTCGACGGGAATCAGGCTGTGGACCTTGATCATGGTGGCGAACCGGGCCCGCTGCCGGACAACGACGCGGCACGGAACCAGGTCGCCCTCGTACCCGGGGTCCAGGGCCGGGCCGGCCAGCCGGCCGGCATCCCGTTGCATACGTTCTCCGGTCGTGGCCAGAAGTTCCATTTCAGCCACCCGTTTCTTGAGCCAGGCATTGTCGTCCCGGGTCCGCAACACATCCTGGCCAAAACCCCGCAACCGCCAGTAGGGAGAAGTCAGGACCACCCCGAGGCGGTCCGCAACGAGGATCCGGGTGCCGGAGGGAAGGACCAGAAGGGTCACCGAAAGGGCGACGCAGACCCCAAGGGTCAACAACTCGCCCCGCAGGGGGAAACTGAAGGATTTGCCCATCATGGATCCGGGCCCACTCTTCCTGGCGGCCTGTTAAGGGCGGCCGCCCCGCATAATGACCGGCCGGTAGCGTTCGAAATCGTCCAGGATCTTGCCTGTTCCCAACACCACACAGAAAAGAGGGTCATCCATGAGGTTGATGGGCAGGTCCGTCTGCTCACGCAACAGTTCGGGCAGGCCCTTGAGCAGGGCGCCACCGCCGGTGAGCACGATGCCGCGGTCCTTGATGTCCGCGGCCAGTTCTGGAGGGGTCTGTTCCAGGGATTGTTTGAGCGCGTCGCAGATCGCCTGAATGGGTTCCATCATGGCTTCGCGGATTTCAATCGAGGAAATTTTCAAGGTCTTGGGCACGCCCGAGACCTGGTACAGCCCCTTGACTTCCATCTCACGCTCTTCATCGAACTTGTAGGCCGAGCCGATGGTCTTCTTGATGTTCTCGGCAGTCTGGTCACCGATCAACAGGTTGTGGTTCTTTTTGATGTAGCTGACGATCGCTTCGTCCAGTTCGTCCCCCCCCACGCGGATGCTGGTGTCGCAGACGATACCGTTCAGGGCGATGACAGCGATTTCCGTGGTGCCCCCGCCCACGTCGATGATCATGTTCCCGCTGGGCTGATCCACCGGCAGGCCGACCCCGATGGCCGCGGCCATGGGTTCGGCAACCAGAAACACCTCACGGGCGCCGGCGTGTTTGGCGCTGTCCCGTACGGCCCGTTTTTCCACTTCGGTGATTCCCGACGGCACGCAGATCACGATCCGCGGCGCGATGAAGTGGCGTTTCTTCTGGGCGATCTTGATAAACTCGCGAAGCATGTATTCGGTAACTTCGAAGTCGGCGATCACGCCGTCCTTCATGGGCCGGATGGCGGATATCCGGTCAGGCGTCTTGCCAAGCATGGCTTTGGCTTCGGCGCCCACGGCGTAGACCTTGCCCGTATCCTTGTCCAGGGAAACGACGGAAGGCTGGTTGAGAACGATACCCTTGCCCTTGATGTAGACGAGCGTGTTGGCGGTTCCGAGATCGATGGCAATGTCGTTGGTAAACATCCCCTGGAGACGTTTGAGCATTTTTCCGAATCCTTCCGGTCGGCGTCGCCGGCTCTTTCTAGGGGGAGCATTCCGGCCAGCCGTATTCCCTGATGCTGATGATTTCCTCGTCACCCGCCACGAGGTGATCCAATAGTGCAATACCCAGCAGATCTCCGCAACGGTCAAGCCTGGCGGTCAGGTCAAGATCATCACCGCTGGGACTGGCGTCACCCGAGGGGTGGTTATGCGCAACGATGACCGCGGCGGCGGACATGGCGACCGCCGGCTTGAAAACCTCCCGGGGATGAACCAGGGAGGCATTCAGCGACCCGATCGAGACGGTCTCGACCGCTGCGACACGATGCCTTGTATCGAGATAAAGCGCCAGGAACCGCTCCCTGTCAAGACCGCGGAATTCTTCCCTCAACAAGGGATGCACATCCGCCGGGCTGCGGACGGTGAAACCCGCCCTGCGCGGAGGTCCCCCGGCCCGAAATCCCAATTCAAAAGCGGCCAACAAACGGGTGGTTCGGACCCGGCCCAGACCAAATCCCCGGGCCAGGGCCGCCGGCCTTTCAGCGGCCAATTCACCCAATCCGGAAAAGGTGTCCAACAACCGCCCCGCCGCCTCCGTTGCGGCCACCGGACCACCGGGACCCAAAACGCAGCAGATCAATTCCCGATTGGTCAGGCCCCCGGGACCAAAACGGGCCCATCGCCATTCCCTGTCCCTGTCCCCGGGCTCCTTCTCTGACTCCCTGGCATTACCCCTGCCACATTTGAGTAATTCTAACTTCTTTTTTCCCAAATTATTCCGCCTTTTTGTCAACAAACAAGATTAAGCTTCCGCCAACTTTGACTTCTTCGTTTCCAGGCTGATGCGCACCGCCTAAACACCCAATTGGCCTTGTCCCCGGGTGCGCCCTGCTATATTCTGCATCACACCGCCGGATCCCGGTGGCCGGTGCGACCAATCTCTTGATGGTGATGTTTTTCCGGAAGGATCCGCTTTGACCAGCCCCAATTCCCGCTGTTCCGGTCCCATTCTGGTGCGCAAATACGGTGGATCCAGCCTTGCCGATGTGGAGCGAATCGGGGAAGTCGCCCGGGATATACGCCGGGCCCGCGACCAGGGATACCGGATCGTCGTAGTCGTCAGCGCCATGGGCCGAACCACCGATGAACTCGCCGACCTGGCCGCCCGGACGAACCCCGCCCCCCCCCGCCGGGAACTGGATATGCTGCTCTCCGTGGGGGAACGCATCACCATGAGCCTGCTGTCCATGGCCCTGGCTCACGAAGGCTGCCCGGCCATCAGCTACACCGGCAGCCAATGCGGGATCATCACCGACGACAGCCACAACGACGCCCGCATCCTGGAGGTCAGGGGCGACCGGGTGCGGGAATCTCTCGCCGAGGGCTACACCGTGGTCGTGGCCGGGTTTCAGGGTGTCAGCCGCCAGCGGGAAATCACCACCCTCGGACGCGGAGGCAGCGACACGACGGCCGTGGCCCTGGCCGCCGCCCTCGGCGCGGTCCGCTGCGAAATCCTGAAGGACGTCGACGGCGTCATGAGTGCGGACCCCCGGATTGTCCCCGAGGCGCGCCTCCACCGGAAACTGGGCTGGGACGACATGAGTCAGATCGCTTCCTCCGGTTGCGGTGTCGTCCACATCAGGGCCGTTGAATACGCGGAAGTCCACCAGGTCCCCCTGACTGTCAGGTCCAGCTTTCACGACGGACCCGGCACCGCCATCGGCGCCTCCGGGACTACACCGCATACTACAGACTCCCCAGCGGCGGACGAAGCCCCGGCGGCCGGCCCCTGCCAACGCGAAGACCGCTACCGGCCCCTGGTCATGAACGTGGACACGAACATCACCAGGCTGCGCATGACCACCGACGACGAAAAACTCGGGAGGCACTGGCGGGACTTGATTCTCGATTGCCTCGATCCCGCCTGCACGGTGGCGGAATGGCTCGATAGCGGGGAGGGTTTTCGCTGGGAGGTCCTGGCAAAAAGGAACGCGCTGGACGGTTTGCGCGAAGCCCTGGGACCCGCGCCCGATCCGGCTGTCGGCATGATGATCTGGCAGGATGACCTGGCCTGCATCAGCCTTGCCGGCGGTCGCCCCGACAGTTGGCTCGAGGTCCAGCGGCACGTATCGGATCTTCTGGACGGGTTCGACTGCCCGGGCTGGCGGATGCGCGCCGACGGCTCCGCCCTCAGGATTCTTATATCAGGGGACCTGTCCCCCGGCCTGCCGGAACAGCTTCACGCGGCTCTGCTGCCAGATTGAATTCCCGGTCCAGGTAATCCCTCCAACTGCCCGGCGGCATTTCAAACCGGGCCCGCCGCAACCACCGGCGGGCCTCCACCGGGTCGGCCACCTTGCCATGATACAGCACGATGACCCGAACCAGGGCGCGCTGCCCTTCCGGGTGGGCCGGGTAGGCCTCGAAAAGCTGCCGATACGCGTCCAGGGCTCCGGCATAGTCCAATTGCTTTTCCTTGTAGTAGGCCACCTTGGCCAAATCCCCCGGCGCCAGCCAATGGCCGCCCCGCCCACGGCTGGCTTCATCAAAAACCTCCAGGGCCTCGGGAATGCGTCCCGCCCCCAGATGCGCCACAAAGACCCTGCGATAATTGCCGAATGAATCCCCCTCCATACGGCATAATTTCTGGGCCCGGGCGAGTTCGATCCTGGCGGCCAGATCTTCCGGTTGCCGGATCATGTACTCGGTCCAACTACCCGTGGCGGCATGAAATTGCCCTTCCCTGAAATATCGGGCGGCCTTCGCGGCGACAGCCTCGGTTCGGCCCGCTTCCAACTCACCCATCACCAGAGCCAGGAACAGACCCAGGGCAAAACCGCCAAAATGAGCCCCGAAGGAAACATTGGCTCCGGTCTCGGAGGCCAGGAGAGCCTGGACGATCTGCAGCAGCAGCCAGAAGCCCACAGCCGCCGCCAGGGGAACGTGGGACCGCCCGGCCTTGTTGTGCCCCCCCAGGGGCGCCAGAACCCACCAGGCGACTTCCACCCGCGCGTCATGGAACCTGATCAGGGAAAAGGCCAGCAACCCCGCTATGGCTCCCGAAGCTCCCATCACGCCGGCGCCACCCTGACCGAGCAAGTCCAGTGCCGCGGTCAAGCCATGGAGCAGATTGCCGCCCACCCCCATGATCAGGAAATAGATCAGGAATTTGACCCGGCCGAGCCGGTCTTCCAACGGGGGCCCGAAAACATGGAGATACAGGAGATTCCCCAACAGATGCATCCAGCTGCCGTGAAGAAAAATGGCCGTTATCGTGTTGACCGCAGGAGAATATCCCTGGTAATAGGCCAGATCGTAGGGGGAAACCGGGCCCCTGTCGGGAAAATACCGGACCCACAAAAAGGCCACGACCATTAACAAAAGCAGGGACCATGACAACCACGGGCGACATGTCCGCTTGCGATCCAGTCCCAGGGGATAGAAGTAGAAAAAATACAATCTCAGGCTCCACGGTCACCATGAATGGTCACACCGGTATCCATGGCTGTCGGCCTGAATGGCGCGAGCAGCCGCAAGTCTTTCCTGTAGAGGTATTTCGACCGGATCGCGGTCAACTTGAATAGATGGAGACAAAAAGTCAGACTAAAGGAGCCTGGATCCTGTCGCTGATAATGCGGCCGTCATGCAGACGAATGACCCGGCGGCAGCGGGCGGCGATCTCCTCCTCGTGGGTGACGATGATCACCGTATGCCCCTTTGAGTTCAAACCCCCGAGAATCTGCATGATCTCATCACTGGTCACGGAATCCAGGTTTCCGGTTGGTTCGTCCGCAAGCAACAGGGAGGGGTTGTTGACCAGGGCGCGGGCAATGGCCACACGCTGGCACTGGCCGCCGGAAAGTTCGTTGGGTTTGTGGGTGCGCCGGTCGGCCAGACCCACTGATTCGATGGCCTCGGACACCCGGACGGACCGCTCCGCCGCCTTGACTCCAGCGTAGATCAAAGGCAGTTCGACGTTTTGCGTGGCGGTACTGCGGGGCAACAGGTTGAATGTCTGAAAGACGAAGCCGATTTCCCGGTTGCGTATCTCGGCCAACTGGTCGTCGCTGAGGGTGCTGACCTCGGTGCCGTTCAGGTAGTAAGAGCCCCGGGTGGGAGTGTCCAGGCAGCCCAGCATGTTCATCAGGGTGGATTTGCCCGAACCGCTGGAGCCCATGATCGCCATGTACTCACCCCGATCGACTTCCAGGTCGATCCCCTGGACCGCCGGAACGGTCTGGGATCCGACCTGGTAGATCTTGTACAGGTCCTTGACGGCTATCAGGGGACCAGGGGCGGATTCAATCATGACTATTGTTCCCCGGCCCAGGCGTTCATCCGCCCCACGGCCCGGTACATCTGGGTTTCGAAGATCAGGAAATCGCACATGGCCTGAACCTCCTGGGCCTTGGAGTTGGTCAGGTTCGCCTGGGCCAGGATGATGTCCAGCGTGGTGCCGGCCCCCACGCGGAACCTTTCGCGGGCCAGCCGCAGTTCCTCTTCGGACTGGATGATCGTCTCCTGGCTCACGTGGGCCCTCTCGCGGGCCTCGACCAGGGAATTGTAGAGCTGTCTGACCTCGACCTGGACGTTGAGCTTGGCCTGCTGGAGCTGATACTGGGCGATCCGGGCGTTGGCCTTGGCCTGGGAACGGCCCGTCCAGGTCAGCAACCGGTCAAAGACGTTCCAGGAGGCCGACCAGCCGTAGGTCGTACTGGCGGATTTGCTGGCGCCGAAACGGAAGGGTGAATCGTTTTCGTACCGTGAGTGGTTGAGGTACACGTCCAGGCTCGGCCAGGCGGCACTCGTTGCCGTGGTCACATCCTTGTTACGGGATTCGAGGTTGTGTTCGGAGCTGACAAGGTCCAGGCGGTGGGCCAGGGCTTCGGAGTAGAGCGCGTCAACGTCCGGCACGTTGTAATCGGTTTGGAGGATGGACTCGTCAATGGCAAAACCCTCCGCGAGGGGACGGTTCATGTTATAGGCAAGGTCGGCGAAGGCCTTCTTGACCGTATTGTCCGCCACGACAACGTCCAGCTTGGCGTTCTCCACCTGCACTCGTTGCTGCAGCACATCGCTCTTGGCGGCGCTGCCCAGCCGGAAATAGGTCTCACTCCTCTCCAGTTCGAGCTGCGTCTGGTCCCGCGTCTCGATGGCCACCACCAACAGCCGCTGATAGCGCAGCAGATTGAAGTAGGCTGCGGTCACGTCTTCGACAACCAACTCCCTGGTGTAATCCATGGTGGCCTCGGCAGCCTTGAGCTGGTTTTTGGCGCTGCTGAGCCGGCTGAACTTCGCGAAGCCCTGGAAAACATTCAGGCGCACCTGCCCGTTGAGACCCTTGTATTTGGTGATGATGGTTTCATCGGCGACTTCCCCGTTGGGAATCTGGGTCGGGAATATGACGTCAACATTCGGATCCGTGGTGGGGATGGTCACTAGGCCGGGACTTGTCTGGTCCACATCAAAATCCGTACGCTCGGCCTTCTGCCAGTCGTAACCCAGGCTGATCGTGGGCAGGAACTGCCCCCAGGCTCCGGTCACGTCATTGGCGGCAATGTGCCGCTGCTCGTCGGAAACCATGAGGGTGGGACTGTCCCCCAGCGCCACCTCGAGGCAGTCCCTCAGCGAAAGGATGGGAAGTTGGGCTTCAGGTCCCACCGGTTCCTGGGCCCCGGCGGGCAGGGACCCACCGGCCAGAACCGTCATGGCTACCAGGAGAATCATCAATGGGGCTAAAAAGGACGTTGTGCGGAATTTTGTCGCTCGGACACGATACATTGTGACACTCCCGGATAAAAACCAGCGGCGCCGACCGCCCACCACGTGCGGCTCCATGACTCGTCAAGGTTTCGGATGGGACTATAATTCCACCCGCTCCCGATTCCAACCAATTAACCGATTCCAACCAATTAACCTGGGTCCTACGCAGAAAACACCTTCTCTGTTGCGGCCAGGAGAGAACAATTACCCGGCGGAACGGAAATAATTCCCGGCACTCCCGAAAATCCCCCCCCCGCACCAGACAAAAAAAGGCCGCGTCATCAAGACGCGGCCCAAGACGGGAAAGTTCGCTGCCCACCGGCAGGATCGATCAATGCAAACGGAAGTTGAATGGCAGGGCCATCCAGGCCTTGACCGGGATGTTTCTCTGCTTGCCGGGGATGAACTTGCATTTACGGGCCGCAGCCAGGGCCGCGTTGTTCAGCAGCGGGTTGACTCCCTGAAGAATCTGGGCATCCTTGACGCTGCCGTCGGGCCCCACCAGGACCTTGACGATGACCGTGCCCTCTATCTGGGCGCGCCGGGCCATCTCCGGATAATGAGGTTTGGCAAAGTGGGTGATCTTCGGATTGGTGGACGAAGCCACGAAGCCCTCGTCGCCCCCCAGTCCGAAGTCCATCATGGTGCTGGTGATGGCCTGATCGAGATCCATCAGGGTATCGGCGATTTCCACATCGTCGTCCACTTCATCGTCGGGAGCGGCCTCGATCACCTTGGGCGGGGGCGGCGCTTCCACCGGCGGGGGCGGGATATCGATGATTTCCTGGTCCTCGACGTCGACGACCTCGAATTCTTCCTGGCGCAGCTTGTAGGGCGTGGGAATATAGGTCGGCGAGAGCATGGCGCCGATCAGCACCAACAGGATCGCAACGAGAGCCGACCAGCGCATATACTTGTTGTACTGCGCCTTGAACAGGTCGTTGGCCGACATCCGAATGCCGTTCTGGAGTTCACCATTGCCGTTTGCGGGAAGACTGGACATGCCGCTCCTAGTACTTCTGGCCCGGGGTGCCTTCGATGTCATTGTTGAAGAAGACGCGCACGGCGTTGACCTCCTTCAATTCCTCCATGACATCGCTGACAACTCCGTAATCCGTGTAGGTGTCCGTCTTGAAGGCCACGATCAACTGGGGATTTTCACTGATCTTGGTACCGATGATATCGGTGATGTGCTTGACCTGGACCAGCCGGTCGTCGATGGAAATCTGCCCTGCCCTGTTGATGTAGATATTGGAGACCAGTTCCCGGTTCACTTCCTCGCCGGCTTCGGCCCGGGGCAGTTCCACCGGAAGCCCCGACTCCTCGCGGAAGATCGTGGTCACCATGAAAAAGATCAGCAACAGGAAGGCGATGTCCCCCATGGAAGAAGTGGGAATAAAAGTGCCTTTTTGCGTTGATCTGCCAAAATTCATTTTCCCGCCTCCTTCCTACTTTTTCGCCGTCTTGAGTGAAACCTTGTTGGCGTGCGCCAGCCTCAACTCGTCGAGGCAGGCGATCATCATTCCGTAATCCGCCTCGGGATGGATCTTGAGCAGAACCACCAGCTTGGGGTTGGACAGGATCCGGTCTTCGATGGAACGTTGGATATGGTTGATAACGATGGGCTTGCGGTCCAGGGTGATGCTGTTGTCATCCTGGACGAAGATGGTGGCGATGTTGCTTTCCTTCACCTTGACGGTGTCGGTTTTTTCCTTCTGCTTGCCGGGCAGGACAAGGGTCAGGCCCTGCTCGGCCGCGAAGATCGTCGTGACGATGAAGAAAATCAGCAGAAGAAAGGCCACGTCGGCGGTCGAGTCCATCCTCAACTCGCCCATGGGCTCTTTTTTCCTTCTCTTCATGACAGCCATCGATCCACCTTCCTTCCCGGCCGCAGGGCCGGGCTCCGCAAATCCCAGGTCAATCTTCCGCTCAGCCCTTCATCCGCTCCAGCTCTTCGATCAGCTCGGCGCTGGTCTCCTCCATCTCGATGACAAAACGATCGATGGTCGAGACGAAGTAATTGTAGCCGATGGTGGCCGGGATGGCGACGATCAGACCAGTGGCGGTGGTGATCAGGGCCTCGGAGATACCGGAAGCAACCAGCTTGGCGTTGACCTGCTCGCTGGCGGCGATGGCCTCGAAGGCGTTGATCATACCGGACACCGTACCGAGGAAACCCATCAGCGGGGCGATGGTGGTCACGGAAGATACCCAGATCAGCCCGCGCTCGAGAAAGGACATCTCGATGGTGCCGGCCGTGGCGATGGCCTTTTCGACCTGGTCGCGCCCCCTGTCGGCCTTCTGGAGACCGGCATACAGGATGGCGGCAATGGGGCCACGCACCTTCTGGCATTCCTCGGAAGCGGCCTGCACGCCGTCATTGCGCAGCGTGGTAATAATCGTCCCAATCAGGCGGCGCGTATTGACACGGGCCCGGTTGAGGGTCCACATGCGTTCGATGATGAAGATGAAGCCCACCAGGGCCACAGTCAACAGCCACCACATGAAGACGCCGCCCTTGACGAACAGTTCACCCGCCCCGGTCTTGCCGAGCGGTGAGCGGTCGATAACTCCCGTCAGACCGCCGAGCGGTTCGATGATGACGGGAACTTCCCTCAGGGAATCCGCGGCCGTGGACCCAAAGCCCAGGGAGTCGCTGGTGGCCTGAATCTTGGCGAACCTGTCTTCGCCCGTTTCTTCCACCGCCTCGTCCTGCGCGAGCACAGGAACAACGAACAGAAGAGTCAGAACACCGAGGACGGCGAGCCGGAAAATGGCATTATTCAACATACCGTGACGAGCCATTGTGCAAGTCTCCCTTTCCAGAAAATGGGACCCTTAGAAAGACTGGTGCCGGGAAACGGAACAAAAGGCAGGTGGGGATCTGCCTGTTCTCTGCCAGTGGACCCTTGTTTTACGGCGACAAAATCGCTGCGGGACCACTGCTGGACCATTTCTGGACCACTGAATCACCCGGTCATTGGAGTCTAGTCGCTTGATATAATTAGTGCAGATGGGGGTACCAAGTCAAACCCTTTATCAACTTGGGGGTCACTCTTCTCCCTGCAGGATATTGGACGATTCAAGGGAGTAATCCCCGGAGCCGTTCCGGTCGATGAAGAGGAAACGCTGCCCCATCCCTTTCCGCGAGAACCTGTTGTCGAACAAGGTGTTCCCCACGTCATTGTATTCCCATAATTCAAAGGCGAAATTATGCGTCGGAGAATAGACCTGGGTCTGCCGTTGGGCCTCTGCACGCCGCGAGAACGGCATGGGAATTCCCCCGAGGTCCTGGTAGGGGTCACTGCCCTGAGTCCCGTCGACACTGCCACCCTTGGCCTCGCTACCTTCCCGGTCCGGAGCAAATCTTTGGTAGACCTTGATCCGGGCGTCGTCCTGGTCAAGGTTGTTCATCGGCATATGGTACATCTGGACTTCATCCGCCGGCCCCATCAGCAGGAAAACCTCTCCCCGTTCATCATTGGCGCCGAGTTGGCCGAAGCCGCCGAGGAATTTTCGGACATACGCCAACCGGTACTGGAATTCCAGATAGACCTCGTTCACCGGGCTCTCAGGATCGGGATTGAGGCCGTCCCAGAAATCGTCCATCAGTTTTTCCTGCTCGGCGGGACTGGCCGTCAGGAACCTGGCCAGGTCCTTGCCCTCCAGAACAGTACGTCCTTCACCCAGTATCTGGCTGCGATGCCTGCCGAGCGCCTCCAGACGCCACACCACGTCGAACTCGACCAACGTTCCCCGCCCCTGCCCCCCCAATGGAGCCAGACTCATGCGGTAGGCGCCTTCGGGCAGCAGATTGACATCCAACTCGTAGAACAGGGCCACCGGGCGCCCGGCCGAAAGCGCGGCCCGGCCGCGCTGGTCAATGCCGACGGTATCGTTGATGGCGTATTCCATATCCAGGCTGACGATCTGGACCCTGAAACCCTGATGGGATTCATCCAGCGCCAGGCCCCCGGCCGGCGGCCACACGGGCTGAAAAATCTGCAGACGATCCTGTTCCAGACCGTAACGCCGGGAAGGATGCATATAGTCGTGGAGCCAACCGTCGTCTCCCCCGCTTTCAACCGAACCGGAGGGATTCCACTGGACAAAGGGAGCATGAACCAGAAAAAGCGGATCCTCCAGGGCGATGCCTTCGGCGGCCCGCGGGCCTTCTTCGGCCACCCAGGAGCTTGAGCATTCGCTCCGGGAATTCCGTTTGGACACCTGGTTCAGCAGGCCCGGGCGCCGCCGGTTGACATCGTAAACCTGGCAATTGAAGCGGCCGGCCCGAAAGGGGACGTCTTCCAGCACCAAACCGAAAACCTGAAACAGGGTACGCGTAGACGATTCCACCGAGGAGAGAACCTTGGTCCTGAGGTGACGCTTTTGACTGATGACCTTCCCGTCGTAGCTTTCCAGTTGGACTTCAAGCCGCATCCTCCCGACATATCCCCCGTTCTCTTCCTTGTATTCCAGATCCCCGTTGGACACTTCGATCAGGACCAGGACATCAAGCCGGTCCTCGGAGACCCAGCGGTTGACGACATCGACATAGGTGTGGAAATTGCCGGCTCCGTCGAGGGGATGCAACATCGCCCCGGCCGCCACCGGAAGGAGAAGGGTCAACAACGTCAGGATGGGAATACAGATATACAAACAGACAGACCGTTCAGTGCGGTTTGACTGGAATGCCATGGCCAGGCCTTTACTGTGGTGACCAACCGATCCCCCTCGACCGGCGTCGGGCAAGCCCGAACTCAATGATTATAAGGAATCTACCCCGCAATTTCCAGTCAAGCCATGAAAAAAACCGCCCCGTTCACACGGGGCGGCTGGGCAGACCGGAGATTTTTGTGTCATGAAGGCCGACCGGCCACCTGGGGTCAGTAGGTGACCGATACCGTAAAGCGATGGACATAACCGATAGCGTCCATGTCCACGGCACTGTAATCCGCGGCAATCTTCGTGGTCTCGCCGGTGGGCAGCCCGGCGCCGAACCCGAAGGCCAGGCCGTCGGTATCGTAATTGATGTGATACCCGCCACGCACGAAGAACATCTCATTGAGACCGTACTCCAGCCCGACGTTGGCCCTTTCCAGGTTATCGGAAGGGTGCTGGAACTCGAGGGCGATGGTCAGACGCTGCTTCTCGTTGCGGAAAGCATTGAAACTGGCCCCCACCTTGAAGGCGACCGGCAACTTGGACTCGCGCTCGTCGAACGTGAATTTCCCGCCCAGATGCTGGATGGTCATACCCAGTTTCAGGTCCTTGATACCGATCCGGTACATGATCCCGAAATCCATCGAGCCCGTGTTCACGGCCGTCTCGGCCAGACCCATATGCAGATAGTTCAGCGTTACGCCCGCGGAAAACTTATCCGTAAAGAACCGGGCATAGGTCAAACCGAAGGTCGTGGTACCGGCATCGAATGTCTCCCCGGTTCCTTCGGGATTGTACGCCGTCCGGACCAACTGGGGATCCATCCAGAAGGACCTTACCGAAAAGGCAAACGTCCCGGGAATGGACCGTGGGTTGAACGCCACGATGGCTGTACTGAGTTTGGTGTCGGCGGCCCAGGCCACGTGGTTCAAGGAAACCTCATTACCCTTGACGTTGACTAGCCCACCGGGATTCCAGAACACCGAGGTGGCGTCATCTGCAACTCCGGTGAAGGCCGACCCCATGGCGGTGGCCCTCGCACTCACACCGATTTTGAGTTCCTGACCCCCGAAGGTGCCGACTTTTGCAAACCCCGCGCCCATAGCCAGGGAAGGCAACACCAGCAGCATGGTGGCCAGAATCGCGATGCGTTTCATGAAAACCTCCAGATCCGTCCGCAGACGGAGTTGACACAAATCTGCCCCTATCATCAGGGGTTACCTAACTACGACGAACTTGCCGACGAAATCCTCGAATTGGGAGTCGTCGGACTGAACGGAGTACAGATAGACACCACTGACAATTTCCTGTCCATTGCGACTCATCAGGTTCCAGCTCACATGGCCGGAGCCAGTAAGGCCGCTATGGGAAATAACTTGAACAAGGTCGCCACTGACCGTGTAGATCTGAATCGTGTTCTTGGCCTGCGGCAGGTTGGTGAACGTAACCCTGACCCCGGTGGGATCATCGCCGTTGGGATTGAGCTGCTGGTATTCAGCCAGAGCTTCCCTGGTGGCGGGATTCGGATAAACGAAGATGTTGACTCCGAACTTTTCCCGTTCCGCGGCTGTTTGGGCCTGGGTACCGGGCACCGTGGAACTGAACGATGACCCGGGATCACCAATAAGTCCCGGTCCCACGATATCCGTGGGATCGTCATCGCCACGGTCAGAGAATTTTTTGAGCTCATGGTCGGTACTCGTTACCGAATAGAAATAGATGAAACCATTGTGGATTTCGCGATCCACATACTCGTAGAAATTTGAACCCCGTTTTTCCCTGACCCCGTTGGCCGGATCAGACACCCGGGTGGTTACTGCAAAAAACGTGTCCAGGGCATCGGGGTAGGTCTCCCAGGGAACCAGCCCCTGGTATTGCGGAATGACGATGCCGTCGGAATTCCTGATTTCCGGCCTGGCCTTCAACACGTTTGTGGGATCGTTGTCCACCACTTCCTGCATGGCCTCGGCCAAACCCTCGAAGCGGGAATCCGACAAGGTGGGAGGAACATACGAAATAACCTCGAGACCGGTGTTGGCCCCCAGCGGCAAGGTGTCCTCGTGGGTCACGCCATCAACCCTGACCTGGGTCAGGAAGCTGTTGACCAGGTCGTATTCTCCTATCATCTGCCAAAGGGCACTCTCGGGACCGTTGACCAGGGAAGAGCCGAAAGGACGATCCCAGTTGTCCGCGCGCCAAATGCGGTAGGATTCGAAATCCACTTCCCGCAGACGGATGTCATCGGTGTACTCGGGGCTGTCGTCCCAATATACGTGAACCCTGCTGTCGGTAGCCCATAGCCTCAGGCCCGGGGGCGGAGGAGCCATTCCCACCAACCAGTGGATCTGGGATTCAAGACCGTTGATTCCCGTACAAGCCGCCGGATTGACAGGATCTGGCTGGTTGCAGGTCCATTTCGAGGGGTCCTCGAAATCCTTTGGCTCGCATACGAAGCCGTTCTCACGGTTGCACTCGAAGCAGTTGTCCATGTTGAACATGGCGCATTCCTTGGTCTCGCCATCAATCTGGAAATCAAAAATATCCGAGGACTGCAACCGTGGCTGACCGATCAGCCATGTTTCGTCCAGGCAGGTCGGATCCATGTAATCGGGAATAAATGTAGCCCACGTATCCGGGAAATCCTGCTTGCAGAGCATGGTCTCACGGCCAAGAATACCAGGATTGAAAGCCGGCGAACCATCGTTGGGCTCCACCGAGGTGACCTTGTCCACATAGATGCCGTTCCAGGTCAAAAAAGCTTCGGCGCAGTGAGCCAGAAGACCCGTGCCCCCCTCTTTATCGCCCAGACCGGGCCCGACGACCATGCCCACCTGGAAAGTCAGGCTTTCCCCGGGAGGAAGCAGGGCAAAAGGTCCTGCGGAGACCAGGAAACGGAAATCATCCTGCTTTCCGGGAAGGGTATCGTTGTCCCAGTCCTCGATCTCGCTGCTGAGCAGAATGTAGCGCTCTTCATCATTGGTCGGATCGCCGCCCTGCTCGAAGCTGGCCCTGCCCGAAAATTTCTGGAAGGTCCGCATACCGACACTGCGGGGAGCCAAAACCCCGGCAGGGTCCACGTCATGCCCCAGGAAGACGATTCCAAAATAACCTTCCAGCCGCCCCACCTCGGAGGCGTCATACATGAAGCCCACCTGAATGGGTACGAAACTTCCATCGGAAGCCCGCACCAGCCCAGGGGTGCCATGGTTCGAAGGCCAGGAACCGGCCATGTCATCTTCGGCTCCTCCGCCTTCCCCGCGCGTACTGATATCACTGTCGGAAAAGAACCCGATATAGACATCCTCGATGTCCGTCACGCCGACATTATTGATGGTGTAATCGAATCCGACAAAATCATCCACCTGGTCGTTTTCCCACTGGAAGGATGTCTGGACCATTTCCAGGTTCATGGGCGTATGATCCGGGAAACCCTCGATGGACAGGCGGGTGTTGTCGTAATTGGTCAGGACAAACATCTGGTTGCCGATTTGTCCGAAATCCTCATCGATTTTTCCGTCTCCGTCGTCGTCGTAGCCGTTGAGAATTTCCTCGTCGACCAGACCGTCGTCATCATCATCGAAGGCCGGTTGCGGCTCCCGGCGCCCACTGGCTTCCGGGTTACCCGATGGCCGCAGAATCTTGGTGGCTCCCGCTTCGTAGATCGTGGCTTCAAGATCGTCCAAAGGGGCGAATTCGTTGAGCCCGTTATTTCCGCCCGTGGAACACAGGCGCTCCCCCAGGACGATGCCCCCGACCCAAAGACCCGAAGCCCACAGGTATTCATTGCCGGACCCCGAGGGCCACTGGCACGAAGGAGCATCGGACCAGGGACGGGAAGTGGAATATGCGGACCCGATCAAACCGAAATTGGTGATATTGATCTGGACCTCGCCCACATTCATGACGAAGGAACCGTCCAGGACAAAAACACCGTTCGGGTTGTAGCCCATCTCCAGAATATCGCTTTTGGTTTCCATCCAACCATGGGCTGGAACCGCGATGCTGACCATCAGCAGGAGGCAGAACGCCGCACCGGACCATTGGCCGGTCCGCCGGACTCCCCCAACATGATTCTTGATGGTACCTAACATTGCCATCCTTTCCAATCCGATGCCGCCGTGGCGGCCCAGCAGGTCTGCCCCTGTTTAGAAATAGTAGCCGATCCCGAAACGGAACAACCGGTGCTGCCCGAAGGTCCGCGGATCGACGATGGGAATGAATTCATCCTCGCCGTCGCCATCAGCGTCCTGCAGCAGGGCGGCCCCGTATTTTCCGGTTTCCGTCAGATGCGAAAATCCGCCGTAACCCGCTCCGTTGATCATACCAGGAGAAATGCCGCCGCCACCCTCAGCAACGACCATGTCCTGATTAATAAGGTTAAAGGCCTGCAACTGCAAAGAGAGCCGCTTGCCGTAGAAGTTGATGTTCCGCTCGAGCTGGATGTCCAGCGAATAGGTGGCCGGTAGCCGCTCGCTGTTACCCAGCAAAGGATCCTGCTTCTTGGCGAAACGGTCGAACGGCGTCCAAGGGAAGCCGCTGCCGTACGAGAAGGAGAAGGACGAGGACCACACACCCGGCTCCGCCAGCAGGAGCATCAGGTTCAAGGTGTGGCGCTGATCCCAGTTCAAAGGGAGCTCCTGGTTGGGCAGGAACTCGAGGCCGTCGGGGTTGGATCCGAAGTCGGAATCGGAAGCAACACCGTCGGCAAAGGAATAGGTGTAGCTGAAGTTGAACTGGTAGTTGTCGCTGTACCGTTTCTCCAGGGTGACTTCAATACCACGGGCCGAAGCGTAAGCCTGGTTGATGTAACGGTTCAGCGTCTGTCCGGTGGACTCGTCCGTCACCTGGGTCGAGGCGATCAGGTCGTAGATATCCTTGCTGTACAGAGAGAACTGCCCGGCAATGAAATCCGTGAACTGATGCTTGATACCCGCGGAATACTGGACCGTGGTTTCAGGCTGCAGGTTGGGATTGCCAAGGGTACCGGCGTTGCCGACGGGATCCTGGCTCGCGAACAGGAACGCCCGGTTGGGGAACTGGATAAAACGGCCGTAATGGAAGTGGAACCCGTCACGTTCGGTAATGGGGAAGGCAAAACCGAGACGCGGCTGGAACGCGGTCTTGTATTTGATCACGTTCGCGTCGACCGCTTCGTTGGAAAGTTCAATGGCAGCGGCGGAACCCGGCGAGAACATGTCCCAGCGCAAACCGTAGTTCACCACCATGCCTTCGTATTCCCACCGGTCCTGGGCGTACCAGAAACCTTCCGGGTTATAGGTATGGAAAATATTCCGGTTACCACCCTGGGTCCAATCACCGGTGAACCGGCTCTGGCGCATGACCGCCGGAGCCACGATGGCATATCGTTCCAGATCGTTGTACCGCACACCAAAACCCGTTTCGAACAGGTGCCCTTCCCAACGGGCGCTCTGCAATTCAAAACCGAAACTGTAGGTACGGCTGTATTCCTCGGCGTAAGTGAAGTTGTCACTTGTGGTAATGAAATACGAACTGAGGGGATCGGTATAGTAATCGGTTCCCTGCAGGTACTGGTTGCGCTGTCCGAAGTACAAGCCCGGGCTGCGGATACCACCGTGGTTGTACTCCCAGGGATCCTTGCCCTGGACATCGCTTCGGGTATCGAACGCCACCAGGCCGAGCCTAATGGTATAGAAGGTGGATTCGGTCAGATTGTGACGCCAGACGATCTTGCCGACCTGACCGATATTCTTGGTCTGATTCAGCCGGTTGGCCGAGTTGAACTCCGTGTACGAACTATCCTCGGACACCGTGGAGAAAGAGGAATAGGGGTACTTGAAACCATCGAATTCGGTATGGGCAACCACCGTATGAATCCGGTTGTCGGTGGCACTGCGGACCTCGAGAATAGGCATCGATGTCCGGATTTCACTCGAGTTACGGGCATCGACCACCACGGCCGAACGCGCGTTCTGCAGCATGTTGTCATACCACGGCCCGTAGTAGACGGGAATCGAGCGACCGATGGCGATCCAGTCATTGAAGGCGGGTCTGTAAAAGACCTCCGGCATATAGATGATCCTCTTGGCGTAACCTTCCACACTCCAGTTGGGCGCGTAACGTTCGGACAGGGTCGTGGAATAGGAGTACTCGGCCGTGACCTTCTTGTTCTCACTGACGGTATAGGCCAGCTTGATCGAGCCCTTGGCCTGGTTGAACTGACGGCGCCGGAACTTGAACAGGGTGGTATCCCCCAACTTGACCTTGTATTCGGGACGGTGGGCCACCGAGGTATTTTCGGTGTCGGTAAAGATAAGGTCACCGGCGAAATAATAGGTCAGGCCCTTCAGGGGAGACGGTCCGCCAAAACCGTATTCGAAACGATCATAGTTGGTAAACGTCTTGTCCTGACGACCGAAGTCATCAGTAAGGAAACGCATCCCGCCGCCAAACTTCTGGCCACCCTCCTTGGTGGTGATGTTCACCACGCCGGAAAGGGCATTACCGTACTTGGCGTCGAGACCACCGGTCACGATGCTCATATTGTCCACCGCGAGGGAGGAGATTTCCAATGAACCGGTGCCGATGGGGTTATCGACGGAAACACCGTCGATCTGCATGGAGACCTCGCCGGACCGTCCACCACGCACGTACAATTCACCCGCGCGTGATACAACGCCGGCCTGCTTGGACAGGGCGTCGTCAACGGAATCGATGGCATATTTCTCGAAGGTCTCCGAACTGACGGTATGTTCAGTGACCGCGCTCTTGACTTCGACCATATATTCCGCGCCCTCGACGTCAAATGCCTGGAGGGTTTCGACGATCACGGTCTCGAGATCAAACACCAGGTTTTCGATATCCCCGGACCGCAGGGTAATGGTCATCTCCATGGGAGCGTAACCGAGGTACAGAACCTTGACGGTATAGGTACCGGGCGCCATGCCGTTAAAATAGAAGACACCGCCGCCAAGGGACATGGTCCCCCGGGTGGTGCCGACCAGAAGAACATTGGCGTAATCCAATTGCTCCCCCGACTCCTTGTCCCTGACGGTTCCCTTGATGGTGGCGGGCGCCCCTTGGGCCGAAGCGTCACCAGGCATGATCACCGTTGCCAGAAGCAGGAGTACAAACAGGGGCAGAATCCAAATGAACCGGGGACGCCGGAGCATACCAACGCTCCTTTCCAAGGGAACTAATCCGGCTGAATCGGGGTTCCGGAGGGAACCGTTAATTTGATCATTAAAATTATGCACTGAACCTAGCCGGGCAGTGTGGGGTGCCTGCTGAAATGGGCGTTTCCGCCGGTCCTGGAAGGCACTTTGGGGACCTGATTCCGTAGGAATGGTAACCCGTGCCGCAACTGGTGTTTGAATATAGAGATTGGCCTATTACGTGTCAATAAAATGTGAGGCCTCCCCTTTTCACGCTTCGGGACAACGCAGATAATGGCCTTCAGTTACCTCCAGCAGAGGAGGCAACTCCATGGCGCAATGTGATTTCTGTAACAGGCACCTGCCCGCCCGGGGACAACCATGATCGGAGGGCGGGTTATGTTCCGCGGCACGGTTACCCGCTTCCGACAACAATCGGGGATTACTCTTCAGGGCCGCGGGCGAGGCGGCCATCATTTCCAGGGTGTAGGGATGCCGAAATGAAGTCCCTTTATTGACAGGAAATGATTCCACGATCAGCCCCCCGTACATGACGGAGATCCGCCCACAAATCGCTTCCAGAACCCGGAAATCATGGGAGATGACCAACAAAGCCAAACCACGGCGCTCCATGGTCCGCCTCAGCAGGGAGAGAACCCTGTCCCGCGATTGATTGTCCAGGGCACTGGTCGGTTCGTCCGCAATAAGGACCTTCGGGTCTGCCGACAGGCTTCGGGCCAGGGCCACCCGCTGGCGCTGGCCCCCGGAAAGTTCGTGCGGGAAACGCCGGAACATGTCCGCGGACAACCCCACCTCTTCCAGGAGTTCCACGGCCCGGGCGGGATCCTTGTTATCGGATGCCTCGACCAAGGCGTGCCCTATGATCTGACGTGGATTGAGAGATCCGGCCGGATCCTGGAAAAGTAATTGGACCCGCCGGCGAAGCAGCCGCAACCTGTGTCCGGTCACCGCCCGGAAATCCTCATCCTCCAACTCAAGGGTGCCGGCCGCGGGCGCCAGGTGGCGGGACAATGCGCGGGCTAGGGTTGTTTTCCCACAACCTGTTTCCCCAGCCAGTCCCAGGGCCCGTCCGGCAAACAGATCAATATCCACTCCTGCGACGGGAGCCTGGATTCGACGCTTTGCGTTTCCTGACGGGTCGTCCAGCCCGGTGGTGAGCATGGAATAGCCGGCCACCAGGTCCCTGGCCTTCAGAACCGGACAGTCAACCCCGGCAGCCGCGGGAATTCCCGGTTCCTTTTCCGTATCCGGAACTTTTCCCTCTGCGGATGACCTGCCCGGACCCTCCGCGCTGTTGATCATGGTAATTCTACCGCCGGACATCCTGGCCTGCCGGGCCGCAACCAGGGGCACCAGGTCCTCATCATGGGAAATGAACAGCAGCGCCATGCTCCGGTCGCCGCGGACCCGGCTGATCAGACCCAGGATTTCCTTTTGGATGGTGACATCAAGCGCCGTGGTGGGCTCATCGGCAATCAGCAGGGCAGGGTCACAGGCCATGGCCGCCGCCAGCAGGACCCGCTGCCTCATGCCTCCGCTCAGCTGATGAGGGTAGAAGCCGGCCCTGGTTTCCGGATCCGGGACCATCATTTCGGTCAGCAACGATACTGCCCTCATACGGGCTTCCCGGCTGGAGACCCCAAAATGTGTACGCACGGTTTCCGCGATCTGATCCCCCACGGTCATTACGGGATTGAGACCGGTTTGCGGCTCCTGGAGTACCAGGGCCATGCCACTGCCCCGGACCTTCGACCAGGGTTTGCCATGGCGATCATCCAGCCTCTCGCCCCTCCAGAAAACGTCCCCTGAACTGATCGCCCCGTCGGGCAGCAACCCCAGCAACGCCCTGGCCAGCAGGCTTTTCCCGCAGCCCGACGGCCCCACCAGGGCGACGGACTCTCCCGGCTGGATCACCAGGTTTACCCCGGACAGGATTTCCAGGGCGCCTTCGGGCTCAGGGCCCGGAAACGACACCCGCAGGTTTTCCACGCGCAGGAGATCACCCATCCCGGCCCTCCCCGCGGTTCCTCGGATCCAACTTGGCCCGCAAGCCCTCCCCCAGCAGATTGTAACCCAGAACAGTCAGGGCGATGGCCACACCGGGAAATGTGGTCAGCCACCATCCTTCCAGAAGGAAATCGCGACCCTGCTGAATCATTCCACCCCAACTGACCACCGGTTCCTGGGCACCGAGGCCCAAAAAACTGAGGAAGGATTCGGCCAGGATGGCGCCGCCCACGCGCAGGGTCGCCGCCACGATGACGGTGGGCAAAAGGTTCGGAAGGACATGGTAAAAAGCCACCTTACGGGCGCTCAGACCCAGTCCGTGGGCCACCGCCACGAAATCCCGTTCCCGGAGGCTGAGAGCCTCGGCCCGCACCAGGCGGGCAACACTCATCCAGCCGGTCAGGCCCAATACCGTCATGACCAGCAACAGGGAAGGCGTTGTCAACGACACCAGCAGCAGCACAAGGAAAATGCGGGGAAAAGCCATGAAGGCATCGGTGGTGTTCATCAGAAGCCGGTCCAACCAGCGGGGCCCCATTCCCGCGGCCAGCCCCACTCCCGTCCCCAGCAGGACGGCGACCAGAACGCTGACCCAGCCGACCAGCAGCGAAACCCGGCTACCGTGAACAAGCCTGGTCAGGACATCGCGGCCCAACAGATCCGTGCCCAGAAGATGCTGGAAAGATGGCGCCAACAACCGGTCCGCGGCCGCCCCCAGGGCGGCGGGATCACCAGGTGCGATGAGAGGCGCAAGCAAGGCCACCAGTCCCAGGCCAAGGGTAATGACCAGGCCCGGACGCAGCCGGGAATCGGTCCACCAGCGCCCCGGCGAGGCCTGGCCGTATGGATCGGTTGGGCGGGACTGGTTCACAATCCCTCCCTCGATGAGAAACGAACCCGGGGGTCGACCCTTCGATAGAGGATATCGGCAAGCAGGGAACCCGCGACGACGGTTAGCGCGGAGACCAGGGTGGTTCCCATGATCACCGGGTAGTCCCGGGCCCAGATCGCCTCGATGGCGACACGCCCCATTCCCGGCCAGCCAAAGACAACTTCCACAACCACCGCCCCGCCCAGCAGGAAAGGCAGGCTCAGACCCAACAGGGTAATCACCGGCAAGAGAGCGTTGCGCAGGGCATGGTTGAAAAGGACACGCCGTTCGGACAGCCCGCGTGACCGGGCCGAAAGGATATAATCCTGGCCCAGCACTTCGGCCAGTGAAGTGCGCAGATAACGCGCCGTCCCCATAAACGACCCGAGTGCGAGGGTTATCACCGGCAGCGCCAGATGGTGCAGAAGATCCGCAAACCAGGCGCCGCCACTCATGAACCGGGCATCGGGAGCGTGCATTCCTCCTGAGGGGAACCACCCCAGTTTCCGGCTCAGGAGCATGATCAGCATCAGGCCGAGCCAGAAGGCCGGCAGTGAATACAGGGTGAGTCCCACCGCCTGGATCCCCTGATCCAGGGTTCGCCGCGACCGGTCCACCGATACCAGGGCCGCGCCCAGGGCCAGCAGCAGATGAAGCAGATAAGCGGTAACTGTCAGCAGGAGGGTGGCGGGAAGGGCTTCGCCGATGATGCTCCCCACCGAACGTTGCTGCCGAAGGCTGGTGCCGAAATCACCCTGCAACGAGGCGGCCAGCCATTTGAGATATTGGCGGAAAAGGGGTTCATCCAGGCCCAGCCGATGCCGCATTTGATCCCGGCTGTCCGCACCGAATTCTTCTTCGACGATCTGGTCCAGGGGATCGCCCGGAGCCAGTCGCACGATGAAAAACACAGCTGAGATCAGGATAAAAACCAGCAGAACCGAAACAGCGATCCTGCGAGCCAACCAGGAAATCATTTCACCCCTTAAGGATCGGGTAACCAATGGGGTTGATAGTAGGGAGCAAAAGCGGGAACGGTCAAGTGGTCAGGATTTCCAGTTCAAAAACCCGGGAAAAAGCCCCGGCCAGGCGCGCCGCGAGAACATCCAGATCGGCACTGGTCTGCGCGGCGCCCAGAAGTTGTCCCAGGTCCGTGGTCGCCGCCGCCAGTTCATTTGCTTCCCCACCTCTGCCCTGCCCCAGAAAGGTGGGCAGTTCCAGATGACGTGGGCCCGCCAGAATGGACCCGTGCTGCAGAAATTTCCCACTGGTGCGGCGCTGGGCGGACCCGATTATTTTTCGGCCGTCCACACTGATCTCATGACGGCCCGCGCTGCGGAAACACACCAGGCCGCGGGCTTCATCCCGCGATTCCCCGGTCGAGATGTCCGCGGTGATCCCCAGGTCGGCAAGAAAGGCCAGAAGAGCCCCGTTGATCTTCATGTAGGTTTCGTGAAGCGTGGCCCCGAATACCGGCCCCGGCGAGGAACCGATCACCGCGTAGGTCAATTCGTCCGCATGCAGAATGGCCCGGCCGCCTGTGGGACGCCGGACAAGATCGTACCCGGCGGCCCGGATGGCGGTTTCATCGAAATCGGAAAAATCCTGGTTATAGCCGACGGTGACCGCCGCGGGCTCCCAGCGATAAAGGCGGAGAACGGGGTCATCACCCGGCTTGTGCTCCGCCAGAAGGGAGGCATCCCGGTCCATGTTCACGGCCCCGGTCGCGGGACCGTCCTGGATGACGCGCAGGCGGGTCACCGGACCGCTCAACAGTTGCAGGGACCCAGCCAGCTCAGATCCGGCTGGCGGGCGGCCCGGGCTTCGTCCATTCTCCCGACCGGGGTGGAATGGGGCGCCCCCGTCAGGAGCGACGGATCTTCGGCGGCTTCCCGGTGGATCGCCTTCATGATATCCACAAACAGGTCGAGACTTTCCCTGGACTCGGTCTCGGTGGGCTCGACCATCATGGCTTCCTCGACGATAAGGGGAAAATAGATGGTCGGCGCGTGAATACCGTAATCGAGCATGCGTTTGGCGACGTCAAGGGTGCGAACGCCGAACTTTTCCTTCCACATGGTTCCGCTGGCCACGAATTCGTGCATGCAGCCCTCGGAATTTTCCACCGGCAAAATATCCTTCAGCCTGGCCAAAAGGTATTGTGCGTTCAAAACGGCGCATTCGCTGGCCCGGGTCAGGCCATCGCCCCCATTGCGCAGGATATAGGCCAGGGCGCGGAGACAGACGCCGACGTTGCCGAAGTAGGAGTGGATGGCCTGATCGTCGGGACCCGGTTCTCCCTTTAACAGATAGGTACCGTCGGCGGTAACCGTGATCCGGGGTCCCGGCAGGAAGGCCGCCAGCTCTTCGGTCACGCAAATGGGACCGGCACCGGGTCCGCCGCCGCCGTGGGGCGTGCTGAAGGTCTTGTGAAGGTTCAGGTGCACCACGTCGAAACCCATGTCGCCGGGCCGGGCCTTGCCCATGATGGCATTCATGTTGGCGCCGTCCATGTAGAGGCGGCCGCCGGCTTCGTGAATGATGGCGGAAATTTCCTGGATGTCGTTTTCGAACAGACCCAGGGTATTGGGGTTGGTGATCATGATCCCGGCCGTCCGGGCGGAAACGGTTTCGCGAAGCGCGTCCAGGTCGATGCGGCCGTCCGGACGGGACCCGATGGTGCGGGGCTTCATGCCGGCGATCACGACCGAGGCGGGGTTGGTGCCGTGGGCCGAATCAGGAATGAGGATCTCGTCCCGGTCGGCCTCGCCGTTGGCCATATGCAGGGCCCGGATAACCAGCATTCCCAGATATTCTCCGTGGGCGCCGGCGGCCGGCAGAAGGCTGCAGGCGGGAAAACCGGTGATCTCGCCCAGGGCGTCCTCGAGATGTTTGAGGGCGCCGAGCAGTCCCTGGATATCCTCCGCACCCTGCTCGGGGTGCAGATCCGCCAGCCCGGGCAGGCCGACAACCTGTTCATTGACCCGCGGATTGTATTTCATGGTGCAACTGCCCAGGGGGTACATGCCGCGTTCGATATGGTGGTTGAGATTGGAAAGGGCGGTGAAATGCCGCATGACCTCGGGTTCGCTCAGGGAAGGGAAATCAGCAGCCCGCGACCGGCGCATTTCCACCGGAAGAGCCTCCTTCAATTCATCATCGAGAGGGTCCCCGTCCCACCGGGGAAAAGTCAGGCCACGGCGGCCGGCGGCGCCCTTGTTGAACAGGGAATCCGGCAAACTGGCGTTCCAACGGCCGGGTGCCAACTGGCCGTTTCCCTTGTTGTCGGCGCTGTTGATATCCTGGCTCATGACGACACCTCCGCGCCTTCCGGTCGGCCGGAAAGGAACTCTTCCAGCAAGCTGCCTAAATTATCGATTTCAGCGGCTGTGCGTTTTTCGGTGACGCTGACCAGCAGATCACCGGCACCGCAACCCGCCACGCCTTCCAGGGGAATCCCCGCCAGCACGCCCCGCTTTCTGGCAAAGTCGCTAAAAGCGACCGCGGGCCGGGTCAGACGAATGACCGTTTCGTTGAAAACCGGTCCGGGAAACGGCAGGCTGACGCCTTCGACGGAACCGACGGCCTTTCGCAGGGCAGTGATCCGGGTCAGGTTGGCCTCCCCCAGTTCCGACAACCCACCGGCCCCCAGCATGGCCAGGTAAACCGTCGCCCGCAGGGCATTCAATCCCTGGTTGCTGCAGATGTTGCTGGTGGCCTTTTCCCGGCGGATATGCTGTTCACGGGTCTGGAGAGTCAGCACGTAACCTTCCTGACCGCGGGTGTCGGTGGTGCGTCCGACGATTCGGCCGGGTATGCGCCGTTTGTGTTTGTCGGCACAAGCCAGGAAGCCCAGCAGGGGACCACCCCACGAAGAAGGAATGCCAAAGGGCTGGGCTTCACCGACAGCCAGCTCGGCACCGAATTCGGCAGGGGTCCTGAGCAGGGAAAGAGCCACCGGATTGACGGCGGCCACCACGATGGCGCCGGCGTTGCGAATCACGCTGGACAGCTCGTCGACAGGTTCGACCAGCCCCAGGTAATTGGGATTGGGGAGGACGCAGGCCGCCACATCGTCCGTCATCAGTTCGGCCAGGGCGACCGGGTCGGTGGTTCCCTCGGGACCGGCCGGAGCGTCGAGGACGGTAATGCCCTCACCGGCCAGCATGGTTTTCACCACACGCCGGTAGCGGGGATTCAGGGTCACCGGCAGAACGACCGTCTTTTTCCTTTTGGCCGCCAAGGCGACGGACAGGGCTTCACTCAGCGCGGTCGCGGCGTCGTACATGCTGGCGTTGGCGACATCGAGCCCGGTCAGGCGGCAGATGAAGGACTGCCACTCGTAGATCACCTGCAGGGTTCCCTGGGAAACTTCCGGCTGGTAGGGCGTATAGGCGGTGAGAAACTCGCTGCGCGAACTGATGGCGTCGATGGCGGCGGGAATGATCGAATCGTAAACGCCCCCACCCATGAAGGACACCAGTTCACCCTGCCCGTGGTTGGCCGCGGCGGCCTTGTTGAAATACCGCCGCACCTCTTCCTCGGTCAAACCCGCCTCCAGGTCCAACGGACGGTCCAGCCTCACCCCTGCGGGCAGGTGGGAAAACAGGTCAGCAATATCCTGCTTGCCGATGACCTCGAGCATGGTCCGGATGTCATCCGGTGAATGCGGAACGTAAGGCATGTTCCGTTCAGCCTCCCAGAAGTTGACCGTAGGCGGCGGCATCCATTAGTTGATCCACCTCGGCGGCATCGCTCAGCTTGACCTTCAGCAGCCAGCCATCTTCCATCGGATCGCTGTTCACCAGTTCGGGGCTGTCGACGACGGCCTCGTTGATGGCCACGATCTCCCCCGACACAGGCAAATAAAGATCGGCAACGGCCTTGACCGATTCGATGGTGCCGACGGTGTCGCCCTGGCTGAACTCGCTGCCGATTTCCGGCAGTTCGACAAAAACGATATCGCCCAGTTCTCCCGCCGCGAAATCGGTAACGCCGATGGTGGCGACGTCGTCTTCGATCAGGACCCACTCGTGTTCCTGGGTGTATTTCCGGTCGTCAGGTACCATGTCTTGAGCCTCCTGCCAGGTTGGCTGCCCCTTAGGACAGAGTCCGTTCGGCCCGCGGATCACCCTTGGTCCGAGCCGACAAAAACGGGAACGAAACGATGCGGCAATCCAGGGAACGGCCGCGGACATCCACCGCCATTTCCCCATCGGATACCGAGGCATCCACCAGGGCCATGGCCAGTGGTTTCTTGAGAGTCGGGCTGAAGGTCCCGCTGGTCACCACGCCGACATCCTGGCCGTCACACAGGACCCGGCTGCCCTGTCGGGCTATCCCCCGGCCGGTGATTTCCAGACAGATGATCCGGCGGGGAACACCTTCGCCTTTTTGCGTGACCAGGGCTTCGCGCCCGGTAAAATCGTTTTTCTTCAGTTTTACGGCCCAACCGATACCCGCCTCCAGAGGAGTGATATCTTCTTCGAGCTCATGGCCATACAGGCAGTAGCATACCTCGAAACGCAAGGTATCCCGGGCGGCCAACCCGATGGGTGCCGCGCCCAGATCCGCGCCGCGGGTCAGCAGCTCTTCCCAGACCGCAAGGGCGTCGCCATTGGGTAGATACAATTCGTAGCCGTGCTCGCCGGTATACCCGGTGCGGGAAACGATCCATTGTCCCCGGGGTCCGGCATGGGTAAACGAAGTGTAAAATTTCAGGGCATCCACATCGGCGGCCCTGCCGGCCAGCGCTTCGAGGCGGCACAGGAGTTCACGGCTGTCGGGACCCTGGACGGCGATCAGTGCCACCTGGTCGCTGCGGTCTTCCAGGTCCACGCCTTCGGCGGGAAGGTGCCGCTTAAGCCAAGCGCCGATTTTGGCGTGGTTGGCTGCGTTGCAGACGATCATCCATTCGGCTTCGCCCAGCCGGTAGACCAACATGTCGTCCAGCACTCCGCCATCCGGCCGGCACATGGCCGTGTAGACAATTTTACCGATGGATGCGCCCGAGACCCGGTTTGTCACCAGGCTGTCGATCCAGGCTTCGGCTTGCGGACCACCGACGAAGAGTTCCCCCATATGGGTGATATCGAACAGCCCGACCTTCTCCCGTACACAGGCGTGCTCGGCCAGAACCCCTTCGTATTGCACGGGCATTTCAAATCCCGCATAAGGGACCATCCTGGCACCTTGCGCGCTGTGCCAACCTGTCAGGGGAGTGGTTTTCAAACTTGAAGAATCGCTCACGGAAATGACTCCAGGGCAACGGCCATAACAGAGTGCAGATGAAACAGGGCGTGGCATCCGCCCGGTTGTCGGTCAAGTCAAATCTATACCCGGCATTCGATTTCGCCAAGGGAATTAGGTGCCTCCGGCGGTCGGCTGCTCAGGCGAAAAGTTCCCGCAACATGGCGCCGGTATAGGATCCATCGGCAGCCATGACTTTGGCCAAATCGCCCCTGGCCACCAGGCGCCCCCCGCCCGCTCCCCCCTCGGGACCCAGATCCAGAATATGGTCCGCCCGGCGGATGACCTCGGGATGATGTTCGATGACAATCACCGTATTGTCCTGCCCGATCAGCTGTTTCAGGACTTGCATCAGGCGGTCGACATCGCAGAAATGGAGTCCCGTCGTCGGTTCGTCAAGAATGTAGAGGGTGTGCCGCTGTCCCCCTCGGGAAAGCTCTTTGACGAGTTTGATCCTTTGGGCTTCCCCGCCGGACAGGGTCCCGCCCGATTGGCCCAGGCGCAGATAGTCCAGGCCCACCCCTTGCATCACGTCCAGTATCTTGCGGCACGCCGGAATGTTGCCCAGGACATTGCGGGCCTCTTCAACCGTCATCTCCAGAATGCGCGCGATATCGCAGCCCTTGAAATGGACATCGAGGGTTTCCCTGTCAAAGCGCCTGCCGCCACATTCTTCGCATAACACTTCGACATCCGGCAGGAAATCCATGGTCAGACGCCTGAGCCCCGCCCCCTCGCAAACCGGGCAGCGGCCGCCGGCGGTATTGAAACTGAAACGTCCCGCCCCGTAACCGCGAATACGCGCCAGGCCGGTCTGGGCGAAGATCCGGCGGATGTGGTTGTACAGTCCGGTGTAGGTCGCGGGCGTGGAGCGGGGCGATCTGCCGATGGGTCGCTGATCCACCAACACGACCGAATAAAGATCGTCCGCGCCGGTGACATTCCGGTAAGGTTCGGGACGGCGCCGAGCGCCGTGCTTCATGGCGGCCAGGGCGCGGTAGAGGGTATCGTGCACAGCGGTACTCTTGCCGGACCCGGACACTCCGGTGACCACGGTCAATTTTCCCAGGGGGAAATCCAGATCGACATTCCTGAGATTGCGGCCGGTCAACCCATTGATGCCCAGGACCTTCCCCTTGCCTGCGCCTCCGGTCAGCGGATCGGGTCCCCCAAAACCCACCCGGCCGGCCAGATAGTCTCCGGTGGCCGTTCCCACCCGCGCGCAAACCTCGGCCACCGTGCCCTGGGAAACAACTTCACCGCCATGCTCCCCGGCTCCGGGCCCCAGGTCCACAATATGATCCGCGGCCAGCATAACGTCCCGATCGTGTTCAACCACGATGACGGAATTTCCCCGGTCGCGCAGGGCCTTGAGGGTGGCGATGAGTTTCCCGATGTCGCGATGGTGGAGTCCCACGCTGGGCTCGTCCAGAATGTACAGAACACCGGTCAGCTGGGATCCGACCTGGGTGGCCAGCCTCACGCGCTGCCCTTCCCCTCCGGACAGGGTGGCAATGCCCCGTGAAAGAGACAGATAACTGACCCCGACCTGGAGGAGAAAACGCAACCGGTGCCGGATCTGGTCCAGGATGGGAGCCGCCACGGTTTTTTCGCGGTCACCCGTGAACGAAACCCCGGCCAGCCAATCGGCGAATTCGTCGAGAGTCAGGGCGGCCACTTCCCCTATATGGGAACCACCGATCTTGATGTTCAAGGACTCCGGGCGCAGCCGGTGCCCCCCGCAGGCGGGGCAATCCTGCTCCACCATCATTCTTTCCAGGGAAGCACGAACCTTTTCCGACTTGGTTTCACGATGGCGCCGAACCAGTTCGGGCACCAGTCCTTCCCAGTCACGCAGGAAGGCGTTGTAATGGGGATGATCGCGCAGTTCCCGGATTATCCCGGTGGTCAACCCGTGGTAAAGGACCTCCTGAACACGCTCGTCAAGGTCCCTGAAAGGGGTATCAAGGGAGAATCCCATGGCCCCGGACAGGGCCTCGATCTGGACGTAGAGCCAGCTGGTTTCCTTGCCCTTGAGAAACTCGATGGCCCCTTTGGCGATGGTCAGGTCCGGGTCCGGAACCAGGGCTTCCGGATAAATGGTCCGCAACGTGCCGAGGCCGTTGCACTCGTTGCAGGATCCGGCCGGGGAGTTGAACGAGAACTGGCGGGGTTCCGGCGAGGGGAATCCACGCCCACAGCCTGGACACGAGGACTGGCGACTGTACCAACGCTCTTTCCCCTGACTCCAGACGATGACCGACCCGCCCCCCAGCTCCGAGGCCCGGTCCAGCCCCGCTTTCAGGCGTTCGCGAATATCCGGACGGGCAACCATCCCGTCAACCACCACGGCGATATCGTGACGTTTCCCCTTCGCCAGCTCGATCTCCTCATCCAGCTCACGGATTTCGCCGTCGACCAGGACACGGAGGTAACCCTGGCTGCGAAGATCCTCCATAAGTTTCTTGTGCTCGCCCTTGCGCCCGCGTACCACCGGAGCCAGCAGGTAAAAACGGGTTTTTTCGGGAAAGGCGGCAATCTCGTCACCGATATCCGACAGCGGCCGACCCATGGCCGGCACCTGGCAGTCGGGACAGTGGACGGTCCCGCACCGGGCAAACAACAGGCGCATGAAATTGTAGATTTCCGTGACGGTGCCCACGGTGGAACGGGGGCTGCGGCCCAGACCCTTCTGATCGATGGCCAACGCGGGAGACAATCCATCGATCCGGTCGACATCGGGTTTGGGCAACTGGTCGAGAAACTGGTGGGCGTAACTGGACAGGCTTTCGATATAACGGCGCTGACCTTCGGCATACAGGGTGTCGAAGGCCAGGGATGATTTCCCGGAACCGCTGGGCCCGGTAACAACGACCAGCCTGCGCCGGGGAAGGCGCAGGCTGATGTTTTTCAGATTGTGAACCCGGACTCCCTTGAGGGTGATATCACCATGGGAGGCGGGCCGCTGCGGTTTTTTTGAACTGTCCACGCTTGTATTATCCGCTTGCTACTTGCCCGTTTTCAAATCGTCGGGCATTTCTTCCCAGGCCGTCTTCTCCAGGTCCGTCAGACCCGCGACGCCCTCGATGATGGTCAGCTTGTCGATGGCTACCGGTTCTCGCGGGGCGTCCCGGCCGGCGGCGGTGTTCTTCTGGGCGCCCACGATGGTGTCGGCGACTTCAATGCCCAGGACCACCTGACCGAAGATGGTGTACTTGCCGTCAAGCTGGGGAGTGGCAGCCACGCACACGAAGAACTGGCTGCCGGCGGAATCCACTGCCTGGCTGCGGGCCATGCTCAAGGTGCCGCGTACGTGTTTGACTTCCGTGGTAAATTCCGCTTTCAGATTGGCGGGACCATCCAGGCCGGCGTACCCCTTCTGCTCCAGCATATCGTTGACCTTTTGGACCAGCAACAATTCATCCTCCGTGAGGACATCGGTCATGGTTGGTCCACCCAGACCGTCGTTGCGCGGATCGGCGTCCTTGCTGTTGGGATCGCCCCCCTGGATGACAAATCCCGGAACGATCCGATGGAATTTCGAACCATCGTAGAAACCCGTCCGTGACAGATGGACAAAATTGCCCACGTGATGGGGCGCCAGATCAGGATAAAAAACCAGCAGGATGTTCCCCTTGCCGGTTTCCATGCGCGCGAAAAGCGGTTCTTCCGCGCGGGCGGCCGCCGCCGCCAGGAACGAAGCGAGAACCAGGGTCAGGACAAACAGCATCAAAACACTCGAAAGGTTCAGACCGTTACGACGGACGGTACGGATGGCACAATTCTCAGGACGCATTTTTCCTCCAGGTTGCCGGCGAAATTTCAGTTACCGCGCCGGACCAGATAGGCGATGCCTAGTTTGGAATGGATGAGTTCTCCCAGCCGCGAGGCTTCGGCCATGTCACCGACTCCCCGCAGCATGACCCGGTGATAGACCTGTCCTCCCAGATTAGACTCCTCGATCGTCGGAGCGTAACCCAGGGCGCTGATGCGGTCGGCCTGGTTGCGGGCATTCTCCAAATTGGTGAACGACCCCAACTGAAGGCTGTAGTCCCCATCGGTGGACTTGACGGCAGTGGGCGGCCGGGATTCGGTTTTCCGGACCTCCTTGACCTCGGTGACCGGCGCCGCCGGTTCGGTTGGCACCGGATCCTCCCTGACACCATCGGAGCCGGTTAAAGTTCCCGCAACGTAAGCGCTTTCCGTGACAGACGTGTCAGCGATGTCCACAACGGTCGTATCGCCGATTCCACCGGGGACCATCGCCCGCGGTTTCTCCTGGACGGCCTCCTTGTCTTCGCCGCCCTTGCCACAGCCGCAAAAAGCGACGCACAAGACCATGGCAAAGACCAAGGCAAGAACCCGGGACAGGTTCGGTCGCCTGGTCATCAGACCTCTACTCATAACTACCTCCCGGTATGGACTGGTCAATCGGGAACGGAGCACATAGTATCGCCGGGTCAGGGGTCATGGCAAGGCCTGACAATTGTTTCAGCAAACTTCCGGGAATTCCCCGGGAGCAATGCCTCATTACAGGGGCAACCCCACTCAGCCGGAAAGCCCGTCATCATGCCCGAATCCGCGCCACTGATCTACCTGGACAACGCGGCCACCAGTTTTCCCAAACCAGCCACCGTGGCCACGGCCATGGCGGATTTCCTGACGCATCGGGCGGTTAATCCCGGACGCTCCGGTTTCGACCTGTCCCTGGATACCGGACGCATGGTGGACCGGGCCCGGCAACAACTGGACCGCCTGTTCAACAACCCCGCCGTTGACCCCGACCGCTCCATCTTCACGGCCAACGCCACGGGCGCGCTCAATCTGGCCATTCAGGGCATTTGCCGGCCCGGCGACCATGTGGTGGCTACGGTTCTGGAACACAATTCGGTTCTGCGGCCCCTGTTCATGCTGCGCAAGATGGGAGTCATCACCTTTGACCTGGTTGCCTGCGACGCCGGCGGACATCTGGACCCCGGGGATTTCGCAAGGCTCATCAAACCGGCGACCCGGCTCGTCATCATGACCCATGCCAGCAACGTTTGCGGTACGGTTCAACACGCCGCCGAAGTAGGCGCCCTGTGCCGCGGGCGAGGCATCCTGTTCCTTTTGGATGCCGCCCAGACCGCCGGCCTGATTTCTGTGGATATGGCCGCGATGCAAGCGGACCTCGTGGCTTTCACCGGACACAAATCCCTCCTGGGCCCCGCCGGAATCGGTGGTTTGGTGGTAGGGCCCGATGTTGACATCCGCAGCACCAGTTGGGGAGGCACGGGAGTAAACTCCTCGCTGGAAGAACATCCGGGAGATTTCCCCTGGCGGTTGGAAGCAGGCACCCTCAACACCGTGGGGATCACGGGATTGGCAGCGGGACTGGACTGGATCGCCGATCGCCGATCGGGTTCCATTCTCGACCACGAACGGGGGCTGGCGGAAAAATTCGTGGCCGGTTGCTCGCGCATGGAAAAGGTCAGTGTGCACGGCTGCGCCACGGCGGACCGGGGCATTTTGCCCCCGGACCACCTTCCGGTCATTTCGGTCACGGTTGCCGGACGTTCCCCCGAAGAGATCGGGTTGTTCCTGGATACCGATTGGAATATCGCCGTGCGCACCGGACTGCATTGCGCTCCGCTGGCCCACCAAGCCCTCGGCACGGCTGCCGCGGGATCAGTCCGCTTCAGCTTTGGCCCATTCAACACCGACCAGGATGTCGAAACGGTCCTGGAAGCCCTGCAACATCTCGCGAAGTAAATTCCAACCAAAAAAAACCGGCCCCGGATCTGATGATCCGGGGCCGGTATCCAGGTTACTACTGGGTCTTATGCAGCGTAAAGCGCACGCGCCGGTTCTGGGCACGGCCCTCCGGCGTGTCGTTGTCGGCCACCGGACGGTTGGGGCCGTAGCTGACGGCGGCGAAACGGTCGGCCGAAAGATCCAGGTTGTTGGTCATGTAGCGGACGACCGCACAGGACCGGAAAGCACCCAGTTCCCAGTTGGAGGGATACTGCTCCTGGTACTCCTCGAGGACCTTCCTGCTATCAGTGAAGCCTTCGACGAACACGTCCCAGTTCGGGTGGTCCCGAACCGTGCGGGCAATCGCCTCGAGGGTCGGCACCATGGTGTCCAGAACGATGACCTGGCTCGCGTTAAAGCCCAGATCCTCGTTGACCGTGATCATGACCACTTCCTCGGACTCCTCGACCAGGATGGCGTTTTCGCCCTGGCAGTCCTTCAGGTTGTTGCGGAGATCCTCGGCAACCTGCTCGCGCTCGCCAATGACGGAATCCTTGTCAGCCAGATCCTTCTGCATTTCAGCGATCTGGGCATCCAACTGCATGATCTGCTCTTCATATTCCTTGCAGGAACAGCCCGCCATGGCGAAAACGGCGATCAGCAGTCCCAGCAGAGCCACATTCCTGGCAACCCTCTTGTTCATGAATCACTCCTTGTTTGCGGCAGGCACCATCAGCCTGACAACATTAAATCCGGGATGCATTTACATCCGGACCATACCAAACCGGTTTCCAATCACATTTAATGGAAGAGATTAGTCATCAACCCCCGTAAACCTCAAGTTTTTTTTGAGAATTGTTCAATCATATTTTTTCAGGACCTCATCTGGCCCGATGACATCGATTTCATCGCCGTTCCGCAAAACCTCGGACCCATCCGGCAGGGGGATTTTTTCAATGACGGTTTCTTCCCCCTCGACCATCGCCTTGGTGCGCCTGATTTGCACCAGATTGAGATGAAATTTGCCCAAAAGACCCAGTTCGGCCAGGCTCTGGTCGCTCCAATCCTCCGGAACGCGAATTCGCTTCAGGCTGAACCCCTTCGGCAATTCGACAAAATCCACAACCGAATCGTGCAACAGATGCCCGGCCAGGCGGACTCCCATGTCCTCTTCGGGTTTGACGACCTGGTCGGCCCCCACCTGCCGCAATACGGATTCCTGCATGGCGTTAAGGGCCTTGGCGTATACCAGGGGGACTCCCAGGCTCTTCAGGTGCATGGTCACCAGGACAGAAGACTCGAAATTCTTGCCGATGGCCACCACACCCACGTCCATCCCCGCGACATCGTAGGCTTTGAGATTCGCAATGTCCGTGGCGTCGAATCCAACAGCCACGGTGACATCCTCGGCCACGGTTTCCACAAGTTTGGTGCTGCGATCCACGGCCAACACCTCGGCACCCTCCCGGCAGAGGTGAACCGCCAGGGTACTGCCGAACCTGCCCAAACCAACGACGACCACTTTCAACATGCTTTTTCTCCTGTAATAACGTTCATGGTTCTCAACCGATCATGATCCGGCCCTGGGGCAGACGCACCCGGGGATCCCGGCTCGCGCCGGTCAAACTGCTGGCCAGGGTCAGGGGACCCAGACGACCGACGAACATCAAAATGGTGATCACGACCCTGCCGGCGGGTGAAAGAATGCTGGTCATGCCAAGCGACAACCCCACGGTCCCCAGCGCCGAAAATACCTCGAAGGCGGTTTCCAGGAAAGGTCTCTCCTCCGTGGCCAACAGGACAAACAGACTGACGGCCGCCAGAACCAGTCCCGCCGAAAGCACGAGCATGGCCCGCTGGACATGGACCGCTTCGAGCTCACGGTTGCCCAGCCGCGTGCGGTTCAACCCTCGGCCGGTGGACCGCAGGTTGGCCCAGATGATCGCCACGGTGGTGACCTTGACACCGCCTGCTGTGGAGCCGGGCGCGCCCCCGATGAACATCAGGACAATCATGAAAAACAGCGTGGCGGGATTCATGAGTGTCAGCTCCATGCTGTTGAAGCCCGCGGTCCGGCAGGTGGCGGATTGGAAAAACGCCTGCGCGAATTTCATCCCCACCCCCTGGCCAGCCAGGGAGCTGTTCCATTCCATCCAGGCAATGACCGCGGTACCCGCCACCAGCAGCCCACCCGACACCACCAGCACCACCTGGGTATGCAGGTCAAGCCTTCCCGAGCGTCCCGGATTCCGGAGAGCGCGCCCCCGCATCCATGCCAACAGCTGGGCAACCACCCCGAACCCGAGGCCGCCAATTACCAGCAACCCGGAAATCGTGCCGATCACCAGGGGTTGGGCGGACAGGGAGACCAGGGAATCGTTGAAGGTGCTGAACCCCGCGTTGCAGAAGGCGCTCACCGAATGGAAGACAGCGGCGAACAAGCGATCCCCCCTGTCGGGGATCACACCTTCGAGCCCCTTATACAATGCCACAGCCCCAACGGATTCCAGGATCACGGTCATCAGGATGATGAAGCGCACCGTTTTGCCGACGGCGCTCAGCATGGGGACCTGAAATACTTCCCGCAAAAGGCTGCTTTCCCTGACCCCTATTCCACGGCCCAGCAGCAGGCTCAAGGCGGCGGTCAACGACATGATGCCCAAACCACCCAGCTGGATGAGAACCAAAAGCACCGTCTGGCCGAAAACCGTGAATTGCGATCCTGTGTCCCGGACAATCAGGCCGGTCACGCACACCGCGCTGGTGGAAGTGAACAGGGCGTCCAGAATGGACAGCGGATGGTTTTCGGGAGTGGCCCTGGGCAGAAGAAGTAATCCCGCCCCCATGATGATCAGGGCCAGGAAGGTCACCATGAACGCCACCGCGGGCCGTACACGCAGGCTGGCGAACCGGCCGTGAAGGTGCGGCAGTTGGACCGCGAACACCGAAACGATGTAGATCTGGATGATGATCAGGTAGGCGTGGGTCACCGATCCCACCGTAAGATATCCCAGAACGGAATTCAGCCAGGTGGTCTGCCGCCCCGCCAGCAGGGTGAGAATTTCCAGGATGAGCAGCACCGAAAGGGAGAAGGTCCGCCATCTCGCCCGAAAATAGAGGCGAAATGTACCGTACTGCCGCCAGGACACCAACTGCTCCACCAGAAAAAGACCCACCGCCGCGCCGCTGAGAACCCTGGCGGCGACCAGTAGCCAGGGAGCGGGAAAAGTCCCGTATTCGATTATCAGCCCCGCCATTCCACACATTCCAGCCGCTACCAGCAGGAAAGGTCTGAGCGTGAAGCGGCCGGAAGAATCCAGGAACATGAGGTCTCCACAATCAACCGGACGGGATTTATTGAAAATTCCGGTAAATCCGCGTCCGAAACGTACGATACCAGTATTGAGGTTTCCCGGCCTCGATCCCTGATCGTGAGCCGTGGACACAGTATCCCTGCTCGGAGGGGGATCATCCACCGATCCGACGGAAGATTCAACAAGCGAATGTCGTACTCTAACGGAACAGGTTGTCGAATGAAGGTGTCGAGCCGAACCTTGTTGCTGGCCCTGCTGTTGGCCTGCCTCGGATTTGCAACCGGAGCCGCGATGGCCACTCCCGCTCCACTTGATACCCTGATGGAATACTCGGCCGAGGCCGATGAGTTCGACCCGCGTTACGCCGGGGCCAATCTCAACATCAGCAGGAAACTGTTGCCCGAAGCCCAGGCCTCAACCATCGAGAAGACCCGGTCCCCCAGGGTTCCTCCCCGCCTGGACGATCCCCTGGCCGGCGCCTGGCGTTTCCATCTTGCCCGCCAGGCGGCCATGGCCGACAACTCAGCCGAAGTGACCTCGAATCTGGCCGCCGCGATCAAGGCTTCGCCCGAACATCCCCGCTACCAGTGGTGGCGGTCGATGCAGGCCATCAAGTCGCTGGACACCGCCACCCTGGTCAAGGTCCTGCCTCATTCCGTCCGGGCCCTGTTGAAGTCACCCGTGGGCCGGGGTCATTTTCTGGTGGCCTGGCATCAGGGCGCATTCCTTTTGAACGGATTTTTCTGGACGGTTCTGGTGTCCGGTCTGTACCTGGCCTGGTGGCGCAAAATGGCCCACGACATGGGAGCCACCATCCTGAAGGATCCCAAACACCAGCCCCGATTCCTGTTGCCGTTTCTGCTGCCGCTGGTCCTGGTTCTTTTCAAACCGGGCTGGATGGGATTT
>JAUVII010000337.1 GCA_030592845.1 Candidatus Krumholzibacteriia bacterium | reverse complement strand
CTTTGCACCGCTTGCCACAAACTGTTGCATGAAAAAGGAGGAGATCCGCGTAGCCTGCTTTTTCCCATGGAGGGTAAGGCCAGCAGCGGGGTTTGATTCGCTTTGGATCACCAGATTTGGTATTATCACATGGTATTTTCGCCTGTACGTTTTTCGCACGAGGGGGCTTTCATGCGAAAATCTGCTTTTTCACTCGCTCTGACTCTTGCCGTCATCGCTGGACTCTCGACTAATCACTTCCGCATCGCCGAAGCCAAGGACCAAATTTCAGCCGCCACATTCTCGACCATCATCGACACCATTGACATTTACGGCGGGCCGGGCACCCTGGAGGGAACCTTCCAGACCGCCGACGGCCTGCCGGACGAACAGGGCTGGACCACCTCCGACGGCACGGCCCCGGATCAGGATTTCTGGAACATCTCGCAATACAATGCCGCCAACCTCGATCCAGGTGTGACGGACAATAACGCCTGGTGGTGCGGCCAGGACTTCCCTGCCTGCCTCGACGACACGGTCGGGGGTTACGGAAACAGTTGGAATACTTCGTTGGCTTGGCTGGGCATTGTAACCGACAATTCCCTTCCCGCGGTAATCACTGTGACCGGAATCCTGAACAATGATTCTGAGCCGGGATACGACCATACCCGGTTGAATTTCGCGACGGCGGGCAACCAGTTTCATGACACCATGGTGTTGGACGGCATGGTGGTCGGGCTCGATTTTTCCGAGAGCTTCACCTACAACCCGGGTGATTACCTCGGGAATCTGGGCGAAGTCATGGTACGCCTAACCTTCCAGTCCGATGGCGGTTGGTCCGACGAGGATTGCGACTGGCCCACCAGGGGGGCGGCTCAGATCGACAATCTGCAGGTGACCATCAGCCAGATCGGCTATCCCGATCTCGTCAGTCCGGTGGAAACCTGCGAACCCGGTGATCCGGTGCAATGGAAATACATCCCGACCAAAGGGTACGGAAATTTCGCCAAGTTGTGGACCGATCTTCAGGATGTCGATCCCCTCGTGGATAATTTTTCGCCCCAGTGGGCCTTTATCGATGACGGTATCATCGAGCCCGGAACCGGTGGCACAAAATGCACATTGGGCACGGGGTGCTACGGACCTGACAGCCTGGTCGTGGATATCTGGGGCGGCCTGCAGAACAACATCATTCCCGGGTTGAAAAACCATGTAACTTCACCGGCCATTGAAATACCCATCGCCTCGAGTCTTCCCGGCCTCCCGGGCCTGGTTGTCGACGAATTGATCCTCTCCGCGGATGCGTATTTCCACTGCGACCCGGCGTGCGGCGCTTTCATGGCTCTGGGGTTCGATATTCTGTCCACCGCCGATCCCACCGGGCAGGATAACTGGGTTTTGACTCCACCATCGTTGTTTTATCTCTCCGATATTCCGGAATACAAACGAATCACCAGAGTATTCTCCATGGGTTCACTGGTTCCCGGCGCACGGTTCGTAAAAATTCGGATCACCGCCGATGACATCAGGACATCGTGGTGCTGGACGGCCCTCTTTTCGACCCCCGCGCCCTACTTCGACAACGTGCGGCTGCAGGCCGGGCTCGCAAACCCGGCCTCACCGGTGCCTGAATTGCCCGAAGGAATCCAGCTCAGCCTGCGTCCGAACCCCTTCAATCCGGCTGTGGAAATCAGTTGGTTCCTGCCCCGGGACGCGGAACTGGAAATCCTGGTCTACGATATTTCAGGACGGTTCGTACGCTTGCTGGTCAAGGAAACCGCAACTGCCGGACCGGGATCGATCATGTGGCGAGGCGATAACGAGCAGGGGCAGTCGGTGCCGGCGGGAGTGTATTTTTGTAAGATAAGGAGCGCCGGCGAGATTTTGGTGCAAAAGATGACCCTTTTGAAATAGTGGCGGTAATGCTCAAAGCAACCAGCAAATATCTTAAGTCCCTGGGCCTGACCGGCCCGGCGGTCATCATCGACGAAACACGCGCCCGGGCCAACATCCGCGCGATGGCTGAGAAGGCGCGCCGGTCGGATGTGGTCTTTCGCCCCCACTTCAAGACGCACCAGTCACCGGTAATCGCAAGGTGGTTCGCGGATGAAGGCGTGGACCGGATCACTGTTTCGTCGGTGCGGATGGCGGAACAGTTCACAGAGACGGGGTGGAATGACATCACCATCGCCTTTCTGCTGAACCCGCTGGAGGTGCCGCGCATTCGCACCCTGTCCGAGTACCTGAACCGGCGCGGCGGGCGCTTGGGGTTGACGGTAGATTCGGTGGCCGCCGCGCGAGCAACCGCCAGTCTGGATGTCGATGTCTGGATCAAGGTGGATACCGGGTACGGCCGGACCGGAGTTATGTGGGACGCTTCGGACCAACTGGCGGAAATCCTCGCGGCAATCGCCCGGCCTGCCGGCCTTCTCACCCACACCGGGT
>JAUVII010000062.1 GCA_030592845.1 Candidatus Krumholzibacteriia bacterium | reverse complement strand
CGTCGTGATTGACCACCAGGACGGCCTGTTCGCGGGGAGTCTGGTGATTGTAGGGCAATGGATAGAGAAATGAGTAGAACACGACGCCGCCAAACACCGTCAAGACGATGGCGTGACTGGAAAAGACAGCCTGGAATTCGGCTTTGACGATTTCCCACCAGGTCATGCCGGCGCCTCCCCGCCGGCCGGGGACACTTTGTCCACCGCGGGATCAACAGCCAACTCCTGGACCTTGCGCAGAGCCAACAGCATGGGCACGATGAACAAAAGCAGGGCGCCGTAGGATGTCCAGAGCCGCCAGGGATCGACACCGTAATTGGCCAACTTGATCTGTACGTTGATGTAGTGGGTTACCGGAATGAGGGACCGCCAGACCAGCGCCGGCCAGCCCATGTCCGTGGCCGGAAAAGTCACTCCCATGAAGGCAAAACTCGGCGCGGTGTAGACCGCGGCCAGGCTGAGGGCCTGGGCAGCGTCCTGTCCCAGAAGATAAAAAAGACTGCCCATGGCCTGGCTGGCCAGAACGGTCAGCAACTGAGCCAGGATGAGCGCCGTCCAGCTGCCGTTCATGGGCCAACCCAGCCAGCCGTGCATTCCCACCAGGAAGAGCACACCCTGCAGCCAAAGGATGAAGGTGTACGGCAGAAGTTTCGTAAACAGGGCCAGTGCGGGTTTCCCACCCACCCAACTCGACAAGCCGCCGTGGCGTTTTTCGGCGGCCAGGGAGATCGCTGTCACCATCACGATCAGGATCTGCCAGATGGCGGGGATTGCTCCGGAAACCAGGAATTCGGCGTAATTGGTGTGCCTGTTGAACAGCGGTATGATCTGCCCCCGAATGGGCGCGACCTGGCCCACCACTCCGGGCAGAGCGGTGCCCGAAGCCAGGGCTTTCAAGCCGCCGATTTGGGCCGACAGCATTCCCACCGTTTTGAGCATGGCGCCGTTGATCTGCTTGCCGATGAGGATGTACTGGCCGTTATAGAACACCGTGGGACGGGGCGACAGTCCGAGGATGACGTCTCTTTCCATGTTTTCCGGGATGACCATCAGGGCGTAGATTTCACTGCCGACAAGGGCCCGCCGCCCCTCCTGGATTGTGGCGAATTCCTGGTCGACGGCCATGGCGCTGCCGGCGTCGCACTGGCGAATCAGGGTGCGGCTCAGGTTGGAACGATCCAGGTCCACCACGCCGATGGCCAGGTCGAAGGATGAACCGACGGAAAAAATCCACCAGAAAAGGACAAACAGCAATGGGGGCAGCCAGACGGCCATGGCCATCAGCCAGGGTTCCTCCTGGAGAATCCGGATTTCCCGGCGCAACCTTTGTCTCAGGGTCCCGTTCATCTTCTAGTTTTCCACCAGCACACTCATGCCCACGCGCAGGTCCTTGATCTCATTGACTGGACGGGCCTCGATCTCAAAGGTCCGCATATCGAATCCCTTGCCGGTGTCGGTGGCGCGCCAGGTGGCGAAGTCGCCCATCACGGCCATATGATCCACGATGAATTCGTGGGTCGAGCCGCCAAGAGCGGGGATGACCCCCTGGAAGCGGGTGCCCTTATTGAAGTCCTGCAGCCGGTCCTCACGAATGTTCAGCACGACCCAGGCATCCTGCATATCCACCACCGTCACCACCGGGAAACCGATGGGCGCCAACTCACCCTCGTGCAGCAATACCTGGGCAACCTCGCCCTTGTAGCTGCTCTCGATGCGGGTATCGGCCTCGAAGGCTTCCACTTCCTTCACCACGCCCTCGGCCATGCGCACCTGATCGGCAGCGGCTCTTTTGGTTTCTTCACGAGCACCTTCCTTGGCCATCAGGTAAAGCTGTTCGGCGGCGTTTTCGGTGAATTTGGCTGCCCGCCACTGGGTGTAGACCTCGTCCCGTTTCTGTTCGGAAACCACACCCTCTTCAAAAAGATTGTTGACCCGACGGTAGGTTTTTTCCATCAGCTCGGCAGCGGCTCCGGCCGTTTGCCATTGGTCCCGGGCCGCCGCGATCTCCTGGCTGCGGGCTCCCTTTTCAGCCATATCGGACATGGCTCCGGCCGCGTCCCGGCCGGCCCGGGCCTGTTCCAGTTTGGCATCCAACTCGGGGCTGAAAATGGTAAAGATCAGCTGCCCCGGTTCGACCCGGTCACCCTTGCGTACCAGGACCTCTCCGATCCGACCGGGGACCTTGGATGAAACACTGTACTGGCGGGCTTCCACCTGTCCCTGCAGGCGGTAGCCCACTGGTTTGTAGGTTTTGAAAAAACCGATAGCCAACCAGGAAACCACCACCACCGCAAAAATAATCCAAACCGGTTTCCTGTTCTTCATGATCCCATCCCGACGCTGTTGGAGTTTTGGAAAGAAGCGAAGTCGCCCGCGCCACCGCTGATGGCGAGCAAGCGGGCGAGTGAGAGCACATAACGATAGGCGGCCACCCAGCGCTGGGTCTTGATACCGGCCATAAAGAGCTGCCCGTCGACGACATCCAGTGAAGTGGACAGCCCCTGGCTGAAGGCGATATTCCGCAGGCGCGTGTTTTCTTCAGCGAGTTCCAGGCTGGTGGCCAGGCCGGTGTACTCCTCCAGGGCCTGAAGGGCTTCACGGTAGGTCTTTTCCACCAGGAGCTGAAGATCATGTTCGGCCTGGCCGCGCAGGTGGTCCACCTGGAGCACCGCGCTGCGGGCTGCGCCCACCCGATCACGTCGTCCCGAAGGACTGATCAGGGGAATATTGACCCCGACACCCACCAACCAGTCGGGAGCGGTCTTGCCGACGAGATCGTCACCCTGGTAAAAAGTGTAGTTGCCGAAGACAAACACTCCGGGATAATAATCGGCCTGGTTGACCTTGATCAGCCCGTTGGCCTGCCGCCTTTTGGCGTCGAGCATTCCCAGTCCCGGATACTGGGCCAGGGTTGAATCCACGAAGGACTGCTCCGAAGGAAGGGTGGAGTTGGTGAACAAGCCACTGGCCGGATGAACCGGCGATTCGGAACGGACAATACGGGTCAGGGCAAGGGAGGCAATCTCGAAGTCGCGCTCGGCCTTTTTTCGTTCCACCAGCGCCCGGTCGTGCGAGGCCGCCGCCTGCAGGCGTTCCACCCGGGCCACTTGTCCCTGCTCTTCGAGTTTGACGGCGTGATCCAGATGTTCGGCCAAGCCGTCCTGCACCTCGATCCGGGTCTCCAGCACACGGTTGGCCAGAACCACCCCGAAGTAATATTTGGCCAGTTCCTCGAACTTGACCTGCTCTTCCATTTTCAGGTGAAACTCGGCTTCCACCCGTTGGGCCTCGGCGATGTCATTTGCCGCGCTGATCTTGCCGCCGGTGAACAGGGGCCACAGGGCGCGCAGGCTGGCATTCCAGACATCGTCATCCCGGAGGGTGCTGGTCAGGGCCTGGTCCACGCTTCCGGCGGGAATGCCCAACAGGTTGCCGATGTTGGTGAACAGTTGCTCCAGTTCCGCACCGGCGGGCATGCTGGACAACAAATCGTTTGGCCCGACGGTGATCGGGTCATCCAGCCGCATATAGGATCCGGTCAAATCCAGGGTGGGCAGACGCCGCCCTTTGTTGGCCTGAACCAGATAATCGGCCCGCTCCACACCGGCGCGTTCAGCCGCCAGACCTTCATTGTTCTGCAGCAGCATTTGCCAGGATTCGGCGAAGGTGAGATCTGCCGCGCAGGCGTCTGCAGTAATAAAAAGCAGGGCGCCAAGCAGCAGGCACGCGACCGGAACGAATCTATTCATTGAGGCATAGTCCTTTGAAAAAATCCCGAAAACCCACACAAAAACCTTAACAAGGGCAGATAAGTAATTCAATCTATATAGATTGCCAAGTGTCAAATCGCCAGAATGTATGGAGACCGGCGCGTCCCACTTGCAGCAAAAAATAAGCTGCTGTACTATGGACCCCATCTTTATTAAATCCGAGAGGGATGAATCATGAAAAATCTGGTCAAAAGAAAATCACAAGTATTGCGCCCATATTGTCTGATCATGGCCGTGTTGGTCGGAATCGTAATTTTTTCCGGCTGCTCGGAAGATGAAATCGTCATTCAACCCGGACCCTCGACGGTTGAATTGAGCGGGATTTTATCGCACGACGGCACGCCGGTCGATGGGGCCCTGGTAACAGCCTACCGGGCAGATCCCCCGAACACTCCGGTGACGGTAACGGACACGGACGCGGCCGGATCGTATACCGCGACCATCATTTTGGGAGTTTCCACGCATTTCACCTTCGACAAGCTGGGATATGCCGTACTCAATACGCAATACCGGGCTTTTTCAGAGAATACGTCGGGACTGGACTTCGAGGTCGTCCTGGCAGCCGATGCCGAAACAGTTATCGACATCGCTTTCGACGGCATGGGCCTGGATCTTGCCGACAAGGCCTGGCTCGCGATCGATGTCCAGGATGCCTCCGGGGACGATGTCGCCGGCGTGACGATTACTCCGGATTCTTCTCCGAATGGTGGTGGCACCTTGAACTGCGACGGCACTTTGTCGGGTGGCAATACCACTGCGGATCCCGCCTGTGTTTCGGACCGAACAGGTCCGATGTATCTGGCGTACTACGACGCGGATGCCGAGATCACTATCGCCATATCCGGAAGTTCCGCCATCAGCGCACCGGTTCGCCTGGGTGCAGTCACGTTTATTGTCGTGGAGCAATAATTGTTGTTATGACGAGTGTTGTAATCACCATCATCGCGCTGGCACTCGCCGCCTGTCTGGCCTTTTCCCGGAAGCTGACCCGCAGTTCGGACTGGAAGGCGACGGTCACCCCGCTGGCCTCGATCATGGGAAGCGGCTTCCTGGTAAGCGCGCCCCTTCTGGCCGGTGTGGTGGGCACGCAGGCGATCATCTACATGGCGGGGCTGCTACTGATCGCGTTCCTGGTGGGCGGCGCCATTCGTTTCAACATCCGCTTTTTCGAACCGGTGGAGCATTCCGGCCATGGAGCGGTCCAGGAAATTGCTTTTGCCTCGCGCATAGTGCTGTCCGGGGCTTATTTCGTTTCGGTCAGTTATTACCTGCAGCTGCTGGCGGCTTTTTCCCTGCGAACCCTCGGGATCACCCAGCAGACGGCGGCGCCCTTCATCGCCACGGCACTTCTGGCGGTCATCGGCGTCATCGGTATCTGGCGGGGCCTGGGCGAGTTGGAGAAGGTCGAAAAATTCGCGGTGAGTCTCAATCTCGGGGTGATCGGGGCTCTGTTGATGGGGCTGTTGTACTACAACGGTCATTTGTTTCAAACGGGGGATTGGGAACTGCCCCGGCTTTCAACCGGGGTGGGTTTTCATGATATGCGGATTGTTCTCGGTCTGCTGATCGTGGTGCAGGGCTTTGAAACATCGCGTTATTTGGGTTCGCAACACTCACCTGAACAGCGCATCAGGACCATGCGCAACGCCCAGATCATTTCGGCCTGCATCTACCTGGTCTTCATCGGACTGGCGACAGTGTTGTTCCACGGCGACCTGGGTTCCGACGTCACAGCCATTATCGAGATGACCAGGCCGGTGGCTTTGGTTCTGCCCCTGCTGCTGGGCATCGCGGCGATCGGCAGCCAGTTCAGCGCGGCGGTGGCGGACAACGCCGGGGCCGGGGGACTGATCGAGGATCTCAGCCAGGGACGGCTTTCCGCCCGGTATGCGTATCTGTTGGTATTCGCCGTTACGGTTGTGCTCACCTGGGAAACAAACGTCAACCAGATCATCGCTTACGCTTCACGCGCCTTTGCCTTTTACTATTCCCTCCAAGGAGTGGTTGCGTTCCTGGTTGCCTGGGATAGGCGGGATCTGCCGCGCCGGGGTTTGAAACTGGTGCATTTTGGAACCATCGCGGCTTTGTGTCTGTTGGTGTTCCTGCTGGGACTGCCTTCCGAATGAGCCCGGTGGTAATTCGAACCGGAAGAAATAATGACGATCTTCCAGCACCGGCTGTTAAAAAACTTTCTGGAAAACCTGGTCCGGTCACTGGCTGTGTTTTTCGTTGTTTGGGCGGTTTTCGTTTTTCCTGAAAATATCAGCGATCTGTGGGGCCCCGGGGAGTCCGCAGGAGAGATGCTGTCGTCGGCGGGTGTTTTGGTACTCACCATTTTGGATTCGATACTACCGCTGGCATTGCTTGTTGCCACGCTGTTCACCATCGGTCCCCTGGCCAGATATCAGGAGCTGACCGCATTGACCGCCACGGGTGTGTCGATGCTGCACATAGTGCGGCCCTTACTGACCGTAGCGGTTGTTGCCACGCTATTTTCCTGGACCTTGCGATTATATGGTCTACCGATAACTGCTGATTCAATGTCGATGCCATCATCCGCAGCTGAAAAAACGGCCCTCCACGCGAATCTGGCTTTCCCGTTGGTTAACTTGTTTGCCGTGCTGACAGGGATCATTCTGGCCGCGTCTCCACGTCGAAAAAGTATTTATAGTGGGTTTGGCTGGGCCTTGGCGATGCTTTTCCTTTTCCACGTCGTCAATGCAACCGCTCATGCCTTGGGACGCCACGGCATGATTCCGCCGGAGTTGGCGGGTTGGGGCGGCAATTTTTTGTTTTTCAGTATGATATTCGTGTCATGGAAGCGGGCGCGGCTATAAATGAGACCAGGAGCCAACACTATAACACAGGGATTTTAAATAACTTAAAACTAGAGCGATCCTTCGTGGAAAAACCCCTCAAAATCCTCCCAAAACACCCTGTTTATTTCTTGACATTAACTGTTTAAATTAAAACATTTGTCTCAAATCAACCGGTTTCGGGTTCGGGATGACCGGTTGCAGCACTTTCAGGGGCCGCGTGCCGGTCCTATCTGGAGGGTTCCTTTCATGGTCCAATTCTACCTCGAAGGTGACCGGATTTCGGAATTCGTGGCTCACCTCATGAAGCAGAAACCAGTTTATGCGCCGCATCGCAAAGGACAAAAATCCTTTTCGTTTGAAAAAACGGAGAACGCTGAAGATGTGGTTCTGGATTACGTGCGCACCATGCACTCGATCAAGAAGTACTTCCTGCCTCCCAGGGAGGAATTGCTCCACTTCGACCTGACGAAGAACGAATCCGATCCGGTGGAGATTCCCATGTCGGAGGCCGTCTTCCTGGGTGTGCACTCCTACGATCTGGCGGCGGTCGGACGGCTGGACTACAACTTTACCGTCGGCAGCCCGGAAAAGAACTATCTGACGCGCCGGCAGAACGCCATCTTCATCGGCGTTTCCTTCGAGCCGGACAAGTTCCACTTCTCCGGTTCGGTCGGCATTCGTCCCGAAGACAGCACCGGTTGCGACATCTTCCTGACCAAACTGTTCGATGGTTACGTCCTGGAAATCCTGACGGACAAGGGTCAGGAACTAATGGAGGGATTGAACCTGCCGGCCCATGACGCGGGCAAACCCGCCACGGGTCATTTCCACCAGCACATTTTTGTGCCCCAGGCCAAACTGAGCGAGGTCATGGAGCACAGCTACGACAATCCGGTCTGGGAAGAGACCGCGGGTAAATGCGTCGGCTGTGGAACCTGCAATCTGGTCTGTCCCACCTGCTACTGCTTCAACGTCGAGGAAAACGTGGACATCACGGCCACCAAGGGCAGTCGCGAACGCCATTGGGACGGCTGCATGCTGCGAGAGTTCTCCGAAGTCGCCGGCGGCGAGGTGTTCCGCGAAACCCTGGCCGCGCGCCAGCGGCATCGCATTTTCCGGAAGTTCAAATACATCAGTGACCAGACGGGCCAGCCGTGGTGCGTGGGCTGCGGACGCTGCACGACCTACTGCACGGCCGGCATCAGCATCGTCAGCATCGTGAACAGGCTCATCGGGGACTACGAACGCGCCGCCGTGGCGCCGGTATAGGGGGCGATCATGAATCTCAGCGAGTTGAAGACACCCGCCGAACTGGAAGATCTGTACCATCCGGTCATGGCGGAAATAAAGGAAGTCAAAAGACTGTCGGCGATGGAGACCTACTACCGGGTCGAACTCCCCGGTGGTGAGGATCTCGGCCATATGCCGGGCCAGTTCGTGGAGCTGTCCATCTTCGGTGTGGGCGAGGCGCCTTTTTCGATCTCCTCGTCGCCGACCCTGAAGGGGTCTTTCGAACTTGGCGTGCGCCGCGCGGGTATGTTGACCGATGTTCTGTTGCGCCAGCAGCCGGGTACGAAAATCGGTATCCGCGGCCCCTTCGGCAACGGCATCGACGTCGAAAAATTCAAAGGCAAGGACGTGCTGATCATCGCCGGAGGCATCGGGCTGGTGCCCATGCGTTCGATGATCAACTACGTCATCGACAACCGGGACCAGTTCGGCAAACTGATCATCTGCTACGGCAGCAAGAGCGATCAGGATCTGCTGTTCACCGATGAACTGGCCCAGTGGGAAAAGGACCCCGCCATCGACTATCACGTCACGGTGGACCAGGGTTCGGACTCGTGGCAGGGCAACACCGGCGTGATCACCACGCTGATTCCCGGCCTGGACCTGGATCTGGCCAACACGGTGTGCTGCATCTGCGGACCGCCGGTCATGTACCGGTTCGCCCTGTTGTCGTTGAAGTCGAAAGGTTTCGCTGACGAGAACATCTACATGTCGCTCGAACGGCGCATGAAGTGCGGCGTGGGCAAGTGCGGACACTGCCAGATCAACCATTCCTACGTCTGCCAGGACGGACCTGTGTACCACTATCCCGACATCAAATCGATGCAGGAGGCGTTGTGATGGCCGACAAACCCCGCGTTGCGATTTTCGATTTCACCGGCTGCGAAGGCTGCGAGCTGAACCAGCTGAATTTCGAGGATCAGCTGCTGGACATCCTGGCCCACGTCGACATCGTCGAGTGGCGCGAGGCCATGGATGGCCAGGTGGACGAATACGACATCGCCTTTGTCGAGGGTTCGCTCTCGACGCCCGACTGCATCAACCGGATCAACGAGATCCGTCGCAAGACCAAGGTCCTGGTGGCGCTCGGTGCCTGCGCGGTGCAGGGCGGCGTCAACGGCATGAAAAACACCCGGCCGATCGACGAGGTGCGCCAGGAGGTCTACGGCGACGACAAGTACCTGTTCCCGACCCTGCCGGCGCTGGCCTTGTCGTCGGTGGTCAAGGTGGACTACAACGTGCGCGGCTGTCCCATGACCCAGATCGAATTCCTGAAGGTCTTCACTTCCCTGGTCATGGGCAAGGAGCCCATCGAGCCGGACCACTCGGTCTGCGTGGATTGCAAGCTCAAGGAAAACGAGTGTGTCTATGAGAAGGGCATGATCTGTCTCGGGCCCGTGACCCGGGCCGGCTGCGATGCCCATTGTCCCAGTTTCGGTCAGTACTGCACCGGGTGCAGGGGCCTGGTTTCCCATCCCAATCTCAAGGGCATGGAGGAAATCCTGGTCGAACACGGGCTGAGCGTGGACGAAGCCTGGAAAAGGCTCGAACTCTACAATGCCAATGAACTGGAGGGGGTGCGCCCATGAGTACGGCAACTGGAACCAATCTCAACATCAAGGTCAAGCACCTGACCCGGGTCGAGGGCCACGGCAACATCGTGGTGAACATGAAGGAAGGGGTGCTGGAGAAGGCGCAACTCGAGATCGTCGAGGCTCCCCGGTACTTCGAGGCCATGCTCAAGGGACGCAGTTTCCACGAAGCGGCCATCATCACTTCGCGGATCTGCGGCATCTGTTCGCTGGGCCACCAGATCACCTCGCTCAAGGCGACCGAACAGGCACTTGGTCTGGAGATCAGTGAACAGACGGTGCAGTTGCGCAAGCTGCTGATCCACGGTGCCACCATGCAGTCCAACCTCCTGCACGCCTACTTCCTGGCCGCGCCGGATTTCCTGAAGGTGGGCTCGGTGTTCCCGCTGGTGGAAACGCATCCTGAAGTTGTAGTGCGGGCACTCAGGATGAAACGGCTGGCCAACGACATCGGTGACGTCGTCAGTGGCCGCGCGGTGCATCCGATCACCCCGGTGCCGGGCGGTTTCACGCGTATTCCGACGGCCGGTGAACTGAAGGAACTCAAACGCCGCCTCGCGGAGGACATGTATCCCGACCTGTTGGCCACCGTGGAAACACTGAAGTCGTTGGCCGGAGCCATCCCGCAGTTCGAACGCGAGACGGAATACATCTCGCTGCGCAGTGACGATGATTACGCCATGTACGACGGCGACATCTGCAGCACCGACACCGGCCGGGTGCCCGACAGCGAGTACCTGAAGATGTCGAACGAGTTCGTGGTGCCCCACAGCACCAGCAAGCACGCGAAGGTCAACCGGTCCAGCTTCATGGTGGGGGCCCTGGCCCGCTGGAACAACAACCACGACCGCCTGGGCGAGTTGGCGCATACGGCGGCGGACGCCCTGGGGCTGAAGCCCGGTTGCTGCAATCCGTACATGAACACGATCGCCCAGGTGGTCGAGGCGGCCCATTGCGCCATCGATTCGATCGCCATCATCGACAAACTGCTGGCGGACGGGCTCAAGGACGAACAACCCAATCAGGAACCGACGAAATTCGGGACCGGCATCGGCTCCACGGAAGTGCCTCGGGGGATTCTGTACCACGAGTACTCCTACGACCGGCAGGGACGGGTGACGGCGGCCAACTGCATCATCCCGACGGGTCAGAACCTGGCGAACATCGACGACGATATGAAAAAACTGGTGCCCGAAATCATCGATAAATCCAAGGAGGAGATCACACTCCACCTGGAAATGCTGGTGCGGGCGTACGACCCCTGCATCAGCTGCTCGGTGCACATGCTGGACGTGGACTTCATCGAATAGGCGGAACCGTGAAGATCTTTGCAGTGGGAAATTCCTTCTACGGAGACGACGGCGTCGGCGCGGCGGTGCTGGAAAAAATTCGCGAATACGACGTCTTTCCGGAGGCGGAGCTGATCGATGTCCATACCGACGCCCTTGCCCTGCTGGACCATCTGGCCCCCGGGGAAAAGAACGTGGTGGTGGACGCCGCGGAAATGGGGCTGGAACCCGGTGCGGCCGTGGGGTTCAGGCCGAGCGAAGTCCGTCTGAAGATCAAGTCCGACCATCTGTCCATGCACGGCTTCGGCCTGGCCGAGGCTTTCGACCTGGCCGTCCAGTTGGACAGGATGCCGGCCGACGTCCTGATCGTGGGCGTGGAACCCGAACGTGTCGAAATCAATAAGGGGCTGTCCAACGTGGTCGCCGGAGCGGTGCCCCGGGTCATTTCCATCATTCAAGCGGAGGTCCAGTCAGATGGCTGAAAAAACCATCCTGGTCATAGACGACGACATCGATCTGGTCGAAATCATCCGGGTGACCCTGGAGAACCAGGGTTTCAAAGTGATCGACGCCCAGACAGGCGAACGTGGCCTGGCCATGGCCAAAGAGCAGGATCCCGATCTGATCCTGCTGGACGTCATGATGGGCAAGGTTGACGAAGGATTCCAGGTGGCGTATGAGTTGCGGAGCAACGATGTCACCGCCGAGACCCCCATCCTGATGTTGACCGCGGTGACGGACCAGACCGGCTTCGATTTCGACCCGGCCAAGGACAAGGATTTTCTCCCGGTGAACGAGTTCCTGGAGAAGCCCATCAGTCCGCGCAGCCTGGTCGACATGGTACGCAAGCATCTGCCGACCAATGTGTGAGGTGTGATCTGCAGAACCCGAATGAACCCATAGATCCTGGGACCTCCCAGTTCGTTTCGGCGGCTTCCCTGCGCGCGCGGCTTGACTGGTTCAACAAGCTGCGCTGGGGGGCGGCCGCGGGCGTGTTCGCCGTGGTCCTGATCGCCGGTGTGGGACTGAAAGCACCCATCGAGGTGCGAGGCCTGCTGCTGACGGGTGGGGTGCTGCTGCTTCTGAACACGGCCTACTTTCTGCGGAGCCGACGGTTCAAGGCGGTGGACATCGCCATCGAATTGCGCCTGGTCAAGGTGCAGATGGTCGGCGATCTGGTAACTCTCACGGTGTTGCTGAATCTTTCCGGCGGCGTCGAAAATCCTCTCCTGTTTCTCTACGTCATCCATGTGATCATCGCGAGCCTTCTGTTCAAGGGCAGGGAGATCTTCCAGATCGCCTGGCTGGCCATCTTCCTGTTTACGGCCGAGGTGTTCGGGGAATATTTCAACTTGTTGCCCCACCACCATCTGCCCATCGCCGGCGAAATGGCCCACGAACTTCCCTTCATTCTGATGACCCTGGGTTCGTTCTGGCTGGTGATCCTGTTCTGCGCCTTCGTCGGAGCCCTGATCATGAGGCACAACCGGGCCATCAAAGACGAACTGGTGGTCCATCAATCCGTCCTGATGGCGGAAGACCGCGCCAAGACCGACTTCTTCAGATTCGTGACCCACGAAATCAAGAGTCCGGTAAACACCGCACAGAGCGGAGTGGAAACGGCACTGGATCTGGGCGGCGAATCCCTCGCGCCTTCGGTGCGGGATGTACTCGAAAGAGCAGTCAGCAGGCTCAAGCAGGCAACGAAAATCGTCCAGGACCTGGCCGACCTGACCCGTGGCGGAGTTCTCAAGGAGGAGAACCTGTCCCAAGTCGATTTCAACGATCTGGTAACCGCTACGGTTGATGCCCAGCGGGATCTGGCTGCCCGCAGCGGGATTGAAATCAGGTTGCTGCTGGCGAATCCGCCGATCATGTTGACTACTGTCAGGAATATGGTCGAAACGGTCGTCGCCAACCTGGTGAACAACGCCATCCGCTACAGCCGCGAGGCCGGCCGGGTGTCGGTGCGGGTGGTGGACACGGGCAAGCGGGTGCGTTTGATCGTGGAGGACGAAGGCATAGGGATAGAAGAAAACGAACAGGGCCTGATCTTCGATGAATTCTACCGTTCCACCGCGGCCAGGGAAGCTTCGAACCTGGGCACGGGGCTGGGGTTGCCGATCGTCAGGAAATTCGTCGAGGAACTGGGTGGGACCATCGAGGTGGACAGCAGGGTGGGGCACGGGGCTGTCTTTACCGTGACCCTGCCGCGGAAGTCCAGGAAGAGGCGCCGATGATGTGTTCCGAACAGGAGGATCGGACATGACCGACAAGATCGTTTGCGGAGGCTTGATGGAGCGCGGCGACCTCTGCCTGGTGGAGGTCCTGGGCTTCGATTGGCGCCCGGGGAAGGCCTGCGGCATCCTGGGCAAATTCGGCCAGGCCCGGATTTCGTTGTCCTATCTCAGCATCGGCAACGGTCCGGACGGCGACAAGAACATGTCCTTCTGCCTTAGCACCGAAAAACTCGCCGAGCACCGTGGACTGTTGGATGAAATCAGGGAAGAGTACAAGCCGACCAAACTCGAGGCCCGGGCGCCCATGGTGATCCTCACCCTCTACGGTCCGCATTTCCTGGAAAAGCACAACCTGGCCAGCGAGGTGTTTTCCGCCCTGTGCGTGGAAGGCATCAACGCCCACACGGTGTGTTCTTCGGTCAACAGCATTTCGGTTGTGGTCGATACCATGGACCGCGATCGCACGGTGGCATGTCTACGGCAGAAATTCGTCTGGCCGGTGTAGGAATTACCCGCGCCCCAGCCACTGCATGAACCGCCCGGTAAACCCTCCGACCATCCGCACGGTCCGCGCGATCAGATACAGCACAAGCACAAAGGCGACCATGGGCAGGAGCAGGGCCAGGATGCTCATCGCCGTGGACGCTCCCGTTTCGAACATGGCAAAAACGGGATTGCCCGCCCCGCCGGTGGTGGCGGTCGACCCCAGGCGCAGGGCCGAGGTGGCTCCGTGCAGCAACCCTGCCGTACCGCCGCCCGCCACGATGGCGACCGCCCACCTGAGCCAGGGTTCCATGTCGATCAGGGTCGAAGCCATCAACACCGTACCGGCGGCCACGGCCGCGGGGCCGGCCACCACATCGAGCAGATGATCGAAGAAGGGAATGAAGTAGGCGGCGATCTCGAGCACCGCGGCGATGCCGAACATGACCAGGGCGATGTCGGAGCCCAGCCACTCGAAGCCCCCGGCCAGGTGAACCTGCCCGCTGTGCGCGGCGATGCTCACCAGAAGGAAAGGGATAAACACACGAAACCCCACCGCCGCGGCCAGGCCCAGGCCCAGGGCGGCACCAATCAGCATTTGGGGCAGGCCGGCATTGAAATCGGTCATGGGATCAGTTGAGCATCCAGGTGGTGGTCACGCGCAGTTCGGGAATCCTCTCGGATACGTCTTCATAGTCGCGGTAGGTCCGCTCGGAGTTGATCAGACGGTATTCCAGACTCAGACCGATGTTGTAGGCCGCGGGTACGCTGAACCTGACGACGGATTCGCCGAGGTAATGGTCGGCGATGTTGCCGTTGATGGCATGGATCCAGTTCTGGGTGTGGCTGATATCCAGGAAGTACCAGCCGTTCCGGCCGAGCTTGGCCAGGAAATCCACGCTGGCTCCGGGCCCGTAGTCGTAGGTCCGGCCCGAGGTGCTGCGGTAGTCCGACTTGTTGGCCCCGAGGATGATCGCGCTGGTGTGAAGCTCGGTCCTCAGTTCCAGCCCGGACGGCATCTCGAACCGGGACAGGAATCCCGCCCCGATACTCTGGGAGCCGAACTCCACCTTGGAGTTGTTGATGTAGTCGTAGTGGAGGAAACCGGCCAGGATATGCGAGGCGGGGTCGGACTCCTTCAGGAAGGTCCCGGCCAGCACTCCGTTGACGTCCACGCGCCCGAACAGGGTGACATCGGAGAAGTTCAACTGCAGGTCAAAGTCGAAGGAATCGAAGGGCTTGCCCATGTCCCCGAAAAACGGGTCACCGTATTCGAAGTCGAACTTCATGTATACCCGGGTCGTGTCGGTGGACCACAGTTTTTCGTCGGCCACGGTGCGGAATCCGACGTCCATCTGCGAGCGGAAATTATCGGGGTACCGGTCGGGACTGTTGGCGTAGACCCGGTTCCAGTCGCCGTCGAAGATGCGGTTCAGGCCCCCCATGGGGTTGAGGGCAAAGGCGCCGATCTCTCGCCAGTTACGCGAGCCGCCTCTGGCAGTGTTGTCGCGCACGGTCATGGACAACCGGTGGAGCATTTCGCCCATGGTTATGCCGCCCACGCTGGTGGCGATCCAGTCGTTCATCGACGGATGATGAACCTCGAAGAAATACTCCCACAGGTAACTGCCGGCAAAGGTGAAGGGCACCGATTCCCAGAACGAGTACCCGTTGCTGCGGGCGGCGTTGAAGTACAGGCTGCCGTGGTAGGGATGGGCGAACTGGTTGGTCGCGAAGTTGTTGTCGTCCCACTCGAAACCGTTGGCGAGATTTTCCTCCCAGGAGTTGAATCCGATGCGGAACCCCGGGTTGGTGCCGCCCTCCCGGATATAACGGTCGTAGAACCAGATCAGGGTGTTGACCCCCACGACCTCCACGCTGGTCCGCAGAAAATTCTTCTTCACGATGAAGGTGTCGTTCAGCGCGGAGTGGTTGGTCTGATCCCAGTCGATGGCGTCCGGATCATTGGCGTCCCATTTTTCGGCCGGCATCATGCCGGTGCCCTGGGTCTGGGCGGTGACCGGCGCGGCTCCCAGCAGGAGAAAAAGGAACACGAGGCTGCCGGACATCTTCAGTTTCATCAGTACAACACGATTCCCGCGGTAAAATGGAGGTCGGTCTTGCTGTCGGCGCCGGATTTGTATTCGTCAAAGACGGTGCTGGAGCCAAGAGAGCCGACCAGGCCAAGGCTATCGTTCAAATGGAATTCCCCCAGAGCGCGGGCCTGCAGCGAATAATGGAGACGGTCGTTTTCAGCCGGATTGTTGCTCTTGGTGGGTACGATATGTTGGTAACCAAGGTCGATCGTCAGGTCCCATCGCTCGGTCAGCGGAATGTTCCGTCCGAAATTCCAGCCCAGGAACAATGTGGCGCCCACATCGCCCTGAACATCACCATAACCGGCCGAAAGAATTGAGGACCATTGGTTCAGGACCGTGCGGAACCCGATGTTCGCCAGCGACAGGTTGGATCCGTAGAACATCCATTCCTTGCGGCTGTGTTTGTCCATGTTGACCAACCCGATGGGCGTGCCGCTGAACTCGTGGTTGAGGTTCAGGATG
>JAUVII010000015.1 GCA_030592845.1 Candidatus Krumholzibacteriia bacterium | reverse complement strand
CTTGATGGGCGTCCTGCAGGCCCTGGCCGGGGCCCTGCACCTTGGGAAGTTCATTCGCCTGGTTCCCTACCCGGTCATGCTGGGATTCGTGAACGGACTGGCCATCGTCATCTTCATGGCCCAGTTCGAGCAGTTCAAAGTTTCCGATGGTCAGGGCGGCCACGTCTGGCTGCAGGGCCTCGATCTGGGGCTAATGCTCGGCCTGGCGCTCCTGACTATGGTCGTGGTCTGGGGAACCAACCGGTTGACCAAGGTGGTGCCCGCTCCGTTGGTGGGAATCCTGGTGACCACGGGAGTGGTTCTGGGATTCGGATTGAACGTGCGTGACGTGGGCGACCTGGCCTCGATCGCGGGGGGCTTGCCGACCTTTAGTGTCCCCAGCGTCCCCATGACGTGGGAAACGTTGGTGATCATCTTTCCCCACGCACTCATCCTGGCGGCCATCGGGCTGATCGAGAGCCTGCTGACCCTGAATCTCGTGGCCGAAATCACCGACACACACGGCAAGACCAGCCAGGAGTGCATGGCCCAGGGCGGCGCCAACATCATCACCGGATTCTTCGGCGGCATGGGCGGCTGCGCCATGATCGGCCAGAGCATAATCAATCTCGAATCCGGGGGCCGCACCCGCCTGGCCGGGATCGCGGCCTCTGTTTTCCTTCTGGGCTTTGTTCTGTTCGGATCCGGGCTGATCGAGATGATTCCCCTGGCCGCACTGGTCGGCGTCATGTTCATGGTGGTGATCGGCACCTTCGCCTGGTCCAGCTTTCGCATCATGCACCGCATTCCGCGTTCAGACTCGTTTGTGCTGATTCTGGTCTCGGCGGTTACCGTCCTGACGGACCTGGCCATTGCCGTGGTGGTGGGGGTTGTTGTTTCCACATTGGTCCTGGCCTGGAAGTCGAGCCAGAACATCCACACGCGGGTGCAGACCGGGGAAAACGGCGAGAAAATCTATCTTCTGGACGGGCCGCTGTTTTTCGCTTCGGCTGAAAGTTTCACCGCCCTGTTCAAGCCGCGTGAGGATCCGCAGGAAGTGATCATCGATTTCCTTGGGACGCGGGTGTTCGACACCAGCGGGCTGCAGGCCATCGACCTGTTGGCTGAGAAGTACAATCGGCTGGGGAAGAACCTGCAGTTACGGCACCTGAGTCCTGACTGCAAGGCCCTGCTGGAAAAGGCCGGTAATTTGATGACGGTCAACGTCATCGACGACCCGAACTACGGGGTGGCTGTCGATTACGGGGCCCGGTTCGACGGGGAAAAGCCCAAGAAGGACGCGGGGATTTCCAGGCCCCTGACGCGGTAGCCTCCCCGGCTTTGCCAGCAAGATTGTTCACCGAATAAGGACGAAAGTTCCTCTGAAGTCCTCAAACCGCTTGTCGTTGGATTCCACGGAATAGATGTAAATCCCGCTGACAACCTCCTGGCCGTTCCGCGACATGAGATTCCAGGAAGCGAATCCGGTGCCGGCCCGGCCATCATGATTGATGGTGGCCACGTGGTCTCCCGAAGCGGTGAATATCTTGATCCGGTTCTGGGCGGCGGGCAGGTTGTTGAACATGATCCTTTCCCCGGTGGGGTCCCGCATCGAAGGTGGCTGCCGCTGAAACGCGGCCAGGGCTTCGCGGGTGGCGGGGTTGGGGTAGGCGTAGATGTTGCGGCCGTATTGTTGGATTTCCTCGACCGTCTGGCCGAGGGGGCCGGGCATGGTGACTTGGAAATGGTTGTCCGGTTCGCTCTGGATTCCCTTTCCGGAGGGGAGATACTCCTTGGTCTCACGGTTGTAATGCAGCTGGTGGTCCGAGGCAACAACCGAGTAGTGGATCACGAAGCCGTTGGGGACCTTGGTGTCGAGATGGTGGTAATAGTTCACCGCCCTCTTGCCGATGATTCCGCTGTCAAGGTCCTCCTCGCGCGGGGTGACCGAGAACAGGGTGTCCAGTACGTCGGGATAGGTTTCCCAGGGCACGAGTAACTCACGTCCCGGAATCACTTCGCCCCTCGTATTGCGCAGCACGGGCCGGACAAGGAACTGACCGGTCGAATCGGCCTGAACAATTTCACTCATTGCTTCGGCGAGACCTTCGAAGCGCGGGTCCGACAGGCAGGCGGGCGTGTAGCGAGCCGGTTCCAGGGACGTGTTTCGGCCAATGGCAAGGGGGTTTCCGTTGTGGGAGATTTCTTCGGGAATGAAGTTGGCGAGGTCGTACTCCATGATCATGCCCCAGGCTGTGGAGGGGGGCCCCTGTTCCGGCGATGTACCGGGTTTCCGGGTCCAGCCGATTACGCGCCAGATGCGGTAGGACTCGAAATCCAGGACTCCGGTCTGGTAGTCCGGGTCGTACTCGCTGAGATCGTCCCAGAAAATCTCGACCTGTTTGGGGCCCGGTACGAGCCGCATGTTGGGGGGCTTGGGCGGATGAGGGGTGTCTTTGACCCAGGGGACGTGGATGGGGCGGCCCCAGATTCCGGTGAAGAGCTGGGGATGTTCCCATGAGGAGAATTCTGCCTTGAACCGCCAAAAAAGCTGGTTCTCGAGAGTGCATTCCTGGCCATAGGCCCTAAAACATTCCTCGCAGTTATCCGTGTTGACGAAGACGCATTGCCGCCCATCTTCATCCTCAAAAAAACCATACGGCCCGATGATCGGGTAACCCATGACGGGATAGGAGCCAGAACAGGTTTGGTCCATGAAATCGGCCCGGTAGAAGGGGAGGGGATCGGTGCCGTCAGAACGGGGCGGCAGGTCCCCAAGGCAAATCTTGGTCTCTCGACCCTCGAAACCCCCATAATAGTTTGAGGGATCAATGGCCCAGGTTCCCCGGTGAAGCTGGGAGACCTCCAGGGCCTTGGACAGCATATTGGCTTTGCTGTTCCCCATGACCAGGGCCACCCGGTAGTTCAGGGTTTCGCCGACAGGAAGCGATTCGAATGGGCCGCTGGAGATCAGGAACTTGAGATCCCCCGATTGGCTTGGGCCCCGGTCTGCGTTGTACCGGGGGGCGGCCATTACGGTGTAGCGATCGGCGTCTGAAAGGGGTTCACCGTTTTGAATTACCCGGGCATTAGTGGCGAAGATCTGAAATGAATTCACTCCCATCAATCTGGGAGCCTTCTGGCCGAGGAAATGGGTATCGTGATGCAGTAAAATGCAGCCGATCCATCCAGGCAGGGGATTGTCGGTGTTGCCATCGGCCATCCAGGCAACCTGCATGCGGTGGAAGGACCCGTCGGCTCCTCTCATGGGGCCGTTGAAAAATCCGGCAAGATCGTCGGGTTGACTGGAGCGGTCCCCGCGTCTCTGGATGTCGCAGTCCACGTAGAAGCCCAGGTAGATGTCGTTGATCTCCTGGATTCCCACGTTGGTGATTTCATAGTCGAGCACGATGAAATCCTCAAGGTCGTCATCCTCCCAGGCGGCGGCGCGCTGGGTTACCTTGAGACCCAAAGGCAAGTGACTGGGGTAGAGCTCCCGGACCAAGGGAGTGTTGTCGTACATGGTGGCCGTGAACATCTGGTCGCCGAACTGGCCGTAATCTTCATCGATCAGGCCGTCATTGTCTTCATCGTACCCGTTGAGGGGATCCTCATCGATCTGGTCGTCTCCGTCATCGTTCGCGCGGCTGTCGGGTCGGCGCCAGCCCGCTATTTTGTTTGCTGGCCAGGGACGAGTGACTGTTTGGTGCCGGGATTCGTAGATGGTGTCGAGAATTCCGCGCCCGGGCCGCAGTTCTCGCTCGGGTTGGCCGGTGGTCACTCCAATTTGCCCGCCCCTTAACCCACCGACCCAAAGTCCCGCACCGTAGAGGTATTCATTTCCCGAAACGCCGGGCCACATGCCTGAAGGAGCGTGGCTGTATGAGTAGGTCTGGGTGTAATGGGATCCGATCAGCCCGTGGTTGGTGATGTTGACGTGGAGCTGGCCGACGTCCAACACGTAGGACCCGTCAAGCACGTGGACCCCGTCGGGCCGGATGTGGTCGGCGGCGGGATCCGGAACAGCGGGTTCGGCGAGGAGGCTGGAGCCCATCATAAGAGTGGACAGCAACACCAAGGCGGGAAGAGCGATTCCCAAACACCGATATCGAGCGATGATAACAGGTCTCCTGGTCAATTGGCCATTGGGACGGGGTAGAACAAACCCCGTCCATTCTAGAATATAGCCTTATCGTTATGGAAAAAAACAGTCTCCTATAATCACATTACACAAACCAATTTGAATGAATTGAAACTGCCTGCCTTTTTCCGACATCTCGAATGTGCTACCCCGCCCCACCCACCGAACAACTAGGAGTTGAAAACGAGCAGCAAGATTCACTTTTAAACAAGCTATTACCTGATATACTGATAGGGTCGTGGCAGAACCCAGCCAAGTTTGCCTTTCGCCAATCCACCCTATAATTGGAGGAAACGATGAAAAAACTTCTTTTGGTAGTTGTGGCCAGTCTCGCCCTGATTTTTCTCTTTGGTTGCAGTGATAGATCCATGGAACCAGCCCCGGGGCAGGAGCAGATCAGCCTGGTTCAAAGACCGGAATTTGTCGATACACGGCCCCAAAGCCTGATCGAGGCCTCAATTCAAGAGCCCTCGGTTCAATACATGGAAGATAAAAAGAAGCCCCCCCGTCCCGACCCGGGCGGAGACGATGACCCCAACCCCAACCCCGCCCACAAATACGCCTACATCGTGGGCATCTCCGACTACGATGGAACGGTTAACGATCTCAACTACTGCGACGACGATGCCCGGGACATGAAGTCCTATCTGCAAAGCCAGGGCTTCACCTGTCGCATCGACACCGATCACGCGGCCACCGCAGACGCCATTGCCGCCGGGCTGGATTGGCTGGTTGCCCAGGCCGTGGCCGGCGACGAAGTCTTCTTTTCCTATTCCGGTCACGGGACCAAGTACTCGAACTATGGATCGTGTCTCATCAGCCGGGATATGTATTACCTGACACATGGGTACGTGATGGAGAAATTCAATGCCATCTCCTGCACCAAGAAGATGGTCGCCCTGGATGCGTGTGTCATCGGCGGTTTCCATGGGGATGTTGAAAACGGCACCCTGATGGCCACGGCCTCGGACAATACCTACTCCTACGACGCGCCGGAATTCACCAATGGAGCCTGGACTCATTTTTGGCTGAAGGCAGCTGAGGATTTGAGTATGGTCTATGGTGAAGACATCAGTGATTACGCCAAGTCCGAGATGAAATTGTGGGGCCGAGCGTATAAATTGCGAACTTCGCCCAAGAACACTGACAGCTACACAGGTATGTTGGATATCTAGCGGCTGTTTTTCGAACCTGCTATTTCTCGATGGGGCCCGTTTCTCCAATTGGAGGAGCGGGCCTGATCAATCAACGGCATCCATTGTCAACCAGATCAAACCCCGACCGTAAGACCCCGGTCAGCCAACAACGGCTGGATGCCTTCCTTGTCCACTGAATTCACGTAGGCCTCGTCGGCCGTGATGAGGTTCTGGTTGACCAGGCCGACGAGCGAGTCGTTCAGCATTATCATGCCTTCCTTTTTGCCCGTCTGGATCGCCGACGGGATCTGAAAGGTCTTCCCCTCACGGATCAGGTTGCTGATCCCGCGCGTGTAGAGGAGCACCTCGAGGGCCGCCACGCGTCCGCCGCCGATTTTCTTGCACAGGGTCTGCGAGATGACGCCGCGCAGCGACTCGGAGAGCATCACCCGGATCTGGCTTTGCTGGTCCGGCGGGAACTGGTCGATGATGCGGTCAATGGTGGAGACGGCGGTCGTGGTGTGCAGCGTCCCGAAGACCAGGTGTCCGGTCTCGGCCGTTTCGATGGCGATGCTGATGGTCTCGAGATCCCGCAACTCACCCACGAGCACGATATCGGGATCCTCGCGCAACGCGGCCCGCAGCGCCTGCTTGAACCCCCTGGTATGCACATTCACTTCGCGCTGGTTGACCAGGCACTTCTGGTTGTGGTGCACGAACTCGATGGGATCTTCGATGGTGATGATGTGATCGCTGCGGGTCTTGTTGATGTGGTCGACCAGGGCGGCCAGCGTGGTCGATTTGCCGGACCCCGTGGGCCCCGTGACCAGGACCAGCCCCTTGGTAAGGTTGCAGAGCCGCAGCAAGTTTGAGGGAAGGCCCAATTGTTCGGCCGTCAGAATGTCCACCGGGATCTGCCGGAAAACCGCGCCGCAGCCTTTGCGGTCGCGGAAGTAGTTGCAGCGGAAGCGCGCCAGGTGGGGGATCTCGTAGGCAAAATCCGTGTCGAATTCCTGGGCGTATTCGGCGCGATTGCGCTCGGGGATGATCTCCATCAGCACGGTGTGCAGCTCTTTGTCGTTAAAGGGCGCCACCGGCAGGGCCACCATCTCGCCGTCCTTGCGCAGGTAGGGCGGCGCGCCCGAACTGAGGTGAAGATCGCTTGCGCCCTCGGTGATCATCGCGGTGAGAAGTTCAACGAGACGGCCGGGCCTGGACGGAGCCGCCTGTGCTACAGGGGACGCCGCCTGGGGTGCCGGTGCCGATGCCGGCACGGGGGCGCTTGGCGCACTTGTCGCCGCGGGGCTGATCTGCAGTGAGAGCACGCCGTCGGTGACGACCTTCCTGACGGTGACCGGCGATGCCGCGCCGCGATAGGGAAACGTTTCCGGAGTTTCGGAACCCACGGAGCCGGCCGGTTGGGCCAGTTCGCCCGTGAGAAAATTCATCAGTTGGGCTCCGGTGGCCGGAGTCGACGAGATCACTCGGGCCTTGCCGCCCACCCGCATGACCGGTTGTTTCCCGTCCATGAGCAGGAGCCCGTCACCGCCATTTTCAAGCATGGCATCAATACACCGTTTGACATAATCCATCGTAATATCTTTCTAGGCCAGGGGCACAAGGAGGTTCAGGAGGTTCTTGTTGATGATCCAGGGACCCTCGTCGGTATCGAATACGAAAAAGGTATTGCCGTGATTAACAAGATCGGCGAGCCGGCGCCGGTTCGGTTGCAGGTCGCCGGTGTGGGCGCGGCCCTCCAGCGAGAATCCGGCGAAGTTGATTTTTGCTGGCTGCCAGCATTGCGGGTCGTCGTTCTGCGTTTGTGGCCAATCGCCGCAATCGGCGCGGCCCGGTTGCAGGCCGGCGATCTGGGACTTCTGGATCAAAACAACGGCCGCTTCGTTGTCCTGGGCAAAGGGGACGAACTGTTTCCCGGAGTTGTTGAGGACGTCGAGCAGATTCTCCGGCCCGAAGTGGTACTGGGCGTGATCGGCGAGAACGAAGCGACCGCGGATTTCCTGCCGGTCGGCCATCAGGGCCACCGCCTCGGTCGACAGACCTTTTTCGATCTGCAAGGTACGATTCATGGGGCTCTCTCCGGAAGAGGCTTATCCCGGGGGAATACCCATCGGGAACGGCCAGGCCAGCGATACCAGACATAAATCGTATTCGGCCCACAACACTCCGGGTGTAGGAGTAATGTGGAAAGGGGCGGGTTACCGCAACACTGTCACCGATCGCGTCACATCCTGGCGAAGCCCGGGTCCACGAATTTGGAGGCGCGCCAGATACTGGCCGCTGGACACCTGGCGGCCCTGGCCGTCACGGCCATCCCAGGGGGCGATGTGCATTCCGGCGGGTACTTCGGACCGCATCAGCAACCGGACTCGATGCCCCCGCAGATCATAGACCTCTAGCCGGACCGAGGCCCGCACGGGTACTTCGAACCGGAATTGGGTGGATGAGCCGGAAACGGGGTTGGGGCTCGCTCCCGCGAAAGCCACCTGGGTCGGCAATCCGGATTCATCCGGTTGTACAGGTGTGACCAGGTCTTCGGGACAATCGGAACACCCGGTTCTCTGGGGGTCGTGGCCGGACATCGGCCAGGTGAATTCGGGGGCGGCCGGAGCCGTAATCACATCGACCACGATCAGTTCGTCTTCACCCAGAAATACGATCTCGTTGCGGCCATCGAGGTCGATGTCGCCCATGGCCGGGGTCAGATCCGGCATGTCGATGGCTGCCATATCCCTGGGCCAACCGCCGGTCACGGCGCCGGTGTTGTTCCAGGACCACAGCTTTCCGGCTCGCGTCATGGTCACGATATCGGTTGTGCCACCGTCCACGGCTCCGACGATCGGATTTCCACGTGTTCCAATAAATGGTTCCGTGTTGACAGGGAACCCGCTTTGTTCGGCGCCGAACCGGTCGATCTGGTGGACGACCCAGTCCTGGGACGAGGCCACGATCTGCGGTTCCGCCGCGCCGGAAATGCGGGCAATGGCGGGGGAGTTCATGGCAAGACCCGCACCCGGAGAGAACGGCCAGCCGGCGCCGAGGCTGGCTCCGGTGCCGTCGAATCCGTACAACTGCCCCGAGATGGTGGGAATCAGAATTTCGACCGCCCCGTCCCCGTCGAGGTCACCCAGGCTAGGAGCTCCCGATGCGTGTGCCGGGAGAGAGGCCGAAAAATCCAGTTCCGTCCCGTAAATCTCGAAACCGCCTACGATATCTTCGGCGACGATCACGACTTCGCTGACACCGTCCCCGTCGATATCACCAATGGCGGCGGGGTACAGGATGTTGCGGTCGATGGTGCTCCACCCCGGGGTCCCCAGGGGCGACACCCCCCGATAGTTGATGAAGTGGATGTTTGGGCCAGAGCAGGCAACAATGGTTCGCCGGTAGGGTCCGCCCAGGGCGCCGATGGAAACGAAAGTTGGGTTCGCACCGCCCATGGAATAGGGCCAGCCCGGCCTGACCTGGCCGGCGGCGTTCAGCGCGAACACCTGGCCGCCTTCAGCGCCGGCCACGATGGTCAACTCGCCGGAACCAAGATCGCCGATCGCAATGGCGCCATCACCGGAGCTCAGGCCCGGCACGACCACCGGCCAACCCGGCTTGGAGTTTCCGGTGTGATCCAGGACCTGAACGTTGTCGGCCGCGTCCCCGAAGATGATTTCCAGGTAACCATCCCCGTCGAGGTCCACCAACGCGGGCGGGGAATCAGGTGTGGCGGCCAGGGCCAGGGGAAACCCGGGCTCAAAATTGGGATAGCCGGGATCGCCGCGCCATTGGGCGTCAAAGAAGATATCGCGAGGAGCAGTCAGTTCCAGTGCACCGCAGGCCACGCGCCCACTTCGGGTGGGATCGAAGGCCAGAAAGGGGAACCGGATGTGTTCCCCCTGATCCGTGAACTGCTGAAGCGTGCTCCAGACCAGCGGAGTGTCTGCACCAGCTTTGGCGTGGAGCGCTTCGTACCCATCGGTTACCGTGCTGTAGCCGCTTCCCATGATGTGGAATTCATGATGGATCGGTTCGTACGCAATGGCATTGGCATTCCAAAACGGCAAGGGAAACTCCGGCGTGGACCAATCCAGGCCACCATCCAGAGACACCTTCAAGGTCGGATCGGGCCCGCCGACCGACGAATACAACACTGCTACGCTGCCGCTGGAGATGGAGGCCGCAATTTGAACACGGCCCCGGTCGGTCCCATCGGAGTCCGAGTCAAGGGGCACGGGAGTTGCCCAATCCGCGGGAGAATTTGCCGAGTTGATCGCGCGAACATAGTGGACCGTTCCCTCGATGGATACTCCGCCGACTCCCAGGTAAGAGGCCGTCACATGGACGATTTCCCCGTAGCCGTAACTGATTTCGGGGCCGTCGAATTTGTATCCGAGGCCGGCGGTGGACTCCATAATGGTATAGGCCGGCCCCCAGGTCAGGCCCTTGTCCGTCGAGCGGGAAAATACGATGTCGGCACCGTCAGCATCATCCACGCTGGCCACCAGGTAGAGATAGTAGTCATCAAAAGAACCAAAATCAGTGGCCAATTCAGCGTTGCGACTGCTACCCAGGTAAGCGTCAACATAGGTCCAGGATGCTATGGTTAAAGCCGGATCCGCAAAAGCCACAACGGTCTTGGTGGAACCGATATTAGTCCGGAAGGTGAGAAACAACCGCGGTGTGGTCCCGCCGGTAATTTCCAGGTCAGCGTCTTTTGCGTCCCCGACGACCGCGTCACCCAACTGGCTCCACATGATAAAGGTGGAGCCCCCATCGGTTGACTTGAAAATCTTGACGAATTCCTTGATGCTCGATGCGTTGTAATAGCGGCCAAGGACAAAAACGGTGCCATCCTCGCCGATAACAACCTTGGTGCTGAGCAGGTCGGCATGGGAATCGACCAGGATGTCATCGCCACCGATCATGGTATAAACTGCTTTGTCGGCCGGAGGCGACGCAAATACCGGGAGGGCGAGAATCATCAGAATGACCAGGGGATATCGCATGGGACCAGCTCCGGGTTCAGGGAATCAATATTCGATACGATCCAATAATAGACGAGTAATCCTATCATATTAATAGGCGTTTGGTCAATTCTGCGGCGCTGAACCCGGATTCACCTCTAATTCCGGGCAACTCTCCGGTTTTTGCTGACGCTCCTTCCCGTCGCCCGTATGATGGACCCATATGAACCTCACCCGAAAAGGGGCCCGTCATGATCGATTATCCCTCAAGCAATAAATCCGGCAAAAGCGTTCTTCCACCGCACCCGGGACTGGACCTGGTCCGCGCCACCGAAGCGGCGGCTCTTGCCGCCGGCCGTTTCATGGGTCTGGCCGACCGCCACGGGGCCGACCACGCGGCGCAGGACGCCATGGCGGCCGCCCTGGACCTTCTGCCCATGAAAGGGCAGATCATCTGCGGGGAAGAAGGCCGCATCGGGGGACACTCGCCGCTGGACAGCCAGAGCAACGTGGGCACGGGCAAGGGCCCCGAGCTTGATGTCGAAGTGAACGCCATCGATGGCGCCGGCCTGGTGGCCGACGGGAAATCAGGCGCCCTGGCTGTGGCCGCGTTCGCGCCGCCGGGCGCTCTGTGGAGGCCTGGTCCCGCCGTCTACATGGACAAACTGGTCGTCGACCGGGAGGTGGCCGAGTCCATCGGACCCGAAGCCCTGGACGCCCCGCCGGGCTGGACCCTGGCCACGGTGGCCCGGGCCAAGGGCAAGGATGTCAACGATGTGGTTGTTTTCATGGTGGACCGCCCGCGGCACAAGCAGCTGATTCATGATATCCGCCAGGCCGGCGCGCGGGTATATCTGCGCAGCGGAGGCGACATTGCCGGAGCCCTTTTGGCCGCCGACGTCAACGCGCCTGTCGACATCATGATGGGCATCGGCGGCGCGGCCGAGGGGCTGATGGCCGCCTGCGCGGTCAAGGCGCTGGGCGGGTCCATGCTGGGGCGGGTCGCTCCCCAATCGCAGAACGAACGGCAGGCCTGCCTGGATGGCGGCGTGGATCTGGAGCGCATTCTACGCTGCAACGACATGGTCCAGGGTGACGAAGTTTATTTTTCCGCCACCGGCATTACCGATGGCCTCGTTCTGCACGGCGTCAGGTATCACGGCGACAAGGTTGACACTGAATCCATGGTGCTCCGGTACGAAACGGGCACCCGGAGAATCATCCAAACGGAACACCGGGCCAAGTGAGCAAAAGCAAGACATCACGGCTGAAGGATCTGCGCCGCTGGGCAACCGAGGAATCGGTCTTTTTCCTGTACCCTTCAAAAGTAATCCGAGGGTATTCAGGCGAGAATCTGCGGCCCGATATCATAGCGGGCCTTACCGTGGCCGTGGTGCTGCTGCCCCAGGCCATCGCTTACGCCATGATCGCGGAGCTGCCCCCCCAGATGGGACTTTACGCGGCTATCGTGGCGGCGGTCGTGGGTGCGCTATGGGGTTGTTCCCGGCATCTCCACACCGGTCCCACCAACGCCACCAGCCTTCTGGTGCTGGCTTCCCTGTTGTCGGTGGCCACTCCGGGCAGTCCTGAATTCCTGGTGGCCGCGGGCTATATGTCGATCATCGTCGGCGTCCTGAAAATGGTGATGGGCCTGCTGCGCTGGGGTGTGCTGGTGAACTTCGTGGCCGACAGCGTCGTCCTGGGTTTCACGGCGGGCGCGGGCATTCTCATCAGCTTCAATCAGCTGCGGCATCTTTTGCGGTTGGACATTCCCAGCAATCCCAGACTCGGTGAAACCGTAAAGGACCTGTTGATCCACGGGGACCAGACCCACCTGATGAGCCTGGGCCTGGGGGTCGGGGCGATCGTATTGATCATTCTGTGCCGGCGGATCAATCCCACCCTGCCGGCGGCACTGGTGGCCATGGTTGCGACGGCCGCGGCGACCGCCATTTTCCGTTTGGACGAGCAAGGCGTGCAGGTGCTCGGCGCGATCCCTCGCTCACTGCCGCCACTGACCGATTTGCCGATCCTGGATTTCGACCTGATCTGGAAACTGACCCCCGGCGCGGTGGCGGTGACGGCCATCGGACTGGTGGAGGCCGTGGCCATCGCGCGCAGCATCGCCGCCCAGAGCGGCCAGCGGTTGGACAGCAACCAGGAGTTCGTGGGCCAGGGCTTGGCAAGCATCGCGACGGGTTTCCTGTCCGGTTACGCCGTTTCGGGATCGTTCACCCGCACCACCGTGAACTACAATTCCGGCGGCCGCACTCAGCTGGCGAGCGTGTTTTCAGGTATCTGGTTGATGTTGGCAGTGCTGCTGCTGGCTCCGTTGACCGCCTATCTGCCTCGTCCGGCCCTGGCGGGCGTGTTGCTGATGACGGCATGGGGTATGATCGACCGCGGGGAGATGCGGCGCATCCTTCGCTCCAGCAAGGGCGATTCCTCCATCCTGATCGCCACTTTTGGGACCACGATTTTCCTGCCCCTGGAATTCGCGGTGCTGGCGGGTATGCTGGTTTCCTTCGCGCGTTACCTGATCAAGAGTTCGACGCCCGGCGTTCACTCGGTGGTGCCCGACGAAAACTTCCGTCATTTCATCCGCGCCCGGGACGAAACGGTTTGTCCCCAGCTCGGAGTGATCGAGATCGAAGGCTCGCTCTACTTCGGCGCGGTCCATCATGTGGAAGAGGCACTGCGCGCCAACCAGGACGCGAACCCCAGCCAACAATACCTGCTGCTGCGGATGCACATGGTCGACCACTGCGATGTCAGCGGCATCCACATGCTCGAGAGCGTGGTCAAACGCTACCGCAAGCGCGGGGGGGATGTTTTCCTTGAGGGCGTCCGGCCGGCGGTGCGCCACATGGTCGGCCTGTACGGTTTCGACCGGATGATCGGGGCGGAGAACATCCTGGATATCGACAACGCGATCAGCCACCTCTTCCACAAGGTGCTGCATCCCGGCTTCTGTATCTATTCGTGCAAGGAGCGGGTGTTCGGCGAGTGCCAGGCCCTGCCCAAGTATACGGATCAGCCGCAGTTGCCGGGCGTGGCTGAAATCATGCCCCACGTCATCGAAGAACTGGCGCCCAGCCAGGTGAAAAAAATGATGGACGATGAGGCCGGCGGCGTGATCGTGATCGACGTGGGCGAACCGGCGGAGTACCGCAACTGGCACATCCATCGTTCCTTTTCCTTGCCGTTGCGGCGCCTGTCGGCCGAGGGCACCGGGTTGCCCAAGGAAAGTCCGGTGATCTTCGTCAGCCGGATCGGTCGGCGCGGATCCCTGGCCGTGCACATCATGCAGGATCTTGGGTATACTGAGACCTTCAATTTGAAGGGTGGAATGCTGGCTTGGGAGGCGGCGGGGTATCCGATTGCGGTGGAGTAGCCGGGGCCTGTTTTTGAATCAGAAGCTGTACCGCGCCCGCGCGCCCCAAATGGTCTTGTCCCCGGTAAACGTTGGATTATCGAAACTCATCTCTCCCCAGTCCAACTCCACTGTTACGGGCCCCAGAAGCCGTCCGTCCAGGATGACCCCGATACCCCAACTTCCAATACCGCCGGTGACCTGTGTGCTGTGGCCATATCGCAGTGCCAGGGCATCGAGAAAAAGGGCCTCCAGGCCGACATGATCTGCATCAGGTCGGTAGGTGTCGCCCAATCGGGAGGTCCGTGTAAAGGCCATCAGGAACTTGAAGAGATCACCAGAGTGACCTGCCCGACCGAAGGCTGTTTCCATGGTCAGACCCGTTCGCAAGGGGCGGGGCAATAAAGCCTGGTGTTCATCAACGGTGAAGGTCGCGTCGGTAAAGTTCTGCCAGGAGACGGCTCCGGTCAGGCCTGTCCAGCCACCCTTGTACTCCGCGCGCCAACTTAAGGTGGTGCCCAGGTCCCAGGAGTTGGCATCCGCATCCAAATCCGCAAAAATTCTCGAATAACCGCGCCAGGCGGCTCCGACTGTCCAACGGAAGGAAGGTTTCCCGAACAGGGCGGTCCCCAGATCGTAGCTCACCCCGATGACGGTCATCCGGTCGCGGATATCAAACGTTTCCCCGGTTCCTTCGGGATTGTACGCCGTGCGTATGTATTCCGATTCGAGAACGTAATCCTGCCTCGCGAAGTTCAGGCGCAAGTTGTTCCACCCGGCGGTGCCGGCGTAGGTATGGAATTGGATATCTGAAACGATTGTTGAATAAATATAGTCTGCGTGATCATAGCTCAACCCGACACCGGATCCCGTGCTCAGAGGTGAGGGGTTGACCAGCAGGGTGGCGGGACTTCTGTCGGCGAGGTCGCTGCCCCCAAGGGTCGAAAGCCGCCCCGAAGTGAATACGCCTTCCCACGCGAAGGAGTACGTGCCGACCTGGGAAAAACCAGCCGCAGCAACAGGTGAGGCGCTGATCAGGATTAGGCAGATGACAATTAGACGCAAAACCAAGGACATTGTACTTCTCCTTAAGTGAATGGTAATAATAATGGTTATTCAGGGCCCAAGTCCAACAATCTCGAGTCCGATTTGAAATCGACGGGGGCTCTATTCACCAGCCCGGAAAAATCGGGATGGAGACATACGCATGGATATAAAATATCATTGCGAAAAAGTGGCCCCGGGGGCACTCCTGAAATACAACGGATTGATAACAAATTCCTTAACACCAAGCAAATGGGGCAAGGAAGCCGGAAACAGGTGAATTCCCAACGCAAAGCCACGCTGCTCGGTCTTACGGCAGTCCTTGCCTGGTCCACCGTGGCCACCGCCTTCAAGCTGGCGCTGCGGCATCTCGACCATTTCCAGTTACTGTTTTTGGCCTGTGCTTTTTCCCTGGTTTCCCTGGGGTTGGTGCTTGCCGTCCAGGGCAAGACGCATCTTCTGCTCTGCGCCACCCGTCGCCAGTACCGGGTGGCCTTCGGTCTGGGCCTGCTCAATCCATTCATCTACTACCTGGTTCTGTTCAAGGCCTACGACCTGCTGCCCGCACAGGTGGCCCAGCCTTTGAACTTCACCTGGGCGCTGACCTTGTCCTGGCTTGCGGTTCCTTTGTTGGGACAGAGGGTCGGCTGGCGGCACGGGCTGGCGGGAGTGATCTGCTATTTCGGAGTGGTGGTATTGGCGACCGGGGGAGATCTGGCCGGTTTCAAGGTGGCCGATCCATTGGGCGTGGCCCTGGCTCTGGGCTCGACATTGATCTGGGCCCTTTACTGGATCGGTAATACGAAAAGCGATCTCGATCCGGTGGTTGGATTGTTCCTGGGCTTCGCTTTCGCGCTGCCCTTCGTGACCGGAGCGGTTTTGGTGTTTTCGGATTTGCGTATTGGATGGGAGGGTGTGCTGGGCGGCGCCTACGTCGGGGCCTTCGAGATGGGCTTCACCTTCGTTTTGTGGCTGACGGCGCTGCGGCTGACCACTTCAACCGCGCGCATCGCCAACCTTATTTTCCTGGCGCCGTTCTTGTCGCTGGTGTTCATCCACTTCGTGCTGGGCGAACACGTGGTGCCCGCCACGATCGTCGGGCTGGTTTTTATCGTGGGCGGCTTGCTGCTGCAGAGCCGGGAAGGCAGCAGCAAGCAACGTAGTTCAGGGTAGGCGCCCTACCTGCGCCTTCCGCCACCGCCGCCGCCACGACGTGATCCACCACCACCGCCACGGCTGGGCGATTGCTGCTGCCGCTGGGCGCCGCGGTCACGGCTGCTGCGGTCCCGGTCCATCTGCTGGTCGCGGCTCTGGTCGCGACTGCTTCGGTCCGCCTGCTGGTCGCGGCTCTTGTCGCGTGATCCCTGGTCCCGAGTTCCCTGATCACGTGAACCCTGGTCCCTGGTTCCTTTGTCCCGATCGGCCTGATCCCGCGTTCCCTTGTCCCGATCGGCCTGGTCCCGCGTCCCTTTATCGCGATCGGCCTGGTCCCGCGTTCCTTTGTCCCGATCGGCCTGGTCGCGTGTTCCCTTGTCCCTATCACCCCGGTCCCCGTCTTTGTTGCGATCCTCCGACCACTTGCCGTCTTCCCTTTTTTCCCAGCTGCCGTCCTTGTCCCGGTAGACATCGCCGTTGCGGTCGGCGTAGACGTTGTTCTTGCCCCCCACGGAAGTCGACGGACGCTTTCCGCCCGAATCCCGCCGGACATCGCCGGTGCGTTTTACTCCATTGCCGCGGTTGCGGTAGGCGTTGCGGTTGCTGTTGTGCTGGCCCGCACGGTAGCCGGCCCGATAGCCGCGGGCCGCGCCGTGGCGGTATCCATGACGGTACCCTCGATTATAGCCATGCCAATAGCCGCGCCGGTAACCGTAGCGGTAGCCGCCGGCTCCCCAGCAACCGTAGTAGGGCCGGCCCCAGCCCACGCCGATGGTCAGCCAGCCGTAGCTGACTCCGAATGAGAAACCCCAGCCGGAGTAGGGGTTGTAATGAACGCCGTACCCGTAAGTGACGGGGCGGGGGTAATAGTAGGATCCCCACCAGGGATTGTAGTACCACCCGGTTCCGTAGACCACGCAGGGGCCCCACACGTAGGATCCATAATAACCGGAGGTGTAGCCCATGTAGACCACCTCGGGTGTCGACTCGTAGATGTAGACGTATTTGACGTTGTAGACGGGACAATCCGGGGGAAGATCCTGGACCACGGCAGGCACCTCGGTGGCCACCTGCCAGGGGCCCGTCGGTCCATCGGCGACGAACCAGATGGCGTTGTCGACGCAGTAGTATTTCTTGTCGATCAACAGCACTGATGATTCGGTATTCAGGGCGTAGGCGACGTCATTGCCGCAGGCCTCGAACTGGGGGTCGCCGTCGTAGGTCACCTCGGTCGTGGCTGTCTTGCGGTCGACCTCAGCTGTCTGGGGGATCTGCGTTTCGAGGATGGCTTCACGAGATTCGACGGTTCCGGGCACGCTGCCCAGAATGTTGGCCATATCGGATCCCGCGGGGATCTTCTGGAAATCCGCAGGCAGATCCTCGAATTCCACGAACTCCCATGTGTCGCTTTGCAACGCGGGGGACCGGTACCAACGACCCGAGAAAAGGGCGTAGTACATCTGGCTGGAGATGTCCATCAGGACGTCGTTTTCGGTATTTTTAAGGTAGAGAATCTGAGTGTCTTCGACCGTGGCGAAGTCGGGCTCGCCATCGGTGATGATCAGTTCGGCCGGCACGGTGCTGACGATAATCCCGGGATCCGGTTCGTCCGGGTTGACCTCCAGCTCCATGGCGGCGGCGTCATCCTGCTGCTCCTTCGCCTGGGCTGCTTCCTCCTCGTCGATCTTCTGCGAAACCTTGGCTACTTCCCCGGGAAGATCGGTGGTCTTTTTCCAGGGGCCGCCGATATCGTCGGCGATGAACCACATACCGCTGCCGCGCAGGTAATATCCGGTCTTTTCCTTGACGATGAAGAAGGCCGAATTGGCCACGTACTGCAGTTCGAATCCGTTCAGGTCGGTGAGAATGTGATCGCCTTCGATGCTCACCAGCACCGTCGGCACGGTCCGGTGGTAGATGCGGGGGGGCTCGCTGCCGAAGTTTTCATCCTGGCCTTCGTGATCAGGAAGCGAGGCCACCAGCCGGTCGAGGGAGATGACGATATCCCAGGCGGGAATCTCCTTTTCGATGAACCGGCTCAGCTCATCCACTTTGGCCTGGTCCACATCCGGGAACTTGGCCGCGGTAACCTTGGTGCTCACCAGTGTGGCCAGGCGTGTTTCCATGTCGGTCACCAGGCGGGACTCGAACCACATGGCCCCGAATATCATGCCCTCTTGTCCCGCGACCTTGATCGAGATGGCCGACCGTGATTCCAGCTTGTCGCCAACGAAGGTTTCCACCTGGGGCTGATAGATGACGATTTCACCCTTTTCGGTGGTGATTTTTCGGGGCCAGTCGAGTTCGTCGGGTTCGTCCTCGCTATTGTTCTGACCAATGGCTCCGCCGACCATCAGCATGGTCAGGGCGAGAACGGTTGCCGCGCGCAGAAATGGGCTATGGGAGATCTTCATCGGGGCTTCCTTCGTAATTCAGGATTCTGTGTGGCGTTTTGCCTATTAAATAGCACCTGAGCCCTGATCGCCACAGGTTGTTTGGGTGAACCGGGAAGGCGGTTGGGGAGTTCCGGATTTATTGGTTTTGATGATTTTGGATAAATACTTGAAAATAATGCACATTAACCCAATTTGTTCTTGTTGTTTTCGTCTTTTGTTCGTATATTGTTTGTACCTCCCAATCACCCCATTCCTGGAGGAATATCCATGCCTGCCGTTCCCTTCAAATCCGACCAACCAGCCGCCAAAGTCCACGTTTCTCTCCAGCGCTCGCTGACTGCCATGGATGATGCCCACCAGTGCGCCGTGTTGTGGTTTGGCGAGATCATGCGCCGCCGTCTTTTTCGTGATCTTGGTTGTTCATCCATCAACCAGTACGCCATGAAGGAACTGGGTTTTTCCAAGTCGCGGGCTGATGATTTCATTCGCCTAGCCCGGCAGTTGGAAAAATTGCCGGCGGTACGCGAGGCCGTGGTGTCCGGTGACCTCGGTTACACCAAAGCGCGGGAAATCATTTCGGTGGCCACGCCTGAAACCCAGGTTCCCTGGCTCGAAGCCGCCAAGGGAACCCGCAAGGAATTGATCCACGAGGTGAAGAAGGCCAAGAGGGCGGCCAAAGTGGATCCGGCTCAGGGTGAACTGCTGCCTTCAATTCCGACAGTGGTTGCACCGCGCGAGCTGCCGGTTCGTTTCCAGATGGATTTGACGCCTGAACAGGAGGTGCGGCGGTCGGCTCTGGTCGAGCGGCTCCACAAACTGGGCGGCGTCCCAAACGACAGGGCCGAGCTGATGCTGGAAGCGCTGGCGGCGCTGTTGGAAACAAAAGAGTTACAGGGCCAAAAGTGCCCCCGGGGGCACCATTCCAGCAGACCGCCGGTGCAGATCCACGTTCATGAAAATGTTGAAACTGGTGTCATGACCGTCCAAACCCAAGCCGGCGAACGCGAGTTGAGTAAGGCCGAAGCTGAACGAATACATTGCGACGCGGCGGTCTGCAAAAACGGCGCTCGAAACACCACCACAATCCCGCCCCGCGTGCGCCGGGAGGTCTTGGCAAGAGACAAACACAGGTGCCGGGCGCCCGGTTGCGGGCGAACCCGTTTTCTGGAAGTGCATCACATTGTGGCGAGAGAACAAGGTGGCAACAACCATCCGGATAACCTGGTGACTCTCTGCGGGTCTTGCCATCGCCTGTGGCATGAACGTGGAGGCGGGGCGGTCATAGCACCAGATTTTTGTAATCTCGAACGCTAAATGTTATAATTGTTCACCGGTTATCGCCCAAACTTGTTTAGGAAAGGCTCGCCCATGTTTTCGCCCTCCTCCCGCGTAATTGCTGTCGCATTGTTCTGTCTGCTTGTTCCCGGAATCGTTCTGGCCGATCTGGTCCCCATCCAGATCAACGGTTATTTCGAGGACTGGGCGGGCCTGACCCATGTACTCGACGACTCGAATGACGACGCGGGTCCCGTCGATTTCGGCCGCGTCTGGGTGGCCAACGACCAGGACTATCTGTTCATCCGCTTCGAAATCGAAGGCGAGGTCCAGCCCGACGAGCAGCAGAATATGCGGCTCTATCTCGACACGGACATGAACGCCGGCACCGGCACGGCCTTCGGCGGCATCGGCGCCGAACTGATGTGGGAGTTCGGCCAGCGCGACGGCATCTTCAAGCCGGGGAGTTCCTACACGGTGGAGCACGCCGATGTCGGCCTGTTGATCGGCCCCACGGTCAGCAACAACGAGTTCGAGGTTGCGTTTCGCCGGGACGCGATTCCCGCCGGAGGGCAGGCTCTTTTCACCGGGGATGATATCCGGTTCATCCTGCGGGACGTGGATTCGGGCGATGTGGCGCCGAACTCGGGCAGTATTGCCTACACCTTTACGGCCGGCACCATAACCACTCCCAGCCTGGGCCTGGTCCGGGACGATTCGGCCCACATTCGTATCGCCACCTGGAACGTGCAGAGTGATGGATTGTTCGACGGCGGGTCGGCGGAGCAGGCGCAAAACCGGATGCTCGACGCCATGGATCCCGACGTGCTGGTCATCAACGAGGTGTGGAACCACAACGCGGCCCAGGTGCGCGACAAGATCGAGCAGCATCTGCCCAGTGGAGCGGGCGAAGACTGGTACGCCGTCATGCGCGACGCGGGCAATGTCATCGTCAGCCGTTTCCCCATCCTGCAAAGCTGGGAAGTGAACCCGGGCTACCGCGTGACCGCCGCCCTTCTCGACCTGGGCGAGGCTTCGGCCAAGGACCTGCTTCTTATCGCCAACCACTGGCGTTGCTGCACCGCCGATCAGGACCGCCAGAACGAAGCCGATTCGGTGATCGGTTTTCTGCGTGACGCCAAGACCGCCGGTGGGGTGGTTACCGTGCCCGAGGGTACGCCTTTTGTGCTGTGCGGTGATTTGAATCTCGTCGGCTGGCGGCAGCAGTTGGACACCGTCATTACCGGTGATATCCAGGATGAGGGAACCTACGGGGCGGACGGGGCGCCCGATTGGGACGGGAACGACTTCACGTATCCGTTGTCCCGCCATCCGGACGCGCGGGCCAGCTACACCTGGCGCAAGGACTATAGTACCTACTACCCCGGGGTACTGGATTACATAATGTACACCGACAGCGTGCTCGACATCCACAACCACTACGTGCTGGAAACCCGGACCATGACTCCGGCAAACCTTGCCGCCCACGGGCTTCAAACCTACGACACCACCGACGCCAGTGATCACGCTCCGAGGGTGGCGGATTTCACAGTATTCAATCCGCTTTCGCCCGTTCCGCAGGTGCCGGCAACAAGCGGCGCCCGGCTGTTGCCCAACATCCCGAATCCCTTCAACCCATCCACCGAAATCAGGTTCGATCTGGATCGACCCGGTGCTGTTGAACTGAGCGTCTACGATGCTCGCGGCCATCTGGTGCGCGAGCTGGTTTCCGGGCAGTACAGGGCCGGGCCCTTCAGCACGAGATGGGATGGCACCGACCGCGCCGGCCGGCAGGTCGCCTCGGGTGTATACCAGGTGCGCATGGTCGCGCGGATGGGCGCCGCGACGGTCGTGCGGACGCGTTCGATCACCCTGGTGGAATAGCGCACAGGTCGCCAAAAACAAAAACGCCCCCGCGACCGTAAGGCGCGGGGGCGTTTGTTCGTCCAGTCCAAGTCAGGGTTTCAGGCCCATCTTGGGTGGGGAATTTCCCACCGCGAAGTTTTTGAGCTCCTTGCTGTAAATGCAATATGGAAACTCCCCTTCGGGATTACCCGGGGTAGCAAAGGACGTGGAAATTCGAGTCATTTGAACCCCCCAAAACTTGTTGATGGCGGATCCTGAATTGGAACCTGAGGCTGCTTCCATTTCCTCCTGGGCCCATTCTGGATTCTCCAGGGCTTCGAAGATCTGGGCATTGAAGTGTTCACCAATGGGGAGGTAAACCGTGAATCCCTTTGGTCCGGGAATCAGGATTTCCACCGTTTCACCCGGCTTCACGTTAATCATGGGGCCGGAGATCTGAAAAACTTCTTCATTCAGTTTGTGTACGTATTTTGGGTTTCTAACGGGCTTGATCTTCTTGGGTTTTTTTGGACTCATCTCGTTCCTCCCTCTCAGTGGTTAATGACCCGCCGAAACGAGCCGCCTATTCCCCATATTTTTTCCGTAGGGCGATGTAGCGAGGATGGGATTGCAGGTTTTTCAGAACCGGGTAGTGGTCCATCTTTTTGAATGACATTTCCTGGTCCAGGGCCATTTCAAGCCAGTCCATGGCCCGGTCGCGGTTTCCAAGTCTTTCGTAGGTGGAAGCCATGCTGAACATGTTCCCTGTATCCAGTTTGGGATGGTTGGCCTCCAGATCGTCCAGGATCTCCTGAGAGGTTTCAGGAAATCCCAGGATGGCACAAAAAGACGAGTGATCGGCCTGGTATTCAATGCTCTTGGGGTCCTGAACCAGCAAGGCCTGCAACAGCTCCATTGCTTTTTCATAGGCCGGAAGCACCGAGTCTTCAAAACCGGGGGCGAACTCGTAGGAAGAGGCCAGGGTGCGCTGGGTGCCAAAGTCGTCGGGCTCCGTTTCCAGGGTCTTTTGGCACATGGTGATGCTGTCGGCGTACCTCTGGTCATAGAAGTAGAGGGTGCCCAGGTTCGAGTAGGTCCAGGGGGTGGCTTCAATGTCCAGGGACTTTTCAAACATGATTTCCGAGTTCTTGTAATCTTCCTCTCCAAAAAAGGCGATGCCCATCATGCGATAGCCCAGGGCGTCGCCAGGGGTCAGCGTGAGCATGATCTCGAAATTCTCACGTGACTTGACCATGTCCTCCCGCTGGTAGTGGAACACTCCGGCGTTCCTGTAGGTACGCGGAAACAACGGGCGGGCGTCGATGGCCCGATAATAAGCGTCTTCGGCAAGCTCATGATCCCCGTTCCGATAGTGCAGAATGCTCAGCCCGTCCAAAGTTGGTTGGTGCAATGGATCCTGGGCCAGGGCCTGGTTGTAGCTGCGCACGGCGGCGTCGGTGTTCCCCAACCGGGCCTGAATGTTGCCCAGGTAGTAGCGGGGCAGTGCGGCGGTGGTGTCCAGGCGGGCGGCGGTGGTCAGATAGTTTTCGGCCTCGGTCACCCTGACCGATTCGGTTGGTCCGTAACTGAGCCACACCGCCCGGCCCAGCTGGGCCCAGGCACAGGAATAGGACGAGTCGCTGGCCACGGCCCGCTCCAGATAGGGCAGGGCCGCCGCGGCGTTTTCATCACCGATTTCGCCGGGAGCTCCTGTGAGATGGCCGAGCCCGGTCTGAAAATCCAGAAACGACGAGGGGATGTTGGTGTTTTTGGCGCCGGTTAACCTGTCGGGAATCGTCCCCAGTTCGGGATCAATATTTTCGACAAGCCAGGCCAGCAGATCGCTTTGCCAGATTTTGAGGTTACCCGCGAAATCCCTGAATTCCCGGGATTTGTAGGTGTTGTCCCTGGTGTCGTGAACGGTCAAATTGAGGGTGATGGTATGGCCGCTCATGTTCCCGGTGCCGGTGATGATCTGCTGGACCCCAAGCACTACCCGCGCCCTGTCGTCGTCCGCGATTCTTCGCCTCTTGATTTGCCCTGGGGGTACGACCCAGAACTTGTCGGTGTACTGTTCCAGTCCCGACAGCCGGTTGTTGATCATGTTGCTCAATCCATGACCAAAGGCCGTGGCGTCATCCATGTCCCCGGTAACGTGGAAGGGAACCACGGCCACGCCGGCCGGCTTCTCACTCGAGGCAAAAGGAACGACCGAGCGGAGGAAGCCGCGGGTCTGGGGAAAAGCTAAGGCCACCAACAGGGCCAGGGCGACCAGCGCGGGAATCAACCGGTGCCAGCGGGGCCGTTCCGGGGGGGCGAAAATGGAAGAACTCGAGGGCCGCGACCCGAAAGAGGTCTTGGAGCCTTCCATGGCCAGCTCGATATCTTCGGCCAGGATCTTGGCGGAGGGGTAGCGGTCCCTGGTGTTGCGGGCCAGACAGTTTTGGATGATGTCCGTACATATTTCGCTGTTCCGGCATATCGGCTGGGGCAGGGGGGCCGGTTCGGAATGCAGCACCGAATAGATCATGGCCACGTCGCTCTCGCCATCGAACGGCACCTTGCCCGACAGCATTTCGTAAAGCACGACTCCCAGCGACCAGATATCCGAACTGGTGCCCACGTCCTCGCCGCGCGCCTGCTCGGGGGACATGTAGGCCGCCGTGCCCATCACGGTGCCGGTTCGGGTCAGGCGGGCCTTGCCCAGCAGCCGGGCCAGGCCGAAATCGAGAATCTTCACGTCACCCCGGTCGGTGACGATGATGTTGGCCGGCTTGATGTCGCGATGAACCACATCATGGTCGTGGGCATCGCCCAGGCCGAGGGCCGTTTGCCGGGCGTAGCGCAAGGCCAGTTCGGGGTCCAGCGGGCCCCTGCTGATGGTCTTTTTCAGTGTCTGGCCGTCGTACCAGGCCATGGCGATGTACCAGGAGCCGTCCTCGGCCTGGGCAATTTCATGGATGGCGCAGATGTTGGGGTGATCCAGGGAGGGTGTGGCCCGGGCCTCGCGCATGAAGCGCTGGGAGGCCTCTTCGTCTTCGGTAAGTTCGGCGGGCAGGAATTTCAGCGCGACGGGGCGGTGCAGAAGGGTGTCTTCGGCCTTGAACACCTGGCCCATGGCTCCGCCACCCAGGCATTCGATAATCTTGTAATGGGATACCATCCGTCCCTGCATGAGGCCCCCGGTCCCAATTGTTGGTTGTTCCGATGATAAACGCAGCCACGGGCGACGGCCGCAATTGGGCTCCCTCAAAACTCAGGATACAATAAGAGACCCCCAACCGCAACGTATAAAACGGGTTATGGATGGCAAAAAACCGCCGGGCGTTTCCGCCCGGCGTGCAGGTCTTCAGTGGAATTAACCAGGTCTACTTGACCTTCATGATGAGTGAGTTGGGATAGGCCTCGTGCCAGGGTCTCCATTTGACACGACCCGAGTGGTTGGCCCAGAGTTTCTTTCCCTGATGGGGGCCCGCGACGCAGAGCAGAAAATCCGTTCCGCCGGGAAAGGACAGGCCCGGGAACCACAGACTTCCCGTTTCATAATCCTGCAGGACAAAAATCTGATGCCAGGTCCAGCCGCTGGCGGCGATCGTCAGGACTTCTCCGTCGAGTGTGCGGTTGTAAACTACAACCGAATTGCAGAGAGGTCAGTAGCAGACGGCAATGGGCGTCCCGTTGACGACGTCGTCGACCACCTCCTTGTCCATCATGTCGCCGATCTTGTAGGCCCGGACATCGTCCCCGTAGGCGACTCCCAGGATTTCCGTGACGTTGACGTCGTCCGGATAGTCCCTGTGACCCGGACCGATCATCAAGGGGTCGATGACAGGCCGGATGGTGAATCGGCCCAATCCGAACTCCCAGTATTGTACGGCCATGCGGAATTCCAGCACCGCGGCGGTGATATCGAATTCCTCCGCGTTCCTGTCGATGATGATGATGGGCTCGGGCACGATCGTCGCCTCGGTGACAGCGGTGTCCATGTCCTGCCGGTTGCCGACCGCATCAGTTGCCAGGGCAATAAACTCGTGGGTTCCACCCTGGGTCGCCTGGAAGGTCACTTCGCCGGGGGGGAAGGTTCCGTAGAGTGTTTTTTCGGCGCCTTCAAGCCCGAACCAGAGTTCGATTTCGGCGAGGCCGCTGAGCTCGTCGGTGGCCGCCAACTGAAACCAGAACAGAAGACTTGTCTGCTCGGTTTTCATATCCGTCAGCGTGGCCACCGGAGCAGCCGCGTCCTGGGTGGACGACTGGCTTGACGACCAATCCGTTTCAGCACCCTGAAGGTTGCGCCCGCGGACCCGGAAGTGGTTTGTCTGGCCGTTCTCCAGGCCGGTGAATTCGTAGGACGATCCCGAAACCCAATCGCTTTCCACCACCTCGTCGGCAAACTGGGGATCGCCGGATCGCTGGACGAGAAATTCAAGTTCCCGCGTGGTTTTCCCCTCGTCGTCGGGAAGGGTCCACGAAACGGTATTGGCTTCCCCCTGGGAAAACTCGGGCTCGATGTCCAGGACGGGGGCCGAACCGGCCGATGGAGGATCATCCGGAACTACCGTGTCGGTGCTTTCGCAACCGGACACCAGCAGGAATAAGAGCAGGAGGGAAAAAAGTATCGCCGACTGGGTCAAAGCGGCGAGAAAAGAACTCGCTGACGCGGGGCGTCGGTTCATGATCATTCCTTTCACCTGATGATGCCGACCGACGATCCCCCGAAATCCAGCATAGGAAGACTCGGGGTATTCGGCTATACCCCAACGATCGAAGATCCGTCAGTGGATTCCTGCAGGGTGTCCCGGTGTCCCGCGGTTGCCCAATAATGGGACACTTTTGTGGGACACTTCAGGGGGATCGGGAAGCCCCAAAATGCCGCGAAAATCATTTTCAAAAACTTAACTTGTTTCATGATGGTAAGTTGATGTGTGTCCCGTTCATTCGGCACCAACCTTGCATCTACCAGCTTGAAGGCGACACCTCCAAATCCGGCTTTTAGAGCGAGGGGCCGGATTGAAAAGCGGCGGAGTCGGAAGGGCGAACCCTATTCCGTCGCACCCCCTCCCGGATGGTTTCAAGGGCGAAGAAACCATCCGGGATTTTTTTGTTCCCCGGCTCCTCGGGGAAGATTCCCCGCCAATTCTTGCTTTCATCACCGAAAATGACGAAATTTGAGGCATGAAAACCCCTTATTGAGGGTGGTTTCACACCTTTTTCCGGGTTTGAGCCGTGGCGGGGGCCACGGGCTCGTACAACCGGGAGTTCCACCAGGAGGCCGGGATGAATATTCCAATTACCAGAAATGCCAATCCTCCGTCGCCTCCCGCCGGCGATTACGGTTTCGGCCGGATTTTCACGCCGCACATGTTCGTCATGGATTATTCCGACGGGCAGTGGCGTGACCCGCGCATCATCCCCTACGGAAACTTCAGTCTGGATCCGGCGGCCAAGGTCCTGCACTACGGACAGGAGATTTTCGAGGGCATGAAGGCCTACCGGAACGGCAAAGACGGTTCGGTGCACATGTTCCGTCCCGACAAGAACGTGGCCCGGTTCAACATCTCTTGCGAGCGCATGTGCATGCCCCAGGTGGACCCGGCTCTTTTTGCCGACGCCCTGGACCAGCTCATCGATCTGGATCGTGAATGGGTGCCCGAAAGCCCCAACGCCCTGTACATCCGGCCGACGATGATCGCGACCCAGGTCGGTCTGGGCGTCAAGGCGTCCACTGACTACATCTTCTACATCATCATTGGTCCGGTGGGTTCCTACTTTGCCGGGGGCATCAGTCCCCTGCGCCTGCGCGTCGAGGAAAAGTACGTGCGCTCGGCCGAGGGCGGCACCGGGTACGCCAAGACCGGCGGCAATTATTCGGCGTCCCTGCTGCCCATCCAGCTGGCCCAGGAGGCCGGGTACGACAACATCATCTGGCTCGACGCCAAGGAGAGGGAGTCCGTCGAGGAGATGGGCGCCATGAACATCGCCTTCGTGTACGAGGACAAGGTGATCACCGCGCCGACGGGCGACACCATCCTCAACGGGGTGACGCGCGATTCGGTGGGAGTTCTTTTGAACGACATGGGATACAACTGGGTCGAGGAACCGCCCAACATCGCCGCGATCTGTGAAGACGCCCACACCGGCAAATTGAAGGAAGTCTTCGCCTGCGGGACCGCCGCGGTGGTCACACCTGTCGGCGTGATCCATTACAAGGGCGTCGATCATCAGATCGCCGACGGAAAAGAAGGCGGGCTGACGGGCAAGCTTCGTGTTACACTGACAGGGATTCACGCGGGGAACAGCGAGTATCACCCCGAATGGGTCCACGTCGTTCCCGTTCTAGAAAACGTCTGATCCTCCGTCGATCAGTCGGTTTTCCCAGGAGCCTGTTTCCACGGGGAGGCAGGCTCCTTGCCATGTACCCGGATTGTGTTGAATGGTCCCCCGGAGGATGAGCAATGTTAAAAAAAATCGCGTATGTCATCCTGGTCGGAGTAACCCTGGCGTTCTCCACCATGGCCCTGGCTGGGCCCGAAGAATCGGTTCGCGGCAGCAACAGGGATCGGGTCCCCGTCATTGACGTGAGGGACTTCAACCTGACGAAGCTCGAAGGCAAAGTGGTGCTTATCGCTTTCTGGCAGAAACTCGAGTGTGACCCGTGCGAGGCCTACATTTCCTGGCTGTCGACGATGCAGTCCCGTTACGGGAAAGAGGGCCTGGCCGTGGTGGCGGTGAACCAGGACCTGGAGTCTTCTGCCGCCACCTCCATGTTGCCCAAGATCCACTCCCGGTCCCAGGTTGTCCTCGACCCCACCCGCAAAATGGGGTCCAGCTATGAACTGGAGGGCATGCCGAGCACCTATCTGTACGACCGGAACCAGAACATGACGGACAAGTTCGTGGGCTTCGTGACCGAAGAGACCGAAGCCATGGAAAAGGCCATTGCCAAGCTGATCGAGAAAGAGTACGAGGACTGAAAGGCCGTCATGCAGAATCTGAAGCTTACCCGCCCCCTGGTGGTGTTCGATCTGGAGACCACCGGCATCAACGTGGAAAAGGACCGGATCGTTCAGATCGCCATGATCAAGGTCGATCCCGACGGAAGCCGCAACACCTTCGAAACCCTGGTCAATCCCGAGCAGCCCATTCCACCCGAGGCCACCGCCGTTCATGGGATCAAGGACGTCGACGTCCGGGACAAACCCACCTTCAGCCAGATTCGTCGTGAGGTTGAGGACTATCTCGCCGACGTGGATCTGGCGGGCTTCAACTCGGTCAATTTTGACCTGCCGCTGCTCCAGGCGGAATTGGCGCGCGCGGGCAGCGAAATGGATTTTCCCGGCGTTCGCCACCTGGATGCCATGAAGATTTTCCACCGCATGGAACGACGCGACCTGACCGCGGCTTACAAACTTTATTGCGGCAAGGATCTCACCGGGGCCCACAACGCCCTGGCCGATACCGAAGCCACTCTCGAGATCCTCGACGCCCAGATCGAAAGGTACGACGAGGTCCCCGACGAGGTCGATGCCCTGCACGGTTTCTGCAATCCCGACGAGGGCAAATATTTGGACCGGAAGCGCAAATTCCTTTGGAGCGACGAGGGCGAAGCCGTGTTCACCTTCGGCAAATTCCAGGGCAAGTCCCTGAACGCGGTGGTCGCCGATCAGCGCGGACGCAGCTATCTGGAATGGATGCTCGGCAAGGATTTCAGCGAGGAGATCAAGGGCATCCTGCGCGACGCCCTTGACGGCGCCTTGCCCAAAAAAGAGGTTTGATCCAAATGGGCGATGACCGAGGAGACGAGCGGAGGCAAAGCCGGTTTGGACGCCGGGCCGAAGATTCCAAACCCAGTTTTCCGGAGATGCCGGACGAAAAGCCGGAGTTCGAAACCACTCCCCTGACCCGGGCGGAATACATTGCCGCCCTGGCCCATTTCTACCGCGCGGAAATGCATCGCTCCCTGGTTTGGCGGACACGTCTGGACACGACGACGAACTGGGCCATCCTCGCCACCCTCGCCATCCTCACGGCCAGCCTGCAGAACCCGGCCTACGCCAGGGAAGCCATCCTGATGGGCATGTTTTCCAACGTGGTTTTTCTGATTATCGAGGCCCGCCGCTTCCGGTTTTTCGATGTCTGGCGCGCGCGGGTCCGCATGCTGGAAGAGAATTTCTACGGGGGCATCCTGCGTCGTGACCAGTCCAGTCCGGACTTCCACTGGGGCGACCATGTGGCGGACGATCTCCTTTGCCCGCGTTTTCACCTGACCCGCCTCCAATCGTTTCGGGCCCGCCTGATGCGGAACTTCCGTTTCATTTTCCTTTTCCTGCTGATTGCCTGGGTCGGCCACCGGATCGCGCCGGTCGCGCCCGTCCATGAATTCGGACTGTCCACCCTACCCAACTGGGCTCCCGATTTGATCGTGGCCCTGCTGTACCTGGGCTTGATCGGGATCGCCATCTTCACGCCAAAGCCCGAGGCTCCCGAAGTGGCCTACTGGCCCGATCCGGATCACCCGGGGGAGGATATTTCCAGGCTGGATGTCTGATTTTGTGCCCAGTTCCGTCGTTTGGATGAGTCTTGTCGCGTAACTTTATTGATATCAACAAAATAACCATTTTGATCTCCTTTCCGGAAACTGGAACGGAGGTTGCATATGTAGGGAGGCCGGATTAAGCCGGTCGCTGGGGGAATTTTTGGGAGGAAACGGGATATATAATGCAAAACAAATCAGTTATAAAACTTCAAAAGATACTCGGCTTGGTTTTGCTGGGGGCCGCGGGTCTGTTTGCCTGGGGCTATTTGGGCGGTTTGACTTTCGAAACGAAGCCGGTTCGCGCGGAATCCGAAACCAGGGAACTGGCCCGGGTGGTCCTCGATTATCGCCACGATACGGGAAACTGGCCGCGGAATCCGCAGGGCGGGGCCGATCTGAAACCCCTGCAGGCGGGCGCCGCTGGTGGGGGTATGCAAGGCATGTCCCTTTCGGAAACCAGGGCCGGCAACCGGGGCCCGGAAAAAACCTGGCTCAGGGAAATTCCTCTCGACCCATGGGGGAATTCCTATCGGGTCATGATCTCCGCCAATGCCGTCGCCGTACTGTCCATGGGGCCCAACCAGGTCCTGGACACCAATCCGATCCGGCTCTGGACCAGGCCGGAAAACATCAATCCCTGTGACGGGGACGATGTCGGTATTGTCCTTGAATTCGAGGAAGATGGAGATTTCCGATGAGCGCCGTTTCAACCTCCGTCCCGGTCGCCACCGACAAATCCTGGCGAAACATCAGGTTCGAGGTTCTGGAAAAACTGGAGAGCCTGCCCAGCCTCAATTCGGTGGTCCTCGAGTTCCTGGAACTTTCCCAACGCGAATATTTTACGGCCAAGGATTTCGAGACCGTCATCAGCAAGGATCAGGCTTTGACGGCCAGGGTGTTGAAGCTGGCCAACAGCGGTATGTACGGGCGTTCACGCTCCATCAACTCCATTCCGGAAGCGGTGGTTCTGGTTGGTCTTGAAAGCCTGAAGAAGATCGTGTTCGCGGTCAGCACCGAGGGGTTGACCCGGCGTAACCTGAAAAACTATCTCTACGATCAGAACCAGGGTTTCTGGGTGCATACATTGGGCGTTGCCCAAACCGGCCGTGTGCTGGCCGAGGTTTCTCCGGAGTGCCGGCTGCGAAGCGAAGAAGCCTATCTGGGTGGGTTGCTGCATGATGTGGGACAACTGATCATCGATGAATTCCTGCCGCCGATGGATGGAAAGCGGGTCGGACGCCGGGACGAAATCAACGCCGTGGGCCTGGACCACACAGAGCTTGGTGAATACATCCTGAAGCAATGGAACCTGCCGGAATCCATTACGGCCTGTGTCAGGTATCATCACGATTATATGCAAGCCGGCGAATGGGCCCACGGTGCGGCCGTGGTGAGCCTGGCCGAAAAAATCTGCGGTCATTGGGGTCTCGGCCGCAAGCCGGCCGTCGATTTGAGTGAGGAGGTTCCCTGGGAGAAGTTCCAGGAAATGGGGAACTTCATTGGCCTGCCGCAGGAGAAGTGGGATCAGGTGGTCTGGGACATCAGGCAGAATCTGGTGAGCCTGGACGGGATCTTTCAGGAATATGCTGATTGATCCCGTCGGAAATTCGTAGAGACTCCGCTACTTCGGCGGAAAGCTTTCCATGATCTTGTTGACGATCTTGTTCAGCCGGTCCTGCATTACCTCGGGCGAATCCTGGGTCTGGTCGATGACTTTAGTCCCGGTGCCGCGCCAGACAAGTTGCTGGGTTTCGGCATCGACCAGATCGATGACCAGGGTTCCTTCAGTGAACTGGTAGACATCGATCTGCCGTCCCCCATATCCCCAGTAATAATCGGAATAGCGGTAGCCCCAGTCGGTGACCTGGATCTTTTCCGCGGAGCCGAGGTGGTAGATCACCAGCAGGTCGGGGTCGGCGCTGGTGGTAATGCGGCGATCAGCCATCACCAAATTGACCGAAGCCTGGACCCGTTGCTGAAAAAGCCCGGTATCCGCCACCGGCGAGGTGGGGTCGGTATTCTGCTGGGTTTTTTCCATCCACCCGTAGGTTCTGTATTTGGCCCAGTGGGCATCCTGATCGTAATCGTATTTCACGGTAAGGCTGGAGCATCCGGTCAGGGAGACCAACAGAATGATGATCGCAAGACCGGAGATAAGATTTCGCACACTGTTCAAAAGGGCACCTCCGTAATGAAGCCAATCGACCGGCCCCGGAGGACCAAACGTGAACTGCATGGATACAACCTACGCCGGGAGACCGGGTCGGGCCAACAAAATTTCCGCAAACTACCCGTCCGATCCGCCGAGGGGCAGATTGAATCCGATCAGCGCCTTCAGGCGCCGGTAGGTGATTTCATGTGTTCCGAAATTCCCGACCACCTCGCCGTTGTCACCCAGGTTGAAGTTGATGAACCGGTCACTTTCGCCGGAGCCGAAGCTGTATTGAAGTCCCGCGGTGAATTCGATATCCATGAAGGTGAAGGAGGCCCCGGAGCTGATGTGCCACAGATCCCAGTTCGAGATCTGCAGGTTGTCCGCCTCCTCGGAGGGAATTGAAGAAAAATCCGATCGGAAAGCACCGTACAGGGCGAATTTTTGGTTGAAGGCATGGTCGAAGGCAACGCCGAAATTGATGAGGCTCCTAGCTCCGAAACTCAGGTTGTAGGAATTGATTTCGCTCTGATCGGACTGGGAGCGGAAGTCGTCCGGCTCCATTGCCTGGCTCGTATTTACGGCATTGAACCATTCGACCGTCATGTGCCAACCGGTGGAGGCGGCTTTCCAGGACG
>JAUVII010000157.1 GCA_030592845.1 Candidatus Krumholzibacteriia bacterium | reverse complement strand
CGCAGAGCCGTTTCGTTGGCCAATACGGCTCTCTTGGAGGTGAAATCGAGAATGAGAACAAGGGGAGCCCACACCCAAGGCTTGAGGATTCGGCTGAGCATCAGAGGTTTCCCGCCTCCTCCTTCTCTTTGCATTCGATACACATCCGGGTGTAGGGCAATCGTTTCAGACGGGCCAAGCCGATGGCCGTATTGCATTCCTGGCATTTCCCGTAGGAACCGTCTTCGATACGCCCGAGAGCCTCTTCTATGTTGTAAAGGTAACGGCCCTCGGTATTTGCAGTTTTGATGGTCGTTTCGTATTGGAACTCATCCGACCCCTGATCCGCCATGTGGTTGGAATGGGATTTCCCTGCCTCGAGACCGGACTGGTCGTCGGTGTGTTTGATGATTTTTTCGTGCTGGGCCAGGGACTGATTTACCCGTTCCTTTTCTTCGGTAAGCATTTTCCTGAATCTCTGCAGCTCAGTTTTCCGCATGGGGTCCCTCCCCGCATGGTATCAAGCCCTGTCCAGGGCGATACCGATTTCATTTTCTTCGATCTTGAATGTGTCTTTATAAGCCAAATCCCCGTCGGAAGCAACGCCCAGAGCGAGCGTCTCGGTCGTAATTCGTTCGGCAAACCGCGAAACCGCCGCCAGCACGCTCTCAGGCCCGATAATGGCCAATTCGATACGGTCAGAAACTTCCAGGCCGCTCTTCTTGCGCAGGTTCTGGACCTTGTTGATGATCTCCCGCGCCAGTCCCTCCTGGAGCAGATCCTCGGTCAGGGTGGTGTCCAGAGCCACGGTCAGGCCCTGGTCCCCCGTGGCCACGTAGGAACCCACACCTTCTTCGGCGACCATCACTTCATCGAAGGTGAATTCGATGTCCTGGCCCTCGAAATCCAGATTGACCCTGCCTCCGGACCGCAAGGTCATGATCTCGTCGGAGGTCATGGCCGTTATCCGTTTGGCGGCCAGGGGAGACCGCTTGCCGAAGCGCGGCCCCAGGGCCCGGAAGTTGGCTTTGGCCGAAAGAGTGGCCACTTCGCGCGGGTCGGCCACGGTGCCGACTACCTTGACGTTCAATTCCCCCGCTATGTAACCGGTCAGGAGTTCATCCGCCTCCAGCAGGGCCACACGATCATCGTTGGAGTGCATGACCAGACGTCCCAGGGGCTGACGGGTTTTCAGGCCCGCTTCCTGACGCAGGCTGCGCCCCATACCGACCACGGCCTGGGCGGCCGCCATGGATTGCTCCAGTCCTTCGTCGATCACCGAAGCATCGGAAACGGGAAAATCCTGGAGATGGACGGAACCGCCGGGATCCGCGTGAACAGTCAGCCCCCGGTAGATTTCCTCGCTCACGAAAGGGATGAACGGGGCCAGCAACCGCAGGCTGGACTCCAGGACGGTATAAAGGGTGGCGAACCCGGCCCTCTTGTCCGGCGTCATCTCTCCCTTCCAGAAACGGCGGCGGCTGAGCCTGAGGTACCAGTTGCTGACGTCGTCCAGGAAAAAAGTACCGATGGTCTTGGCGGCCCGGGTCAGGTGCAGGGCTTCGAGATCTTCGGTGACCGAACGGGTCACGCTGTGCAGGCGGCCGAGAATCCAGCGGTCCAGATGGTCGAGCTCCACCTCGCCACCGTCCGCCGGAGTGTACCCGTCGAGGTTGGCGTAGAGGGTGAAGAAGTTGTAGGTGTTCTCGATGGTGGCCAGCAGTTTGCGCTGGGCCTCCTTCACTCCCTCCCCGTCGAAACGGGTGGTGGTCCAGACCGGGCTGCAGGTGACCATGTACCAACGCAGCGGATCGGCCCCCGCGGTCCGCATGATTTCCATGGGGTTCACGGTGTTCCCCACGCTCTTGGCCATCTTCTTGCCTTTTTTGTCCAGGATCAGCTCGTTCACCAGACAGCTCTTGTAACTGCTCTTCCCTTTCAGGAATGTGCTGATCACCAGCATGGTGTAAAACCAGCCGCGTGTCTGGTCGATCCCCTCGCTGATGAAGTCCGCCGGAAACTGGCTTTCGAAGAGTTCCTCGTTCTCGAAGGGATAGTGGTACTGGGCGAAGGGCATGCTGCCGGAATCGAACCAGCAGTCGATGACTTCACTGGTGCGGTGCATGGTGCCCGGGCATCCGTCGGCGGTGCACCCAAAAGTGATTTCATCCACGTGCGGCCGGTGCAGGTCCAGCTCCGACTGGTCGGTACCGGTCAGCTCGCTCAGGTCGGCCCGGCAGGTGGGCACTTGATGGTGTCCGCAGTCGTCACAGATCCAGATATTCAGGGGCGTGCCCCAGAACCGGTTGCGGCTGAGGCTCCAGTCGATGTTGCCGGCCAGCCAGTTACCAAACCGTCCGCTGCCGACTTCAGGCGGCGCCCAGGTGATCTGTTTGTTGGCCTCGACCAGTTGGTCCCGCATGCTGCTGGTCTTGATGAACCAGCTGGGCGTCGCGAAATAGATCAGCGGGTTGTCGCAGCGGTCATGGTAGGGATAGTCGTGGCTGTAGGTCTCTTCCCGCAGAAGTTTACCCTCGGCCTGAAGGTGCTTGATGATCTGCCGGTCGGCCTTCTTGACGGGAAGCCCCGCCCAGGGCGTGACCTCTTCGGTGAACTGTCCGTTGGCATCCACCGGTTTGAAGAAAGCCAGTTTTTCAATTTTGCCGATCTGGTAATCGTCCTCGCCGAAGGCCGGCGCCATGTGGACAATGCCCGTACCCGAATCGAGGGTGACGAAATCGGCCTCGACCACGACAAAAGCCCGCTCGTCGCCGGGCGAAACGAAGGGCAGAAGCTGTTCGTAGGAACGGCCCAGAAGATCGGCGCCCTTGAAGGTTTCCAGCACCTCGGTCGGTACTTCGGGATCCAGCACACCGAGGCGCGCTTCGGCCAGGATCAGGACCTCGTCGCCGTAACGAACGCGCACGTAATCGAAATCAGCGCCAATGGCCAAAGCCACGTTGGAAGGCAAGGTCCAGGGCGTGGTGGTCCAGGTCAGGAAATATTCGTCAGCACCAGCGGCCTTCAATTTGACGAAGATGCTCGGGTCATTGACCGTGCGGTAGCTGTTGGCCATTTCATGGCTGGAAATGGGCGTGGCGCAAACCGGGCAGTAGGGCACGACCTTGTGCCCCTTGTAGAGCATGTCCTCGGCGTGGAACCGGCTGAGAATCCACCACACGGTTTCGATATAGTTGTTGTCGTAGGTGATGTAGGGATCGTCCAGGTCGACCCAGTAACCCAACCGTTCGGTGAACTCGTCCCAGTCCGTCTTGCAGGTCCAGACACTTTCCCGGCATTTTTCGTTGAATGGGGTGAGCCCAAAATCCTGGATGGCCTGGGCACCCTGGATTCCCAGGATCTTTTCCACGGCCCGTTCCACCGGCAGGCCGTGCGTGTCCCAGCCGGCCTTGCGAATGACCCGGTGTCCGGTCATCGTCTTGAACCGGCACATGACGTCCTTGCACATCCGGGCCATGACGTGGTGGACCCCGGGCAGGCCGTTGGCCGTGGGCGGTCCCTCGTAGAACACCCAGTCGGGTGCGCCTTCGCGTGCCGCGATGCTTCGCCGGAACGTATCGTCCTTTTTCCAGAAGCTGCTGATCAGCTCCTCGGAATGGGCATCGTGATATTTACTCGCCAGGTCCGGATAGATGGGTTTCCGTTCCTGGGATGATGGGTTGGTCATCGTTCCGTTGTTTCCTTTGGCGGTTGTGTCCGTTACAGGGTGACCTTATCCAGAAAACCGGTAACCAGGGCTTCGAGCGCGGGCTGGGCGGCATTGGCCACCTTGATGATCTCCTCCACGTTGGCCGGTTTCAGGGCATCGGGAAAACAGGCGTCCGTGATTACCGACATGCCGATGACCCGCATACCGCCGTGAATGGCGGCCAGGCACTCCGGTATACTGGACATCCCCACCGTATCGGCCCCGATGGTGCGCAGGAACCGGTATTCAGCCCCTGTTTCGAGATTGGGACCCGCCACCGCGGCGTAGACGGCCTTTTTCAGGGGGATTTTCAAATCCAGGGCGACCGCATCCATGGTGGCCAGGAATTCCCGGTCATAGGGTTCGGACATATCCGGAAAACGCGGTCCGAGCCGATCGTCGTTCCATCCGATCAAGGGGTTGTCACCCATCAGGTTGATATGATCGGTCATGACGGTGATATCACCCGGCCCCAGTTGGGGATTCATCCCCCCCACCGCGTTGCTCATCAGGAGGGCCTGGCAGCCGAGGGCCTTCATCACCCGGACCGGCAGGGTGATCTGCTGCATGGTGTAGCCTTCGTAATAGTGGACACGGCCCTGCATGGCCACGACCCTTCGCCCGCCCAGCTTGCCGAAAACCAGCTTGCCGTCGTGGCTGGTGGCCGTGGATTCCACGAAATGCGGCACATCACCGTAGGGGATCGCGCAATCGGTCTCGATACGATTGCCGAGCTCCCCCAGTCCTGTCCCCAGGATCAGCCCTACTTCGGGCGCGAATTCGGTTTTTGTCCGAATGAAGCCGACGGCTTCCTCGATTTGCTGCCACATATCCTTCAAGACGGTCCTCCAGGTGGAAACAGGGGTTTTCCGGGACGAGACAAACTAACATGACCCCCCGCGCGCTACCAAGAAAAAAGCGGGAATCCATGGATTCCCGCCAGTTCCCGCAGTGAGATTGAGGGTATTTTTGCCGCACCGGGCCCGGAAGCCCGGCAAGACGGTTCACTATATCCTGTCAGATGGTATCCCGGGACAAACCCGCTCCCACGGGCTCCTCGCTCTTGGTCATGACCGGTCCGTCAGCCATTTCCTGGTCGCCGTCCTGGGATTTTTCGTCCACCGGATCTTCATCGGCAGCCGGGCTCTTTGAATCATTGGTTTCGGCCAGGGATTCGGAAACCAGGTCGGCGATGGAGCCGTTGGAATCGCCTTCCTTGCTGCCGGAGCCGGGATTGTAATCACGCCAGACATCATCATCCATCGGAGTGGCCGAAGCGGTCACATTCAGGTTCTCCGGGCCGGCAGCGCCGGGGTCACCCATGTCCTGGGTAATGTCCCGGGGAGCGGAAGGGTCCCCTTCAATGCGATTATCAGCGGCGAAAGGATCCAGTACGGGAGTATCGGCCGGAATGGTGGCCTGCTCCCTGTCGCTCTTGCGACGGGTCTGGCCGGCGGTGGCCACCACCGAATCAACGATATCGGTCAGGCGGTTGTCCAGATCCTCGAAATCCCTTTCATGGGTCTCCACGAACTTGATCTGGGCCTCGGCCAGGGACTTGAAACGCCCCAGATAGGATTCCTTTTCCTTGCGCAGGGACATGATCTCGCGGCGCAGTTCCTCGGTGCGCAGGCGGCACTCCTCGAGCACCTGCCGGGCCTGAAGTTCAGCGTCCTGGATGATTAGCTCACCCTTTTTGCTGGCCGTCTCCCGGGTTTCCTTCATGACGCGTTCGGCCGTCATGAGGGTATCGCGGAGATTGCGCTCCATGCCCTGGTACTCCTCGATCTTGTCTTCCTGATCCATGATCATCTCACGGATCTGCTTGTTGTCGACCAGCACGGTTTCGTACTCGTCGGCAAGGGTCGAGAGAAAGGCCCGGACTTCGTCACAATCGAAGCCTCGGACTGCTTTGCGGAATTCCTGTTTGCGAACGTCGAGTGGCGTGATCCTCATGTCAATCTCCTCCAACTGCGGGTGCCGGCTCTCACGGATCGCGGATTACAAATAATCAACAATCCGTATTAGGAGCCTGCTTGAACGATCAATCTCATGAGGAGTTTTAACAAGAGCCATGCCATGATGGGTGACAGGTCGATACCACGCAGAGGTACGAGGGAGCGCAGGAAGCTCAAAAGCGGTTCGGTCACCCGAATGACCATCAAAAGAAGCTCGTTACGGGGTTGGGGGTTCACCCAACTCAGAATTACCCGGATGATGATCAGCCAGGTGTAGACCTCCAGAACAGCCACAGCCAGTTTCGTAATGGCCATATCTCAACCTTTCCGGCTTATTTTTGGCCGGTGGATAACAATGGTCCGGATCAGGCCTGGCGGGGACCGAAAATGGCCCCACCGACACGAACCAGGGTGCTGCCTTCGGCGATGGCGGCTTCGAAATCGCCGCTCATGCCCATGCTCAATTCCGGCAGGGCCAATCCCGTGGCGGAACGGGCGGCTTCGGCCAGACGCCGGAGCAAAGAGAACCCGTCCCGTAACTCGTTTTCGGGGGCTCCAAACCGTCCCATACCCATCAAGCCCCGCGTATCCAGTCCGGGAAGTCCGTCGATCAGGGCGACCGCGTCGCCGACCTCCTCCGGGGCCAGACCCTTTTTCTGTGTTTCACCGGAGATGTTGACTTCCAGCAGGACCGTCTCGGTATGGCCCGCTTCGCTCGCCAAGCGGGACAGTTTTTCGGCCAGCTTTACCGAATCCACGCTGTGCAGCATATGAAAACGGCCGGCTGCCTTGCCGGCCTTGTTGCTTTGAAGGTGTCCGATGAAATGCCAGCGCACCCTGTCCGAGGGCAACCCGGCTTCGGTCAGCAGCCGCGCCAGTTCGGACTGCCGATCCACCGCCTCGGGAATCCTGTTCTCGCCCAGGTCCCACTGGCCGGCCCGGCAGGCCTCCACCACCATGGGCAGAGGGATCTTCTTGCTCACGGCCACCAGCCGGACCGCGTCTTCGGGACGGCCCGTCAGCGCGCAAGCCGCGGCGATCCGTTCACGGACCCCAAACAGACGTTCGGCCACCGTGGGGTCGGCCATCACATCGCCTATCGCCAGCGCAGCAGCAGGGTCTTCGGATCCAGTTCCATCTGGACCTGGGGAAGCTCGGTACTGCCGTGCTCCTTGAGAATCCTGACCTTGATGTGATCGCTCTCCGGTTCCAGGTTGACGATGACGCTGAGGTGATCATCAAACCGGGAAACAGCGGCTGGCACGCCGCGATCATCCATCTCCTGGCCCTCGCGGTGGGTATTGCTGCTGGTCCAGAGCCCGGCGCCCCACTCGGCGGCCAGCTTCATGACGCCCTCGATCTCCCACTCTTCGGTGTTCTCGAAACGCGGCGTTCCGTCCATGATCACCATGTCCGGTTCGAAGCCGGCGGCATCCTTCAGGAATTCGACCGACTGCTGGAGCTTCTCCACCGAAAACGTCTTGCGGTTATAGACATGGATGTAGCGGTTGCGTTCCATGCGGAGAAGTTTCTGGGGGACCTGGTCCATGTCCAGGGAATCGGCCATGGCATGGAAGATCTGATCGAAGAAGTTGTTGATGTGCTCGACGCTCTCCTTGGTGGAGATGTAGAGCACCTTCCGGCCCTGGAGCAGATGATCCACCGCCAGGCCGATCAGGAATCCGGTCTTGCCCACGCCGCGACGCGACAGGACAACGCCCATTTTCCCTTCACCGAGACCGCCGCCGATGGCCCGCTCGAAAATCCGGACGGGGCTGCGTTCGATCATGCTTTTTTCAACCATCGTTTCCTCACTCGCTGAATTGATCCCTATATCTCAGGATAACAGTTTATTTTCCCGCGGCCCTTTTCTCCGTGTATGCCTGGACCAGTTCCTCGGCCACATCGGCGGGAACCGGAGCATACCTGGCGAACTCCATGGTGAACTCGGCCTTGCCCTGGGTCGAAGAGCGCAGGACCGTGGCGTAACCAAACATCGCGGCCAGCGGCACGTTCGCGTCCACCCGCACAAACCCCTCGTCTTCGGTGGTACCGACGATCACGCCCCGCCTCTGCATGACCGTCTTGATGATGTCGCCCTGGAATTCGCTGGGGCCCTCGATGGAAACCAGCATCAGCGGCTCGAGGGCCACCGGTTTACCTTTTTTGTAGAACTCGCGGAAGGTCGCGCGGCAGGCCGTATGGAAGGCCATGTCCGAGGAGTCCACCGCGTGGGAGTTACCGTCGCGCATGGTCACCTTCAGGCCCTGGACCGGGGCTCCGATGTACTGGCCCTCGACGATTGAAAGTACGAAGCCCTTCCTGCAGGCCCCGATGTACTCGGTGGGGATGCGTCCGCCGACGACCTTGCTCTCGAAGTGGAAGTCGCCGTCTTCACTGGGCTCCATGGTGCCCTGGACCTTGGCGTACTGGCCCGAGCCGCCCGTCTGCTTCTTGTGG
>JAUVII010000153.1 GCA_030592845.1 Candidatus Krumholzibacteriia bacterium | reverse complement strand
CATCGTCAACTTCCTGGGGACCATCGGAATTTTCCTGCTGCCGTACCTGGGCGCGGGCCTCATGCACTTCACCGAACTCAAATCGGGGCTGCTGATCGGAAACACCCTGCAGGCGGTCGGCCAGGTGGTGGCCGCCGGTTTTTCCGTCAGTGACATGACCGGTCAAACAGCCACGATCGTAAAAATGGGCCGTATCCTGATGTTGACTCCGTTGATCCTGATCCTGATCATTTCATTTGCGGATCGGAAAACCAGCGGGGGAAAGGGATCGAAAAAAGCGGGCGTGCCTCTTTTCATCATTGGATTTATACTCTTCTCGCTGATCCCCACCCTGGGGCTGCTCCCTGATGAGTTCATCCACGTCATCAGCCGGATCAGTCGCTACACCCTGATCCTGGCCATGGCGGGAATCGGTTTGAGGATTACCTTTTCCAGTATTCTTAGAAATGGGAAAGAGGCTTTGGTGCTGGGAGGACTTATATTCCTGGTCCAGATCGTATTCAGCACAACCATGATATTCTGGTTCTTCTCATAAAATCATCACCGCAAAAAAGCCGAGGGACAATCAAGTGGCCTTTTCATCCATACTGAAAAAACTTTTTGGCGGCGGCGAAGCACCCCCACCGGGTGCCAAAACCATGAGCCGTAACGCCCCCTGCTGGTGCGGAAGCGGAAAAAAATACAAGCATTGCCATTTCGAAAACGACCGCGGGTATCTTACGGCCAAACAGAATGAAGCCTGCAAGGGACCTACCTGACAACGCTGATCCTACGGGAGAGTTTCTCCCGATCCTGTTTGTAGTGCAGCCTGCTAGAATCGATTCCACAACATCTGGTTGGTCACTTCGTGGTGGAACCGGAGCTCGGCCCGCTTGATGATCGTGCCCAGTTCCCGAGGACACCGGTGGGCGCTCATCTGTTTCAATTCGTGATATTTTCCGTGCGAGTCATCACCCATCACCTCGCGCAACCATGCGCTGCGCCGATAACTGCCCATGGCATCGTAGATATTGCCGGGCAGCACGCGCTTGCGGATGCGCTTGGGTTTGGGCGTGTTGGCTTTGGGACGGGGTCCTTCCATACCGGTGCGCAGCAGGGTGTAGATCAACAGGTAGGGGTTCGCATCCGGGCCCACTGAACGCACTTCCAGGCGCTGGCCCGCTTTGCCGGCCAAAGGAATACGGATCATGCTGCTGCGGTCCGTCGCACTGCTGGCGATTTCGTTGGGTGCTTCGAAGTTGGGATCCAGCCGGCGATAGGCGTTTACGCTGGCGTTCAGGATCAGACACATTTCTTCGGACGAGTGCAGGATGCGGTCAATAAAATCACCACCGGCGGCCGACATGTTGTCGGGACAGTTTTCGTCGTAGAAAATGTTCTGACCGTCGCGGCTCAGGCTCATGTTTATGTGCATGCCGCTGCCGTTGATGCCGGTGATGGGTTTGGGCAGGAAGCTGGCCGTCATGTCCATGGACTGGGCCACTTGGCGGCACAGCAATTTGTAGAGCTGGATGCGGTCGGCGGCGATCAGCGCGCCGGCATACTTGAAGTTCATCTCGAACTGGCTGGGCCCCACTTCGGGATGGTCCTTCTCGTTCTCGAAACCCATGGCGCGCTGCACTTCGGCCGCCGCGTCGATGAACTGGCGCAGGGGGTCCTGGGGCAGGCTGTTGTAATAACCACCGGAGCTGACGAGGTCGAACTCTCCCGTCCTGGAATAGTTGCGTTCCGCGTCGCGGCCTTTGAAAATGAAGCCCTCGATCTCGGAGGCGACATTGGCCACCGTGCCGTCTTTCTTGTACAGCTCTTCCGTGTACCGGGCCAGCCGGCCGCGGAAATCCGAAGGATAGGGTTCGCCTTCCGCGGTCAGGACCGAACCGAAGACCAACACCTTGCCCGGCCCGAACACATCGGCGGGCATCCAGTAAAAGGCGCGCCAGTCGATGCCCAGGCGCAAGTCGCTCTCGGCGATTTTCGTGAAGCCCCGGATGGACGAACCGTCGAAAGTGAGCCCGTCTGTAGCCAACAGGTATTTCTTGTCGTAGTCCAGCATATGCAGGCGGCCCTCGAGATCGGTGAAGGCCACGGTCACGGCCTTGATCCGTTTTTCCCCCTCCAGATAGGCGCGGCGTTCTTTTTCGACCTTCGCCATGGGTACCCAGTTGTCCTGATGGGCCTTGGATTCGAGATTCAACTCTTCCAGACGGTCATAGGGTATTTCCAGGAACTCGCGGAGAGGGGTATTGGTCGGGTTCATGGGGGCCTCACTTGTGTGCGGTGATTGCTGACTTGTCGTAGAATTATACTGCAAATAGGCTTAAATTCAACCAAAATAAGCTAAAATCGTGTTTAAAACATGAAAATGTCTGGAAAATTCCTTATTGTTCCTTATGACTACTCCTTTTAAAAAATCACTGCAACTTCCCCAAAGACCAAGTGGTGTTCCTTTCGTGTGCAGTTTTTACATTGCGAAAGGAACCACCCATGAATTCGAAGACCATCATTCCAGGGATCCTGGTGGCTTTTCTGGCGGTATTATTCATACCCGTCCAGGTTTCCGCCCAGCTCCTGCCCGACGGAACCTTTTTCGAAGGATTCGACGACTCCACCTATATGGATGCGTCCGCAACCACGGCGGCCTGGTGGACTCTCGGAAGCGAGTTGAGGATTTTCCAGTCCAGCAAGGAACTGATAGGCAACGAGGGCTACGGCGGGACCGTCAAGGACGTTGAAGTAGCTGGAGATTATGCCTATGCCGCCGAGGACGGGGTTGGCCTGGTGGTCTATGACCTCAGTGTAGAGACCAACATCAACCCGGTGGGCGTTGTATCCACTTCGGGCAGCGCGGAAGCACTCCAGGTGCTGGGTGACTTCGCCTACATGGCCGATGGAGCGGCAGGCCTGCAGGTCATTGGTATCGCCAGTTCGGCCAGCCCTTCCCTGCGCAAGACCGTGGCTTTGGACGGAGATGCGATGGACGTGGCGGTGGTGGGCAATCTGGCTTTTGTCGCCAGTTACACCCAGGGGATGCACGTGATCGACATCAACTATCCTCCTTCGGCCGGCCAGGTGGGATTTTTTGCCGGAATCAACGGGGCATGGGGCATCGATGTGCAGGATGGCTACGCCTATATCACGGACCACGACTCCGGGTATGTATGGGTGATCAACATCTCCAATCCGGCCGCCATGGTCATGAGTGGTTACTACAACACCGGAAAACACCCCGCGAAGATCGACGTCCAGGGCGACCTGGCCTACGTAGCCATGGAGCTCGACGGCATGTTGATCCTGGATGTGAGCAATCCGGCCAATCCGGTTCTGGTGACCGATGTCGACTGGATTCCCGTGATGGACATCACGGTCGAGGGAGGTTGGGCCTTCTTCCCCGCCTCAAGCGATAAATTTGCCATGATGGACGTGCAGGATCCGACCAATCCGATCCACTGGGGAGCCCAACCGACCGCGGGCACCCCCTTGGCCGTCAAGGTTGCCGGCGAAAAGGTCTTGGTGGCCGCGGGCACGGATGGGGTCCAGCTCTGGGACATCGCCGACCTGCTGACTCCGGTCCCGGTCGGGGGCAGCGCGGGCGTGGCCTACGCCAAGGACATCGTGGTCCAGGGCCGGAAGGCGTACCTGGTGGACCAGGGTGTGGGATTACGTATCTACGACATCACCGACCCGGAGAATCCGGTTGCCCAGGGAGCACTCGGGGGTTTCCCGGGATGCGTGAGCATCGATGTGGACGGTGACCTGGTCGCCCTGGCCCATCAGGCTGGCGGAGTTTCGACCGTCGATGTTTCCGACCCTTTGAATCCGGTGCTGTTGGATACGAGTATCGATGCCTACGGTACGGACATGATCCCCAACGATGTGGTGCTGGACGGTAACATCCTGCACGTTGCCGGTTCAGGAACAACCTACTCGATGAAGGATATTACCGACCCCGCCAACATCAGTGATGGCGGCGGTCTTGGTTTTGGCGAAGGCCTGGGTCTCGAGGTCGACGGAGACCTGGGGACCATGATCAAGGGAACCGGCGCGGTAACCATCCTGGACTGGTCGTGGGCGGGAAGCCCCGACACCCCGAACACGGTGCCATCGAATGACGCGCGCGATGTCGTCATGGACGGCAACACCATCTACATCGCCAACGGGAACTCGGGCATCATGGTGGTGGACATCACCGACCTCGGAAACACCGTGATCATGATGAATGTCAACACCTCCGGGCCGGCCAACAGGGTCGCCGTCGCCGGCGACTATCTGTTCGTTGGCGAAGGTGCCTCGGGGGTCGAGGTCTTCGACATCTCCGACCCCACCGACCCTTTCCCCGTGCATCATTACTGGAGCCCGGATCCGATCGAGGCCCTGACGGTTGTGGGAGATTACTGCTACATGGCCGCCGGTGGCGGCGGATTACAGGTGCTGGGCGTTTTCCAGCGAAGCTGGGACCAGGACCTGAACGTCGGCCAGTCGACCATCTTCGCCACCGAAGACCACAACGTGGTGCAGGCCCGGGTCACCACCACCGAGAACGAAAAAATAACCTGGTTGGTAAGCAGCCTCGGCGGGATGGAGTGGGTCAATGTTCCCTCCGACGGAACCTGGACCACGATCAATTATTTCCAGGGCCGGGAACTGGCCTGGAAAGCCCTCCTGTCGGTGGTCAAACCGCGCCATTATCCCGTCTGCGATGATCTTCAAATCGATTGGATGCTGGATACTCCGCTGGTCACCGCCATCAGCGATGTTGGAAACGATCAGGGCCGCCAGGTCAGCCTTACCTGGCGCCGGTCGGGCCATGATGTGGCTGACGGCTACAAACCGATCGTCGAATACGCCGTCTATCGAAAGATCGAAGGCTCGGTGGCCAAGGCCGGCGTTGACGGGACGGACAAGTCCTACCCGCCCGGTGACTGGCATTACCTGATGACCGTGCCGGCCGATTGGGAAGATCAGTACTCGGTGGTCGTGCCCACCCTGGGTGATTCGACCATTACCGACGGGAAGTACATGTCGACCTATTTTGTGCGGGCGCGGACCGCGATACCGGGCGTGTACTTCGACGCGGCCCCGGACAGCGGTTACTCGGTCGACAATCTCGAGCCCGCGGTGCCCACGGGTCTGAAGTTGCAGGAACCCTCCGTGCTTGCCTGGGACGATCCGCTGGATAATGATTTCAGCTACTTCACGATCTACGGCTCGAGTTCACCCGTATTCGACGGAAGTGCCGTCGTCATTGGTCAAACCACCGGGACCTCATTGGACATCACGGGACAGGATCCGGCTTACTATTTCCTGACCGCCACTGATTTTTCCGGCAACGAAAGCGAAGCCGCGGACCTGGACCTCGTGTCCAACATTCCCGGAGTCGAAGTCCGGCGGTTCGCGTTGCATCCCAACCATCCGAACCCCTTCAATCCCCGGACCACCATCACCTTTGAACTGCCGTCCGAAAGTCCGGCCGATCTGGTGATCTTCGACCTCTCTGGCCGCCTGGTGAAAACCCTGATCAACGGGCGGGTCCTGGGTTCGGGTGAACATGAAGCGGTGTGGGACGGACGGGATGACGGAGGCCGGCAGGCCGCCGCCGGGGTCTATCTGTTCCGCCTGGTGGCGGGGTCCCACCGGGAAACCAGGAGGATGTCCCTGGTGAAATAGGGCGCGGGTTTGAATGAGTGATATTTCATCCGGTCGCCGAACCTCAGGGGGTTTGGCGACCGGTTTTTTTCTCAGAAAAGCCACCAGGGTGAAGATCACCCCTGCTGGATAACCCCTTTAGCATTGCGGAAAAGTGCCTTGGGTACATTTTTTTAAAATCGCACAACTACCTTTGTTATTGTTGTTTACATGATTTTGATTGAATAAAATAAAAAAAGGGGCATATTATCCGTTATTGATGTTTCCCAAAGCTGGTCCGTCGCCTGGCTCTGTTTGTCCCCTTGCCGTTTGGAGTCTGTATAATGTTACGAACCCACCGATGGATACTTCTGTTTACCCTGATCGCCCTTGCCGGTGTGATGGGATGCAGCGACGACGACGACCCGGTAACTCCCCCGGGTCCGGATGACCCGAGCATCGTATCGGTCGTCATCTCCCCCGAGTCCTCGACCTTCACGAACATCGGTGAAGAGCAGGAGTTCGATGCCTCCGCCTTCGATGCCCAGGGCGCAGTCGTGGACACCGTATTCGAGTGGCAGAGCAGCAACCCCGCTATCGTCCAGGTCGGACCCGGCGGCTTTGCGGTCGCGACCGGGATCGGGAACGCCGAGATCTATGTCTCTTCCGGGGGCAAGGCCGATACTGCTTCGGTTGTCGTCGATGTTATCGGTGCTCCGATATTCGAATGGCTCGCCGGCACAGACGGCGATTGGCAGGACGGATCGAAATGGAGTGAAGGAACCGCACCCCAGGCGGGCGACATGGCGGTCATCACCGTTCCGGGAGACTACGTGGTCACGATGACCGGAGATGTCAAAGTCCGGGGCCTTGTCCTGGGCAGTGACTCCGGGACCCAGACTCTGGCCACCGGCGCCAACACGCTGACCATGGACCATGGCGGCCTCAGTGGAGGCGCCGCACTGGACATCACCGGCGAGGTGCTTGTGCTCCAGGACGCTGTATGGAGCGGCGGATCAGTGGTCGGGACCGGAAGCATGACCATTGAAAGGAACGCGGAGTTCAACCTCCTGAACGATTCGCTGAAGTTGGAAGCGACCCTGGTCAACAAGGGAGACATCACCCTGTTGCCTGGCGCGACCCTGCAGATCAACGGCGGAACTCTTGTAAACAACACCAGCGGCCTCATCGATTTCCAGGGCAATGCGGTCATTTCTGTTTTTGGTGATGGGGTATTCAACAGCACAGGCACGATCGAAAAGAGCGCCGGCAAGGAGGAGGCGTCAATCCTGACCTCATCGGCCACGTTCACGACCGACGGCACGTTGCGGGTCGATTTCGGGAAGCTGTGGATATCGGGAGGCACCCTGAAAAACATCATCGACATCGCCGATGGGGCCGTACTCCGGCTGTCCGGCAACACCGCCATTCCCAGCATCATCTCCCGCGGCGACGGCACCCTCGAGATCGGCGGCAGAGTGACCTTCGGCAATTTGCCCGGTGAGTCCATTTCCCTCAGGAACGTCATCCTCGACTCCAGCAGCAATCCATCCATATCCGGACCCTCCAAAGTCCAGATAAACGGATCCTTCATCTGGCGCAAGGGTACCATCACCGAGTTGGGTGAATTCGCGACCATGCCCGGATCGATAACCCGCTTCGAGACCACAGGCACCAAGGGGCTTTCAAACATCACCTGGAACGTCATCAACCAGGTCGAAGCCGATGAATCCCTCAACCTGTTCCTGGCCGACAACGCGGGCATTGTCATCGAGCCCCAGGGACAATGGACCCAGACAAACGGCGGCACGATCAGCGTGGGGCTGGGTGGCACCCCCGACGGCTTCCATGTGCAGGGCGTTCTGAACAAGGTGGGGCCCGGGGCGTTCGTGGTCAACACCCCCCTCACCTGTACGGGAACATTAAATCTGGTTGATGGCGCACTCACCGTGGAGGGAGACTTCCTTCTCCACGAGCTCGGAGTCATCACCGGTGGCGGCACTGCTGATGATGTGGGCCTTAACATAAGGCTCATTCTGGTCCATGCCGACTCGGCTGAAATGCGGGGCACAATTCGACCCGACCTCGAGGGGAACCCCGCGCGGATGGACATCCAGGGGCTCGTCGATCTTACACCCACATTCCTCGTCGAACTGGATATCATGCTCCCGGGTGACATCCTTTTCGAGAGCCTCAATTTCATAACAGGCGGACAAAAGCTCGCCGGCACACTTTCGGTCAATACAGTGAATCACCCCGATCCCGGAACGGAAATCCGAGTGGTCTCCACACATTCCGGCACCGGCGCTTTCGATGAAATCAAAGGCGACCAGGTGTTCACGGGTAGAGTCGAGGACCACCTCGGAGTTCTGTTGACGAGGAACTAGTCCTAATCGGAATTGAAAGGATGTTTGCCGATGAACAGGAAGTTGATTCTCGTCTCGCTGGTCGTTCTTGTTCTCCTGGGCCTTGCGGGGTGCGCCAAAACCTCCAAGGCGCCCACGGAAAGTAGTGACGCAGCGAAAGTCTTCGAGGCGGTGGAGGACAAGGGTGTCGTCTACCTTTAT
>JAUVII010000063.1 GCA_030592845.1 Candidatus Krumholzibacteriia bacterium | reverse complement strand
TCGGCCACCGTGTTGGACAGGCCCAAAGCCGCGATATCGGGCTTGGTCCGCCCGTCGAAAGTGGGACCGGGCGAAGAGAAACTGGTCACGGTTCCAGAGATGTCCACCGCGCCCACGGTCAGGACACTGTCACCATCGGCGGGCGCGATGAGCGTCCCGGTGATATTCCGGTTATTCCCCGCCGAATTCACAACCAACATGCCGCGGCCGGCGGCCAGATCCGCCGCGATGGTCGTTACGGCGGTGTTGCCGTCCAGGTCCGAATAGTCGTACCAGTCTATATAACCCAACGAAGAGGAGACAAAGTCCGCGCCCAGGGATTCGACCCACTCCAGACCGGCAACCCAGTAATCTTCCTCGATGGGAACTTCCTCGGCAACATCCTCGGTCTTGGCCAACACCACCGAGGCGCCGAACGCGGGGCCCACCAGGCTGCCGGGCATGTTGCCGGCCACCGTGGACAGGGTCATGGTGCCGTGGTTGCGGGAACCGACCGGGTCGCTGCCCTCATTGTCGACGTTGGGATCGCCGTTGACGAAATCCCATGTCCCCAGGACGGGGATGTTTTCCAGGGCCTCGTGAACTGTGCGAAACCCGGTATCGAGCATGCCGATCAGCACGCCCTTGCCGGTCAGGCCCGCATCATGCAAAGGCGGGACGTTGACCTGGTTCATTGCCCCCAGGTTGGTGCCATAATCAATTGCCCCGGAGGCCTTCTCCCGGGGGGCTGTCCCAGCGGCCAGGGGAACAGGTTCTCCCACCGGAACAGGCACCGCCGAACGGTGGGACCGGTTCACAAGGTCCATTTTGGCCACACAATCCAGCCGGGAAAGCCGGAAGGCCTGGGCCCGGGTGACCTGATAACTGGCGGCGTTCAGCCAACGGCTGGTCTGCCGCAACTTCGCTCCGGCTGTCCGGGCGCGGGCAAGGTAGTCGGGATAAACCGCCAGATCGGCTTCATCGACCAGCCGACCCTCCGGAAAATTGCCTTTGGTCCGGCGCCGGGCCGCGCGGGGATCGAGATCATCTTCGGCCGCCGCCAGGGCCTCGGCCAACGTGTCACCGGACAATCCCTTGTCGCTGAAAAATACCCAGACGGCCCAAGGACCTTCGCCGTGGAGGGCCTGCTGGAGACGGGGCGACATCACCGAATGATCTTCCTGTCCCTGGAAGGAGTACCAGAACAGCGAAATCAGCAGGGTTAAACAGGCTGAGATCAGAACAGGCGGGCTGGGGAACGTTTTGCGGATCATTGGGCGACTTTCCGAAGTTGAAAAGGGGATGGCCTTTTTTTTTGTGTCATGATTATATCAAAAAATCAGGGGGAGCGAAACGCCCCCCCCATGTTTCACCCGGGAAATGGCCGATATAACTTAATGCGCCGAAGGTGGTTCGCCCGCGATGTCCCCGTCGTCCGATTCAATCAAGCCCATGTCCACCAACACCTTGAAAAGCCACAACTGGGCGGCGCCCCACATTTCCCAGGCTTCCCCCAGAATATCGAAGCAAAGATAGGCCTCCTGTTCGCTGCCCGGAACGATCACCGCAGGCAATTCCTCCTCGGGCGAGGCGCCCATCCCCACCAGCAGCAAAGCCGCCTGGGGATTTGTTTCCATGGCGTGGTTCAGGGCGTCCCGGGCGGCGTCCTCATCCCCGGCCATCAAAAACAACAGGACCCAGGCCCAGCAGAAAACGGCTCCGGCATCGTCATCGTATTCCTCGAGAAGGTCCCAGGATCTCTGGATCTCCCCCATGCTGAGGTAATAACCGAGAAGCAGGGTACTGTTGCCCATGTGGTCGGCGGGGTCGAGGTCGATCAGGTTTTCATAGTGGGCCACGGCATCAAAACGGCGACCGACGTTCCACAAGACTTCCGCCAACTGTTTGATGGTGCGCATGTAGGGCCGGGCCTCGACCAGGGGCCAGAAGTCTCCCATGAATTCGGCGAAAAATTCCTCACCCAGAACCGTTTCGCCACAGGTGGCGGATTGTTCGAGGGCGGCGATCAATTCGCCGGCGTCCTCACTGGTGATGAAGGCCCGGATGGTCAGGGCGTCCACACATGTGGGGTCCAACAGCAGGGCCTTGTCCACCAGCTCGAGCGCCGCTTCCTCATCGGCCACCTCATAGGCCTCGAAGGCGAATTCCTGGGCCAATTCGACGGGATCGTTTTTCAGGGACTCCAGCCGCTTTTCGGAAAGCCCTTCTTCGATGAATTCCGGCAGGTTGTCACGGAATTCCTCTTCCGAAAGGAATTCCACCTTTTCCATCCGTCGCCGGGCCTCGCGCATCAGGCGCTCGATGAGAAAAGGAGATCCGGGCTGATCGGGGCTGTCGGGATTTTTCGACATCTCTGTAATTCCCATTCGGTCGCAAGAGTCAATTCAAGGTCTCGTGGATGCGGAAAAGTTCGGGGCTGGTATCCCAAAACGCCAATATTTTGATCCTTGCAAGTCAAAGACCTTTTGGTGCCGGAGCGGACAAAATGTTATGGTTCCTGAAATAGAATGAACCGCAACAACCCAAAGGAATCGTGAAAATGTCCGGATCCCTGACTATCGGTCTGGCCCTCGGCAGCGGAGGAGCCCGCGGCTTCGCGCACGTCGGTGTTTTGGAGGCCCTCGAAGAGGCGGGAATCCGCCCTCAACTGGTCGCGGGAACCAGCATGGGCGCCATCGTGGGCGGGCTCTACGCCCAGGATCCCGACCCCTCCAAGGTCTGGCGGCGCCTGGAAGCCTATGTGCACAATGATGATTTCGCCTCCTACTGGGCCCCCTTTGTCCCCCGCGATGAAGACGAAGCCTCGGATCCCCAGAGCCGCCTGACCGGCCTCTACGATTTCATGCAGCGAAAAATGATCGCCGTCAAGACCGTGACCCAGGCCCACCAGCAGGACGATATCAGGCTGCGGGGGCCATTGGCCAAGCTGTTCGGGCCGGTGGGTTTCGAGGAATTGGCCATACCCATGGCCGCGGTGGCGCTGGACCTGATCTCCGGCGACAAGGTCGTCTATAATTCCGGACCGGTGGTCGACGGCATTTACGCCAGCAGCGCCATCCCCTCGATCTTTCCCCCGGTCACTACCGACGGCAGGATGATCTGCGACGGCGGCGGCCCCTTTCGGGTTCCCGTGGACACCTGCCGGGACCTGGGCGCCGATTTCGTGATCGCCGTGGATATTCCCGCCTACGAGGAAACCAGTTTTTCCACGGGCCTGGACATGATCCTGCGCAGCAATACCATCGCCCGCCAACGGTTGAACAAGATCATCTGCGCCCAGGCCGATTTTGTCATCCGGCCCGCGGTAACCGAGTTCCATTGGGCCGATTTCAGCGCCGGGGAGGCTTGCCGTGCCCGGGGATATGAAGCCGGCCTTGAGACTGTGAAAGAATTGAAGAAGCTCCTGCGGTGGCGCCGGAGCTTGCCCTATCGGTTGAAATGCGGAGCGCGCAGGTTCCTGCGGATGGCCTGAATATCTTGCAGGCCGGAGTCCTGCACCCTATTACCAATATCACTGCAGAAAAGACCCCCCGGGGGGCAGTATTATGTTAAGCAGGCCTCCTACTTCACTACCACACTGACCAGTTTCCCGGGCACGTAAATCGTCTTGACGATGTTCTTGCCCTCGGTCCAGCCCTGCACCTTCTCGCTCGCCAGGGCCAAAGCGATGATCTCATCCTTGTCGATGTCCGCCGGCACCGAAAGTTGCTCGCGCACCTTCCCGTTCACCTGCACCACCACATTGATCAGGTCCTCGACCAGGTACTGCGGATCGGCAACAGGCCAGGTCTCGTAGGACAGGGTCCCGGAATGACCGAGCCGTGACCAAAGCTCTTCGGCCATGTGAGGCGCGTAAGGAGCCAGCAGCAGCACGAACTGCTCCAGAACCGAGCGCGGCCGCACTTCCAGCGCCGTCATTTCGTTCACGAAAACCATCATCTGGCTGATGGCCGTGTTGAAGCGAAGGTCCTCGGTCATGGTTGTCACAGCGTCGATGGTCTTGTGCAGAATGCGCAGGGAATCCTCCCCCGGCTCCGCGTCGACGACACGGGCGTCCAGGCTGTCCTCATCGTCGACGACCAGACGCCAGGCGCGTTCCAGGAACCGCCGCACCCCTTCGATCCCTTTGGTGTTCCAGGGTTTGTCTCTTTCCAGCGGTCCCAGGAACATCAGGTACAACCGCAGGCTGTCGGTCCCCTGGGCGGCGATCACGTCGTCGGGATTGACCACGTTGCCCCGGCTCTTGCTCATCTTGTCGCCGTTTTCACCCAGGATCATGCCCTGGTTGCGCAACTTCTGGAAGGGTTCGACCGTGGAAACCAGCCCCAGGTCGTACAACACCTTGTGCCAGAACCGGGCGTAAAGCAGATGCAGAACCGCATGCTCGGTGCCGCCGAGATAAAGGTCCACCGGGCCCCAGTACTTTTCCAGTTCCGGGTCCCAGGCCGCTTCGGTGTTGTGGGGGTCCATGAAGCGCAGGTAGTACCAGCAACTGCCCGCCCACTGGGGCATGGTGTTGCTCTCGCGGACGGCCTTCTGCCCACTCACCGGGTCGTCGACCTCCATCCACTCACGAATCGTGGCCAACGGACCTTCACCCGTTCCGGCGGGTTCGTATTTGTCCACCTCGGGCAGGGTCAACGGAAGCTCGTCGTCTTCCAGCACCCGCACGGTGCCGTCGGCCAGCTTCAACAGGGGAAAAGGCTCGCCCCAATAGCGCTGCCGGCTGAACAGCCAATCGCGCAGCTTGAAGTTTATCTTGGCTTCGCCCAGACCTTTGGCCACCAGCCAGTCGGTCATTTTGGCCTTGGCTTCGGCCACGGCCATTCCGTCCAGAAAATCGCTGTTGATGGCCACACCCTCGCCGGTGAAGGCCTTGCCTTCCCAGTCGGCGGGAACCGCCACGGTACGGATAATCGGCAGATCGAACTTCTCCGCGAATTCCCAGTCGCGTTCGTCCTGGCCCGGAACGGCCATGATGGCGCCGGTGCCGTAGCCCATCATCACGTAGTCGGCGATCCAGATGGGAATCTGCTTTCCGGTGGCCGGATTGATGGCGTGCGTGCCGGTAAAGACCCCGGTTTTTTCCTTGGAAATCTGGCGGTCGCGATCGCTCTTGCCGGCCGCTTCGGCCCGGTAGGATTCGACTGCTTCACGCTGCTCGCCCCCGGTCAACATTTCTACCCAGGGGTGCTCGGGGCTCAGCACCATGTAGGTGGCGCCGAACAGCGTGTCCGGGCGGGTGGTAAAAACCCGCAGTTTTTCGTCCAGGCCCTCGATGGCGAAATCCACCTCGGCACCGTCGCTGCGGCCGATCCAGTTCCTTTGCAGATCCTTGATGTACTCAGGCCAGTCCAGGCCCTCGAGATCGTCAAGAAGACGCTGGGCATAGGCGGTGATCCTCAGCATCCACTGCTTCATCGGTTTGCGGATGACCGGGTGCCCTCCGACCTCGCTCAGACCGTCTTTTACTTCCTCGTTAGCCAGCACCGTGCCCAGTGCCGGGCACCAGTTGACGGCCATCTCGCCCTCGTAAGCCAGACCCTTCTTGTACAGCAGGGTAAAAATCCACTGGGTCCAGCGGTAATAATCGGGGCTGCTGGTGGCGACTTCGCGGTCCCAGTCGTAGCTGAACCCCAGCATCTTCAGCTGCCTTTTGAAATTGGCGATGTTCTTCGTGGTGGTCACCGCGGGATGGGTCCCCGTTTTCATGGCGTGGTTTTCGGCAGGCAGGCCGAAGGAATCCCAGCCCATGGGATGCAACACGTTGAAACCGTTCATCCGCTTATAGCGCGAAACGATGTCGGTCGCGGTATAACCCTCCGGGTGCCCCACGTGCAACCCGTTCCCCGAAGGATAGGGAAACATGTCCAGGACATAGTATTTGGGCTTGTCGCTGCGGTCTTCCGCCTTGAAGGTCTGGTTCTCTTCCCAGTACTTCTGCCAACGGGGTTCGATCTTTGCCGGATCGTAGGCCATGCTCGTTCCTTGAATCGGGGTCAGGGCCCATTGCCAGGGCCGGTACAAAGCGGTGATTAAGCTGGGAATATGGGGTATTTACCCCCAAATGACAACCGGAAGAGCCATTTCGACACCGTTGGAGGATATTTTCGGCATCCTGGGCAACAATAGGTTAAGCCCGTCTATCCATTGTCGATATGAGTAACGATAAGAAGGATGCGACACCAATGCCCCAGGAGACGATCCATGTTCCGTAGCAAGACCAAGGAGCCCGTCGGCCCCTGTACGCCCGAAGCCCTCGAAACGGCAAAACTCGAAATGCAGTCCATGCGGAACTGGTATCTGCTGGCCACGTTCGCCGCGCTGAGTACCATCGGCCTTCTGGTCGCGGTAACCCCCGTGCTCAGCCAAAGCATCACCGAGTTCTGGCCCTGGGCGGGCTCGAATGTGGTTCTGCTGGTCGGCCTCGGCGGGTCGATCCTGCTGCTGATCCTCCAACTGACCTTCCAGCAGATCAAGGTCACGGGGATGAGACATCACATGCAGACCATCGAGGTGAAGGCCACGGAAACCCGGCAGCAGAATTCGTCGCGGCTCCACGCCCTGCTCAACGTGAGCCGGATGATGGGATCCGTTACCGATCCGGCGAGCGTATTCCAGGCCATCACCAGCACCTGCCTGGAAATCTTCGATTGCCACCAGTCTTCGCTGATGCTCCTGAACGTCAAAACCAACATGTTGGAAATGAAGGCGGCCACCGGTCACATCAACCGGGAAAAGCTCAACCAGGTCCAGCAACCGGTCGGCAAGGGCATTGCCGGTTATGTCGCCCAGCAGAAAAAGCCGGTCATCCTCGGCAAAAACGTGGAACCCGGTAAATATCCCGGGCTGAAAATCCAGGCCATGAAGCTGTCCGCCGCCATGGTGGTGCCCATCCTGGTGCGGGACGAACTGGTCGGCGTGCTCAACATCAGCAGCCGCGCTCCGGATACCATCTACTTTGAAGAAGATCTGCGTGCGCTGGAGGTTTTCGCCGAAAACGCGGGGACCGTCATCAGGCAGGCCGAACGCTCGGAGTGGATGCGGCAGACCATCGTAAAAATGCGCCAGCAGGCGTCTCAGGACAAAAAACCCCCTGCCCTCGAGGTCAAACCCGTAGCTGCCACCCTATAAAGGCCTCCCAATTCGGGCCCGGCGGCGTTATCCTGGTGGTGGAACCCACTTCTGTCTTTCAGCGGAAGGAAGATCGTCCATGCGGCGTTTGGTCCTGATTCTTTTAATCCTGCCCGGGGCACTTGGCTGTTCGCAGATGAACGTCGAAGTGGACTCCGAGCATCAGAAACCCCACGAAAAAATCTTTCCCGAAGACATGAAGGGCCGGTCTGCCGATTACGAGCGCCCGAAGGTCATTGAAATGCCTCCGGTGGAGTACCCGGCCGAGGCGACGGATCTGGATGTCTCGGGAATCGTGATGATCAAGATGCTGATCGGAATGGACGGGAAGGTGCTTGAAGCAAGTATCCAGCAGGGGGTGCATCCGCTGGTGGATCAAGCCGCGCTGGAAACCGCCCGCGGGGGCCGGTATGCCCCCGCGAACGAATTCGGTGCCGCCACCGAAGGCTCACTCACCGTGCCATTCCGCTTTCCTCCGTCCGAGGTGGCGGACCAATAGCGGCCGGTTTCTACATCGGTGAGAAACCCTGGTCCGCCCAGTAGGCGTCCTGGTAGATCTTCTCCAGTTCGAGCAGCTGTTCCAGATGCCCGTCTTCCCATTCCCGCAACCAGGTGAAAAGCTTTTTCAGGTCCGGATCATCGGTCTTCTCGGCGTGCTCCTTGTAATAGGAGATGGCCTTGTTCTCGAGGTCGCAACCGATGCTGATGACCGCCATCTCGAATTTTCCGCGCTTGATGGACCGCTTGAAATCATCGGTCACCACATCCTGGGAACCGTGATCGACCGCCGCGGGAGCCACCTCGTCAAGATTCAGTTTACCCTCGGCCATCAGGCTCTTGTACTGATTGGTCAGGATGCGCACGTGGTCGTCCTCGTCCTTGGCCAACATTTCGAACATGGCCTTGGCCGCGGGATCCTCCGCCTCGCTGGCGGCGTGGGTGTAGAGCTGCTGCCCCTTGACCTCGACCATCACGGCGTCCTTGATGATCTGGATCATTTCCTGTTTTTTCTGTTCGTCGTTCATGGGTTTCCTCGCGGTTAGAAGTCCACTACGTTCACCTTGAAGTACTTTTTCGGGTTCCGGCGCATGTCATCCATCAGGCGTTTGAGCGAAATCATGGTCGAATCGGCGGTGGTGTAGAGAGTGGGATCATTGAGCAGCAACGCGGCCGACCCCTCACCCTCGTCCAGCTTTACCATGATCGAATTCAGGGAAGCCGCCGCATCCTGGACCACAACCATCAGGCTGTCGGCGCTGGCCATGGCAGCAGCGGCGTCATCGAAAGTTTGCTCGATGCGGCCGGATTCCACAATGGTGCGAAGGCCCTCCGAGGTAATCCGGAGATTGTCCAGGATCACCTTGATGTCAACGTGGTTCTCCTCGACCATGTCGTCGACCTTGTCCAGGGTTTCATGGGCCTGGACCAGGGTTTTGACCACCATGCCCTCGACTTTTATCTGATCCACCAATTCGGTGAATTTTTGGGTCATGATCCGCATTTCCGTCAGTGCCGCACCGGCGGCGTCGGTCATAGAAGCGATGGTTCCGGCAGTGCGGCCCTGAAATATATGGCCTTCCATGATGCTCGCGCCCACTCCGGGATCGATTTCAATGACAACCTCGCCCACGATTCCTTTTTCCCCAAGGGTCACCACGGCGTCTTCACGCAGGTCGACCGTGTCGTCGAGCTGCAGTTCGACTCTTACCGAGGCCTGAAGGATCTGCATCCCCGACACCTCGCCCATGCGAATGCCCCGCACCTGGACCTTGTCCCCCACCCGCAGGCCGGCCACGTTGGAAAAATCCGCCTGGTAGAAATTCTGGCCCTTGGACAGGTCGATGTTCTTGAACCACATCATGCCTGCGATCAGGATGACGATGGCCGCAATGGTCAGAACACCCACCTGGACTTCGTTGAATCTGTTTCTCATCCGCTACTCCAACTCCGCTGGTTAAAATGCTCCCAGCGGTCCCTGGGAATTACCTTCGATAAATTGACGCACCATGGGGTGATCGGTACTCCTCACCTGGTCCACCGTGCCGGTAAAAACGATTTTTCCGCGACTGAGCATGGCCATCCGGTCGGCCACCTTGAAGGCGCTGGCCATGTCGTGGGTCACCACGATGCTGGTCACGCCAAGTTCCTTCTGCGTCTTGATGATCAGGTCGTTGATGGCGTCCCCGGTGATCGGGTCCAGGCCGGTGGTCGGTTCATCGTAGAGGATGTACTCCGGCTCCATCACGATGGCCCGGGCCAGCGCCGCCCTCTTTTTCATCCCGCCTGAAAGTTCACTGGGCAGCTTGTCGTCCGAATCGACCAGCCCCACCAAAGCCAGGCACTCACACGCCCGGGCCTTGACCCTGTCCATGGGCCATCCTGTGTGTTCCTCCAGCATCAGACCCACATTCTTGCAGATATTCATGGAATCGAAAAGGGCCCCGCCCTGGAACAGGAATCCGAATTTCTTGCGAATTTCCATCAGGTGGGAAATTTCCATCTCGGAAATCTCTTCACCCTCGATCCAGATCTTGCCCGTATCCGGCTCCAACAGCCGAACGATGTGTTTGATCAGCACCGACTTACCTTCACCACTACGGCCGATGACCACCAGGGTTTCCCCCTTGTGGATCAACAGATCGGTCTCATTGAGCACCTGTTTGGAACCAAAACTCTTGGACACACCCTCAATGACGATGCCCGAAAACGACGCCGGATCGGCGACCTTCTGGTCGGGCAGCGGGGGTATGTTGTAATTCCGGTTCACAGGTTCCGCCTACTTCTGGAAAATGATCTGGAACAGGATGATGGCCAGGAAATAATCGGCCACCAAAACGCTCAGGCAACTGCCGACCACGGCGGTCATCGTGGCGCGGCCAACGCCCTCGGCGCCGCCCCGTGTATGGAATCCGTGGAATATCCCGCTCAGGGCGATGATGGCGCCGAATACCACGGCCTTGATCAATCCACCCAGTATGTCGCTGTGTTTGTAGAACAGCTGCAGACCCTCGATGAACACACTGGCCGAGATATCCAGGGTCATCACCGAAATGGTGTAGCCTCCGAAGATGGCCACGGCGTCGGCGAAAATCGTCACTATCGGAATCATGGTGACCGCCGCCCAGAAACGGGGCATGGCCAGGTACCGCACAGGATCGATGGCCATGATGTTCATGGCGTCCAGCTGTTCGGTCACTTTCATGGTGCCGAGTTCCGCTGCGTAAAAGGCGCACAGGCGGCTGCCCACGACCAGCGCCATCAGAACGGGGCCCAGCTCGATGAACACGGTCTTGGAAATCATCACGCCCAGGAATTTCATGGGCACCAGCGAATGCATCTGGTACACGGCCTGAACGGCGGTCACCGCGCCCACGAACACCGAAGTGACGATGACCAGGGGCATCGATCCCACCAGGACGACGTGCATCTGCTCCAGCACTTCGCGCCGCATCTTCCAGATATGGCGGGTCTCGAAGAAAATGGACCGGAGCAGAAGAGTCCCCTCTCCCGCGCTGGTCAAACTCCTGAGCACATATGCGCCGATTTTACCGAAAAAGCTGTTCATGGTGGGCCGAATATAATCCCCAGCAGGTCGGAAGTCTATATGGTATGACTCCCTGCCGATGGATCAGGCTGTCCCGCCTCCCGGTTTAAGAGGGGCGAAAAAATCTTCCCGGGCCACCGCCAGAAGCCGATCCACTTCCTCGGGTGGCAGATCCAGATGCATCAGGGCCTGGCGGGTGATCTCGATTCCCGCCTCCATCTGGGGCTGAACCATCTCGTGGACCCCCAATTCGACCAGTTCCGGGAGCAAATGATCACTCTCGACCCGGACCACCAGATGCAGATCAGGCCGCAGACCCCGGGCGTGTCGCACCACCGCCAGGGTGGTGATCGGGGCCGGGGTAGCGACCACCAGGAGACGCGCCTCTTTCAGCCCCGCAGCTTCCAGCACCACCGGATGGGTGGCGTCGCCAAAGATTGTGGCCACCCCCGCGTCCCGACAGAACTCCAGGCGGTGCTGATCCAATTCGACCACCACAAAGGGCAGGCCGGATTCTCCCAGGATCCTGGCCACGGCCCGACCCATGGGACCGGCTCCGACGATGATCACATGGTCATGAAGCTCTTCGCGCGCCAGGTTGATCATCTGCATGGGTTCACGGGGCCGGCGGCGTTGGATCAACCGGTAGATCGGGGCAGTCAATCCCGCCGCCAGGGGAGTCATGAACATCGACAGGAGAGCCACGGTCATGATGGTGGAATACATTTCGGGGCCGATGCCCCCGGTGGCCAATCCCACCCGGCCCAGGACGAAGGAAAACTCGCCGGCCTGGAACATGAACAGGCCCAGCGCCAGAGGCACCACGTTGCCGTACCGGAAGGCACGACCGAGGCCCGCGAAGACAAGGCCCTTGACCAGGGTGATCACGGCGACCAGCCCCAGGACCAGCAGCAGATTCTCTTTCAGGTAGACCGGGTCGAGCAGCATCCCCACCGAGGCGAAGAACAGCAGTCCGAAAATATCGCGCAGGGGAATGATATCGCTCAGGGCCTGGTGGTTGTGCTCCGATTCGCTGAGCACGATGCCCGCCATGAAGGCCCCGAAGGCGAAGGACAGGCCCACCTTGAAGGTGGCGTAGCCGATCCCCAGTCCCAGGGCCGTGACCGTCAGCAGGAAGAGCTCCCGGCTCCCCGACCGGCTGACCAGAACCATCAGGCGGGGGATCAGGCGGGTGCCGACCAGGACCATCAGCCCCAGAAAGAGCCCGGCGCGCAGCAGGGCCAGGCCCAGATTGGGCAGGTTCGCCTGAAAATCATGGAGTTCGGGCAGGATGACCAGCATGGGTACCAGGGCCAGATCCTGAACCAGGAGCATCCCTATCATCACCCGGCTGGACAGGGTGCCCAGGCGGCCCTGGCTCTGCAGGGTTTTCAAAACGACCATGGTGCTGGACAGGGAAATGCAGGCGCCGAACCAGACGGACTCCGTCCAGGGCCAACCCAGCACCTTCCCGATGCCCAGGCCCACACCCAGGATGATCAGAAGCTGAATGGGCGTACCGAGAAGGGCGATTTTGCGGACCGGTCGCAGCTCCTTCAGGGAGAATTCAATGCCCAGGGCGAACAGGAGCAGGGCCACCCCGACCTCGGCGAGAAGTTCTATGTCGTGGGGGTCGTTGATCCAGGCGTTGGAACTGACCGGGCCCAGCATGATTCCCGCGGCGATGTAGCCCAGGATCAGGGGCTGACGCAGCAGGTGGGCGATCAGGCCGCCCACGAGTCCCGCGGTGACGATAATGGCGATGTCCGCCGCGATACCCATCGGTCAGCTCCTCAGATATCCCAGGATTCCTCGCAGGGTTTGACGGGTGAAATCCCGCTCCCTCTCCCGTATGTCCGCGGGCAGGGCTGCGCCCCGGGCGAAATGAGGGTCAACCCGGGTGAGCCGGGCCGTGATCATGTCCATGAAATCTTCCTGGTCGGTTGGCTGCTCCGAATGGGGCAGCCCCCGGAGGTCGGCCAAAACCGCGTCCGCCGTGGCCACCCACAGGATGAGTTGATCCCGCGCCACTGTCAACAGACTGCGGACGTCGCCCGTGAATTCACCGTGATGGGCGAAAAGGGCCCTTCGCGGCAGTGGATCCAGGGCCAGCAGACGTTCGAGCGAATCCTTTGCCACATCGAGGAAAAAGCGGGGCGGGGTGGCGGGCCGCAGATAAAAATCATCACCGCCGGGGCCGGCGTCCAGGTCCGAAAAAGTTCCCGCCGACTCGCCGAGAAAAAGGTTGTCGCCATGCCTGAAGGCTACGTGATGAGCGGCGTGTCCGGGCGTGGGAATAGTCTCCACACCCCTTGCTGCCAGTTCATCAAAATCCGTCAGGGCGGCGGCGGGAACCGGAGCAGGCTCTCCGTAGACCTCCGCTTTGTGACCGAGAACTTCGAGCGATCCGCGCCACAGCCGGGAGGGATCGATCAGGTGGGGCCGGCCTTTTTCGTGGCAGACAACCCTGGTTTCGGGCCATCGGTCGAGAATGTGCGCGGTGCAGCCGCCGTGGTCCAGGTGCACGTGGGTCAGGAGAATAAAATCCAGGCGGGAAACTTTCAGATCTTCCAGCCGGGCGACCAGGTGGTCGGCGGTCGAAGGAGGACCCGGATCGACGATGAAGACCAGATCCTCGCTTACGGACACCCAGCAGCTGATGAAACGCCGCTGGCCGGGCAGGTCCTGGTCCAGGTCGACCAGGTGCAGGTTCGGGGCGTTCACGGGCGCGTCATCTGGCAAGATCATTGAACCGCGTGAACTCTTTGTGGAAGTGCAGGTCGAACTGCCCGATGGGCCCGTTCCTCTGCTTGCCGATGATAATGCTGGCCATGTTGCGCACGGTCTCATCGTCGGGCTTGTAGACTTCTTCGCGGAAGATGAACAGCACCACGTCGGCGTCCTGTTCGAGGGCGCCGGATTCCCTGAGATCGCTCAGCATGGGCCGGTGGTCTCCGCGGGCTTCGACCCCGCGCGAAAGCTGGCTCAACGCCAGCACCGGCACGTCCAGATCCTTGGCCATGCCCTTCAGGTTACGGCTGATGGCCGAAATCTCCTGCTGCCGGTTCTCGACCCGGCCGGGCGAGCTCATCAGCTGCAGGTAATCGATGACGATCAGGCCCAGGCCGTGCTGCTGCTTCAGACGCCGCGCCTTGGCTTTCATTTCCAGTACCGAGATGCCGCTGTTGTCGTCGATGTAGATGGGCGCCTGGGACAGCTGCTCGCAGGCCTGGGTCAGCCGCGGCCAGTCTTCGGCCCGCAGCTTGCCCCGACGCAGGTTGTGCAGGTTGAACGATCCGCTGCTGCCGAGCATACGCATCACCAGTTGTTCGCGCGCCATTTCCAGACTGAAGATGCCCACGCCCACGCCCTCGTTCACCGCCACGTTGTAGGCCAGGTTCAGGGCCAAACTCGTTTTGCCCATGGAGGGCCGCGCCGCCAGGATGATCAGGTCGGATTTCTGCAGGCCGCCCAGTCTGCGATCCATTTCCGCAAACCCGGTGCGCAGACCGGTCACGTCGTCGTTGTTCTGGAAGGCCTCTTCGATGGACTTGAAGGTGCCCGGAACGATCAGGTCGACGGGTTCGAATCCTCCGACCCGGGTATCTTCGCTGATGTCGTAGATTTTTCCCTGGGCCCGGTCCAGGATCTTGCCCGCTTCGTCGGCGCCTTCGAAGGCCTCGGCGGCGATGGTGTTCGAGACGGAGATCAGGTTACGCAGCACCGCTTTTTCGCGCACGATGCCCGCGTGGTAGGTCACGTTGGCCGCGGTGCCCATCATGCCCGCCAGGTCGATCAGGAAATCCATCCCGCCGACGATCTCCATCAGATCCTTGTCGCGGTACATCTTCTGCTGGGCCTTGTCCAGGAATTGTTCGGAGGATTTCTCCAGCAGATCGGCCACGGTGATGGGATCGACGGCCTGATCATTTTCGTACAGATTGCACATGGCCCGAAAGATGAGCTGGTGTTCCAGCCGGTAGAAATCGGGGAAATCGATTTTTTCGCGGGCCAGACCCACCGCTTCCTTGTCGACCATGGCGGCGCCGAGCACGGCCTGTTCGGCTTCTTCGCTGAAGGGCTGCTGGCGGCCTCCGGCCATGCGGTCGTAGCCGTAGGTGGATTTTCCCTGGCGGGGGTCGTTGGGTTGTTGTTGGACTTCCAAATCATCTCCTGAGGCAAAATAAGGGACGGGAATCCGGCAAAATTTAGCACCGTATTACCCAGGATCCCAATTTATCATGATGTGGACCCGAACCCCACCCAGAGCTTGGTGTGACAGCCACAATCCTGTGGATAAACCGGGGACAACTCGTGGATGACCCCTTGGTGGCTGGGGAAAAACCCGGGGACAATTCCGAAATGAGGTGGAAAACCCCGCCACCGGCAGGGATAATCCCTCCTGACCGTGTCGCAATTCCTTTGCCTGTAACGGACCGGTTATCAACAATGACTGGGGATAACTTCCCTTCTCCTGAAAAAGGAACGACCAGATCCCATGTCCGCAAACGAGGCCCATCAAAAAGCAATTTCCAGAATCCTGGCCGCCGAACGCCCCATCCGCGCCTGGACCAACGGCGGCCAAATTCCCTGGCACGACCCTGAATTCAGCCGCCGCATGCTGGATGTCCACCTGGACCCGTCAACCCACATGGCCAGCCGCACCCTTGATGTCATCTCACGTCACCTCGACTGGCTGACCGCCCAGCTGGAACCAACCGCCGGTCCAGACCCCCACATCCTGGATGTCGGCTGCGGCCCGGGCCTGTATTGCCACGAACTGGCGCGGCGCGGCTACCAGGCCACAGGTTTCGATTTCGCCCCCGCCCCCCTGGACTGGGCCAAATCCACCGCGGCAACCGAAAACCTGGACTGCCGCTTCCTGCACGCCGACCTGACCGCCTTGCCCGAAGATTTCCCCGAGCAAGTGGGCACATTCGATACCATCACCTTCTGGTTCGGCGAATTCCATTCTTTTCAGCCCGAAGTCGCGACGAAATTCCTGCCCCAACTGGCCGCCTGCCTCAAACCCGGCGGCCTGTTCGTGCTCGAGTACCAGCCCTGGGACATCTTCGTCATGGAAAACGGCACCGACTGGTCCGCCCACGATAAATCCGTGTTCTGCGACGAACCCCACCTGTGGCTGCAGGAATTCCACTGGGACGAGACCGAGCGCACCGAGGTTCATGTCCACTGGATCATTGAGCAACAATCGGGTAACCTGAAGCGGTACATCCAGTGCCATCAGGGCTGGCGGGACAATGAACTCGTCGCCCTTCTGGCGGATGCTGGTTTGCAGGATCCCGT
>JAUVII010000019.1 GCA_030592845.1 Candidatus Krumholzibacteriia bacterium | reverse complement strand
TGATATCAGCCAAACGTTCAATGTCTTCAGCGTATTCAAACATCATGATACCCGCCTCCTCCTTGAGTTGGGCAACTGACCCTGCAAAAAATGTGTCTTCCACTTAACTAGCACATGATCCAACGGCAGCCAAGCACTATTTTTCCCGTTTTGACATTTATTCCGGATTTCCAACATTTCGCTGCAAATCCGCCGGGATCAAGCCTCCGCCGCCATGGCGTCATCGTCATCGGAGCCCCCGAAAAAACCGCGCAACTTGTTTAAAATTCCGTTGGATCCGTCTCCGGGCTCATTGGCGGTGAATCCTTCGGCATCCTGGGCCGCCCACATGCTCAATCCCAGAACCGAAGCCCATTGGCCTTCCGGCAGGCGCTCCGCGCCGATCAAACCGTCCGGCAGATGGCGTCTTTTTACCGGCAGGTCAAAAACTTCTTCACAGAGCTGCCGGGTGCCCTTGCACAGGCTGCCTCCCCCGGTCAAAACAACCCCCGCCCCGAGGCCGGCCAATTCGCGAAGATCGCCGAAATCGTTTTTCACGAAAGTGAAAATTTCCTCCACCCTCGGTTCCAGGATGGCCGCGATCAGACCCGGCGTTCCCTCCGGCCGTTCCTCCTCGAAAAGGACCTGGATGGACACCTCGTCCACCAGGCTGCGCAGGACAACTCCGCGCTCGACCTTGATGCGGTCCGCCTCCCGGGTGGAAATCCGCAGGCCGTGGGCCAGGTCCGACGTCAGGTGTTCGCCGCCCAGAGGGACCATCCCGTTGGCGACGATCGCGCCCTTGCGGTAGACAGCCCAACTGGTGGCCAGGCCACCCACATCGATCAGGATGACACCCTGCTCGAGGTCCGCCGGGCCCAGCAGGGAACGGCCGGTGGCCAGGACATCCACTTCTTCACCGAGAGGTTTGTACTTCGCCGTTTCGATGGCGTTTTCGAGGTTGTGTAAAACGCTCCGCGAACCGGTGATCAGGTGGGCCTGCATCTCGAGCTGGCTGCCCATCCGGCCGAGGGGATCCACGATGCCGCGCACCCTGTCCACCGCGTATTCCACGGGGGTGACGGCCAGGATCTTGTTGTCGAAGGGGATGGACATGGACCGGGTCCGCAAACGCGCTTCCTCGAGATCATTTTCGCGGATTGGCCGAGGGCCGGGTCCGATGGGGACCTGGGCGGTGGCGCGTACGCTGTGCAGATGGGATCCGGAAATATTGTAGGTGAAACCGGTGACGTAGATGTCGGAATCGGCTTCCAGTTGCCGCATGGTCCGGGCGACGCAGCGGCTGCCCTTGCCGAGGTCGACGAAGTCCCCGTCCTGAAATCCTTCGGCTTTTTCCTGGGCAAACCCGATTATCTCGAGGTCGCCGTTTTCCGTGGTCTCCGTGACGAGGGCACGAAACGTGGTCGTGCCGAAATCACAAGCGACAATCAGTCTTCCCTGACTCATGCCGACTCCATTCTCCAAACATGCCAGCGGCCATCACTCCCTGAGGGCCGGAGATTCCTTGACGGTCAACCTGTCCTTGAACCGCAAGTCGATTTCCAGACCGGGGTCCAGATAATCACGGGCGGTCATGTAGCGGTTCAGACGGTCGGAAAATTCCTCCCTGCCGACCATCAGGATTCCCCGCTTGTCTTGCAGGACGATAGCGTATCCTTCATCACGGGCAACAACAAAATCAACCGGGCTAACGGATTCGAGCCCCGCATCCTCCATGGCTAAAATCAGTTCCATGATTTCATCCATGTGGTTTTTTTCCACCCGCAGAACACCGTCGTCACCCTCGCGGACGGCGGGCACTCCGACGAGCACCGGCAGACCGGCCATGACCACGTGGGCGGGAAACTCCAGAATCCGTCCGTCCCCGATCATGACCAGAGGACGCAGGCCGGTGGTCCGGACGCCTTTGATTTCCGATACCTGCCACAGGGGACGCCATTCCCGGAAATCCACTTCAATGGTATTGGGCAGGGACCGCCGCACCCTCAAGTCCCGGACCCAGGGCAGGGTCTCCAGACGAACGGCAATATCATCGGTGGAAAGGGTCCAGATGTTTTGGCCGAGGAATTCGGAAAAAGCGTCTTCGAGTTCTGCCTGGGAAGTAAAACGGTAGGCGCCGGACTCGACCCGCCCCACGGCGAAAGTGGACGAGGTCAAGATCCACCAGACACCAAAACCGGCTGTGGCCAGAACCAGAAACCCGGCCGAATACTTCAGAACGGACCCGATCCGTGAACGCCGGGGAGTCCGCCGCTCGGCATAGCGGCTCACCGCGCGGATCTTTCGTCCAGATGGCTGCAGATATCCGCTACCCGGCGCCCGATATCCCCCGCTCCGAGGGTGAGAACCAGGCTGCCCGATGGCGCCTCGGAATCGAGCCACGAATTGATGGCCTCGGGACCAGGCAGCAGGCTCACCCGGTCCAGACCCTTCTCCTTCAAATGGCCCGCGATCAATCCACTGTCGATGCCGGGAGGCGCCTCTTCACCGGCCGGATAGACGGGAAGCAGTCCCACGGTGGTTGCCGAAGCCAGGGCGTCGGCAAATTCGCGGGCGAACATTTCGGTTCGGGAAAACCGGTGGGGCTGAAAGAGGACCGCCACCGGACGTTCGAATTCGTGGGCCACTTCCATGATGGCCAAAACCTCGGTGGGATGATGTCCGTAGTCATCCACCACCAGCACACCGCCGTGATCGCCGTGCTCTTCGCAACGCCGGCCCACCCCGCTGCTGTCCGCCAGACCCCGGGCGATCTTTTCGAAGGGAACACCCAGCTCAAGCCCCACCGCCACGGCCGCCAGCGCGTTCTGGAGGTTGTGCCGGCCGCGGAGCTGCAAACGGATGGTGCCCAACTCCTGGCCGAAGGCCCAGACCACGGCCTCCTGGCCGAAGTCGCCGGTGACTATCACACCCGGGTCGGACCGGATCTCCGCCTCTTCGCTCAATCCGTAGGTCATGATTTTGCGGTCCAGGTGCGGCAACAGGGCCCGGACTTCCGGGTCATCGACACACAGGACACAGGCTCCGTAGAACGGAACACCCAGGAGAAATTTGCGGAAAGCGTCCCGCAGGGAGTCCATGTCCGGATAAAAATCCACGTGTTCGTGGTCGATGTTCGTCACCACGGCAATCGTCGGCGTCAGGTGGAGAAATGTCCCGTCGCTTTCATCGGCCTCGGCCACGAGATGGTCCCCCGCCCCCAGGACCGCGTTGGATCCCATGGCCTTGACCTGTCCGCCCACGATAACCGTCGGATCCAGTTCGCCGGCGGCCAGGACCGCGGCCACCAGGCTGGTCGTGGTGGTTTTGCCGTGGGAACCCGCCACGGCGATCCCGTAATTGAGCCGCATGAGTTCGGCCAGCATTTCCGCGCGGCGAATGACCGGAATCCGCTGGTTGCGGGCGGCGTCGACTTCGCTGTTCGCTTCGGTTACGGCGGAGGACCGGACCACGACATCCGCCCCCTTGATGTTTTCCGGGTCGTGGCCGATGAAAATACCGGCTCCCAGATCGGCCAACCGGTCGGTGACCGCTGTCTGGTGCAGATCGCTTCCACTGACGGTAAAACCGAGATTCAGCAAAACTTCGGCGATTCCGCTCATGCCGATGCCGCCAATGGCCACCAGATGGATATGCCGTGTATTGCGGAACATCCGGCGGAACATGTTACGGGGCTGATGGGGGGGCAGATTGCGGGACAAGAATCCAATCCTCTCTCTTGACTTGGTCAGGCCCGGGTCGTCATCCCGCGGCCAGTTGCAACAGATCTTCGGCGATATCCATGGCAGCACGGGGACGGGCCATACCAGCCGCGGCTTCAGCCATTTCCCTCAGGCGGCCGGTATCGTTCAGCAATTCATCCACCAGGCGAACCAGGGCTTCACCGTCGCACTGGTCATCCTTCAGAACCACCGCGGCCCCGGCCCGGGCGCAATCCTCCGCGTTGAGAAGCTGGTGGTCGTCCGTCGCGAAGGGAAACGGAACCAGGACCGCGGGGCGTCCCACGCATTGGAGTTCGGCCAGGGTCATGGCTCCCGCCCGGGAAACCACGATATCGGCACGCTTCAGTTCCACGGCCATTTCCTCGATATAGGGCACGACCCTGATCCTGTCCGGAGTCGCTTCGCCAAAAGCCGTGGCGACTGCCTTATGCTCCGCGGGACCGGTCTGGATCAGGATCGCCAGATCCTCCCGCCGGCCCCAGGCACCGGCCGCCTGGATGACCGCGGCGTTGAGAGTCGCGGCGCCCCGGCTGCCGCCGAAAATCAAAAGGTGTTTCACGCTTCCGGATTCCACCGGTGGGTCTTCTCCCACCTCGGCAAGAAACTCGGCCCGTACGGGATTGCCTGTTTCCAGACACCGGTCGGCCTTGAAGAACCGGGCCGCCGCCCCGAATCCCAGGTAAATGCGACGGGCCCACCTGGCCACCAGACGGTTGGTCGATCCGGGGATCGCGTTTTGTTCCTGCAGGGCGCAGACAATGCCAAGCGACCGGGCCGCCAACATCACCGGCGCGCTGACATAGCCTCCGGTGCCGAGTACGACGCGGGGTCGCCACACCAGTAACATCAACACACTGCGTAAAAAGCCCAGGAAAAAATTGAAGACAAACAGAACCCGGGCCTTGCCGCCGAGGCCGCGTAATCCCGAGGCCGGCAAGGTCGTGAACCGGTAACCTGCCTGGGGAACGAGAACCGACTCGATGCCTCGTTTGGTGCCCGCGAACCGGATATCCGATCCCGGAGCGAGATTTTCCAAAGCGCCGGCCACCGCCAATCCCGGATAGACATGTCCCCCGGTTCCACCTCCGGTGATCAGGACACGGACAGGCGGACTTGGGGTCATGCGGTTCCGCTCCTGTCCCAGCGCCGTTTCCAGACCTGATAGGAACGGCTGCCGCGCTCGATATTCAAAAGGATGCCCACCGAGGCCAGGGCCGCGATCATGGCTGTCCCGCCAAAACTGACAAATGGCAGGGGAACCCCCACCACGGGGAATATACCAGTAACCATGGCGATGTTGGCAACGCCGTAAATGGAAATGCCCGTAGTCAGACCGGCGGCCACCACCTTGCCGAAGGGATCAGCCGCCCGGGCGGCGATGCCGTACCCCCGCCAGGCGAAAAGGATCACCATGGCCACCACCATCATGGTTCCGAACAGACCCCACTCCTCGCCCAGCACCGAAAAAGCGAAATCGGTATGGGATTCAGGAAGGAAGGAAAATTTGTTGTGGCTCTGCCCAATTCCGGCGCCCTTCCAGCCCGGCCCGCCCAGACCAATCAGGGATTGGTTCACCTGGTAACCGAAATCGCCTTCCAGAATCCCCTGGATGAAAGTGTCCACCCGCTTGTGGATTTTGGGAATGACAAGGTAGCAGATCCCCGCCGGGACGGGCAGGGCCGCCAGAAACCAGGCCAGCCATTTTCCGGAAACGCCGGCCACGTACAGCAGCACCAGGGTCACACCCATGATCACCATGGCGTTGCCGAAATTGGGCTGAAGGACAAGAAGGACCAGCAGGGGCAGCGGTCCCAGGATCAAGGCCCGGCCCATTTGCCTCGGGGTCAGTTGGCGGCCGGGTCCCTGGTTTGTCAGGCGCTCGGCCAGAAAAAATATCATGGCCAGCTTCGCCATCTCTACCGGTTGGAACGAAAACCCGGCGATGGTCACCCACCGGTTGATGATTCTGTCCCCATCGGGATCGTAACGTACAACAATCAGGGTCCAGGCAACCAGGCTGTAGGTGAGACCGAGTCCGCCCCAATTGACCCACTGATGCCGAAACCAGCGGTAGTCGAGGTTCATCAGACCGATCATCATTACCACCCCCACCCCGATCATGAACAGGTGCTTGGCAACGATAAAATGCTGTCCCAGGGGGGAAGAATAAGCCGCGCGGTTGTAGCTTCCGGCGACGTAGACCACAAAGATACCAATGAACAGGAGGACCCCCACCGACCCCAGCAAAAACCGGTCGGAGTGTTCCAGACTGGCGGTAAATCCTCTCAATCGTCTGTTCATTCCCGACCCTCCCTGGTCTGCCGGATTTCAGGAAACCACCCGTTTCATCAAGCCGGCGCCTCCGCCAACATCCATCATTCCACCGGTTCGGCTCCGGTTTTGATTGCGGCGGCGGCGAAGGCTTCGCCGCGTTTTCCATAGTTGGCGAACATGTCAAAACTGGCGCAGGCGGGACTGAGCAGAACAACCACCTCACACCCAATGGATCCCGCGGACAGATCCGCAGCCAGATCCGCAGCCAGGAGAACGGCTTCATCCATGGAGCCGGCCTCACTCGTCGGCACCACCGGCGACAGCACACGTCCGATGGCCGGGCCCTCCTCACCGATCAACACCACATGCCGGACCATGTCCATCACTTTTCGCAAAGGCGCGTAGTCCTCGCCCTTGCCGCTGCCGCCTGCAATGAGGATCACCGGCTCGGGGAAACCCGCAAGTCCCGCGCAGACCGCGTGGACATTGGTGGCCTTGGTGTCGTTCACGAACTTCACGCCGCCGTGCCGCGCCACCAGTTGATGGCGGTGGGCCAGGCCCGGGAAGTCCCGCAGTCCCGAAGCCACCGCTTCGGAGTCCAGGTCCAGAGCCAATCCGATCGTGGCGGCGGCCAGGGCGTTCAACAGGTTGGGAGGTGACTGGAGGGACAGCGCCGAAACTTCAACCAGAGGCTGCTCGTTGTTTTCGATCGTCACCCAGAGACAGCCATCCCGGAAAAAGACGTGGGCTCCACCTTCCGCGGAACCAAACAGGACGCGGCGGGCCGCAGTTGTCCACCCCATGGCCTCGGGACACCCGGTCCAGGTGACGAAGGCGCTTGAGGCGGGCAGGATATCCGCCAGGGTCCTTTTTGCCCGGAAATAACCGGCAAGATCCGGATACCGGTCCAGATGGTCCGGGGCCAGATTCAGGACCGCCCCCACGCGGGGACAGAAATCCTTAACCGACTCCAGTTGAAAGCTGGACACTTCCAGGATTGCCAGATCGTTCGGTTCCAGTTCCTCGGCCACCAGGCACAGGGGTCGGCCCACATTCCCCAGGGCTTCGGCCCGGCGCCCGGCCCGGCGTCCCAGATGAGCCACCATTTCCGTGGTGGTCGTCTTGCCGTTGGTGCCGGTGATGGCCGCCATTTCGGCCCGGCAAAACCGGGCCCCAAGTTCGAGTTCTCCAATGACCGGAACCCCGGCCGCCAGAGTGGCCAGGTGGGCATTATCAAGCGGGACCCCCGGACTGACCACCACCAGATCCGGCTTTGCCAAGGGCCGGTCGCCCCCGGTGAGAAGGTCATCGAAAGCGGATGCGGCCAACTGTTCCAGGCCCTCATTGCGCCAGCGGAGCCGCACAGCCGCCTCGTCGGCGTCGTCGATCCCGACGACCCGCGCCCCATGCCGGCGCAGAAGACCACCGGCGGCGCAGCCGCTGCGGGCCAGCCCCACGACCCAGCAGGTTTTATCATCGAAGGTTCGCATCGCCTGCTCTCTATTGAAGCTTGAGGGACGACATTCCCACCAGCAGCAGCAGGATTCCGATTATCCAGAATCTCACCACGACCTGGGTTTCAGACCAGCCGCTCAATTCGAAATGGTGGTGCAGGGGAGCCATGCGAAACAACCTTTTGCCCCCGGTCCGCCGGAACCAGGTCACCTGCATCATGACCGAAACCGCTTCGGCCACGAAAATCCCGCCGATCACGACGAGTAGAAATTCCTTTTTTACCATGATGGCCACCGTGCCCAGGGCCCCGCCCAATGCCAGGCTCCCTGTATCGCCCATGAAAATGCGGGCGGGATGGGCGTTGAACCACAGGAATCCGATTCCCGCACCCACCACCGCGGCACAATAGACGGTCAGTTCACCGACCTCGGGCAGGTAGAGCAGATTCAGGTATTCGGCAAAAACGCTGTGACCGCTGAGGTAGGCGATGACCGCGAATCCGGCAAAGGCCAGGGCGCTCAGCCCGATGGCCAGACCATCCAGACCATCGGCCAGATTGACCGCGTTGCTCGTTCCGGTCACCACCAGAATGACCAGGGGGATATACAGCCAACCCCAGTTGATCAGGACATCCTTGAGGAAAGGGACACTGGTGCTGGTAATGACCGACCCGCCGTCTCCTCCAAAAACCATGACCCCCCCCAGGATCAAACCGTAGCTGACCTGGCCCACCAGCTTGAAGCGGCCGATCATTCCCTTGGGCCGCTTTTTGACGACCTTCAGATAATCATCGATAAACCCGATGGCCCCCATCCACAGGGTTCCCACCAGGGCCAACTGCACGTACCGGTTGCTCAGGTCCGCCCACAGAAGGGTCGGAATGATAATCGCCGCGATCACCAGCACTCCGCCCATGGTCGGGGTGCCCGCTTTTTTTTGATGATGTTCCGGACCGTCCGAGTCGATCGTCTCGCCGATCTGCAGGGCCTCCAGCTTGCCGATGACCCAGTTCCCGAAAATGAAACAAATCAACAGGGCCGTGACCGTGGCGTAGGAGGAACGGAAGGTGATGTACTTGAATACATTGAGGACGGACCAGTATTCGCTCAGTGGATAAAGCAGATGATAAAACATGGCCTCCCTGCCTTCAGTTCTTCCGGAATGCCGTGGCAAGCAGCGGGAGAATATCCTCCATGGCCGTGCTGCGTGATCCCTTGATCAACAGCCGGTCTCCCGCACGCGTGATTGTGGCCGCCAGTGTGGCGGCCTCTTCCAGGTTCGCGCAATAATGACTGACTCCCCCGCCCGCGTCAAAGCCTGTCCCGAGCGGATGGGCATTTTCCCCCACGGCGATCAGGATCTCCACGGGGCCGTTCGCCAGTTCCAGGCCGGTTCGTTCATGGATGGCCTCGCTTTCGGCTCCCAGCTCTCCCATGGCCCCGAGGACCGCCACGGTGCGGCCGCCGCCCGGCAATCGTCCCACCGACGCCCCCGCCGCCACCATGCTGACCGGGTTGGCGTTGTAACTGTCGTCCAGGATCAGGCGGCCGCCGATCTCCAACAGGATGCCGCGATGCGCGGAACCGATAAAATTTTCCAGCCCCCTTTCGATGGCCTCGTCACCCAGACCAAACGACCGCGCGACCAGAAGGGCCGCCGCCAGGTTGGCTCCATTGTGCTCGCCCGGAAGCGGCACGGACCATTTCCGTCCGTCCACCTCGACCTGGGGCATTTCGTCGCCCCCCCCGGGCCGCCACCGCCACACATGATCGGCTTTTGTCCGCCCGAAGGACACCACCGGACAGGGAGCCCGGTCCTTCCACTCAGCGAATCCGGGACTGTCGGCATTCAGGACCGCGCAGCCATCGGCAGGCAAAACGTCGAGAAGTTCGCCCTTGCCCCGGATGATATTTTCGAGAGAACCGAATTCCGCCAAATGGGCCGCGGATGCGTTGGTAATCACACCCGTTCGGGGAGAAGCCAGGGGCGCCAGCCGGGCGATATCTCCCACGGCCGAAGCCCCCATCTCGATCACGGCGTACCGGTGGTCAGCCGTCATGCCCAGGATGGTCAGGGGCATACCCAGGCGGTTGTTGAAGTTTCCTTCGGTGGCGCAAGTGGGACCCGCGCCGCGGAGGATCGCTGCCAACAGGTCCTTTGTCGTTGTTTTTCCGTTGGTGCCCGTAACCCCGGCCACCCGCAGATCAAACCGGCTCCGCCACTTTCCCGCCAGACAGGCCAACGCGGCCGCCGGATCACGGGTCAACAGCACTCCCGAGCCCGGGGACATCACCTGGAGGCCGGTCGGATCTTTTTGGGGATCATCAATTGAATGTTCAGCGAGAACCCAATGCCCCGCGCCGACCACGGCGCCGATATAATCGCGGCCGTCGGCATGATCGCCCTTTATCGCCACGAAGAGCTGACCTTCGGCCAGGGCCCGGGAATCGAGACCCGCTCCCGCAAACCCGCCCCCCGGTGCGTCTCCCGGATCATCCGGGCCGCGAACTTCCGGTCCCCGTGGACCGGGCGCCACCATTCCGGTCAACAATCCGGCATCGGAAAGGTCCTTCGCCGCCTGGATTGCGCTGTACAATTCCTTACCCATGAGCCGGATTCCGTTTCATCCAATCGGTGATGATGACGCGATCGTCCAAATCGATGACGCGTCCTCCGATCAACTGGTAATCCTCGTGACCCTTGCCCGCGACCACGACGATATCCCCCGGTTCCGCCGCGGCGAGGGCTCTTTCAATGGCTTCGGCACGGTCGATCACCATTTCCCGGGCGGCCGAGCGGGGATCGGGAACTTCATCGTAACCCTCGATGATGTCTCGGCAAATACCCCCCGGTTCCTCGCTGCGGGGATTGTCCGATGTAATCCAGGCCAGGTCACTTTCCATTGCCGCGACGCGTCCCATCAGGGGGCGCTTGCCGCGGTCACGATCCCCGCCGCAACCAAATACCACCAACAGGCGCTGATCGTTGAGTTCGTCACAGGCCCGCAACACGGCCGCCAGGGCATCGTGGGTATGGGCGTAATCCACCACCGCCAGGGCGCCATTGGGCAGAACGAACCTTTCCAGGCGTCCCGGAACCTGGGGCACGCCGCCCAAAGCCGCCGCGCAGTCGGCTCCATCCAGTCCCAGGGCAATTCCCGCCGCCAAGGCAGCCGTCAGGTTTTCCACGTTGAAACGCCCCACCAGGGGGCTGTCGATTATCAGCCCCTGCCCGCGCCAATCCAGTTCGAGCCGCGTTCCCTTCAAATCCAGATGGGCGGACAGGACACGCAGGTCCGCCGGCGGCGATTCGCCCCCAGCCGGCCGGCAGGAGAACCCCACCGTCTCCACCGTGGAAGTATCGAGTCCCGCCAACTGCGGGTCGTCGTTGTTGATCACCAGAACACCCGGCCGCCCGACGCCTTCATTGTCCGCGCCCGCGCGCAGAAGTTTCATGATGTCCGCCTTGGCCGCCAGGTAATCCGCCGGACTGTCGTGATAATCCAGATGGTCCCGTCCCATATTCGTCATGACCGCCACGTCGAGTCCCAGGCCCGCCGTTCTTTCCTGGTCCAGTCCGTGGGAGGATAGCTCCATGGCCACGCTGCGACAGCCATTGGCAACCATGCGCTCCAGCCAAGTGTAGAAAACCGGACCTGCCGGAGTTGTCAAAGGCGCCGGTTCGGAGATCCGGCCGTCATCGTAGGCTACGGTCCCCAGCATGCCGCATGGTCCATGCAACCGGCCCAGCATTTCCCGCATCAAAAACGAGACCGTGGTTTTCCCGTTGGTCCCCGTTACCGCGGCGGTCCACAATTTCAGATCCGGTTCATCGTTGAGGATGCGACCCAACAGGGCGGGCAGGGGCCGGGTACGTTCCGCAACCACCACGGTTCCGTCAAAGTCCTTCAAAAGAGGGAAAACTGTTTCCTGACGGTCTTTCTGGATGACCAGGGCACGGCAACCCCGGGCAATGACATCTTCCAGATAATCTTGACCGTCACCACCGGTGCCCCGGACCGCCACGAATAAAGTACCGGGGGCTGCCTGACGGGAATCCGAGGAGATTTTTTTTATGATTGCATCCGGATTTCCCGTCAACTTGCTGCCGGAAAGACCGGAGCAGAGCCTGCCGACGGTCAACGCCACGATGTTTCCATTTTTATGGTGACGGGACGTCCATCGGTGACCCCGCCGGCGCCCTGGCTTTGACGAACCGCATAGCCGACACCCTTGATGATGACCGGCATTCCCAGTCGCGCGGCCAGACTGCTGACCTGGCGATTGCTCATTCCCGAAAAATCCGGGCAGAGGGAAGATTCGGCTCCCCTTGCACCACTGGGATCGGCCACAGCCAACTCCACCATCTGTCCCGGCAGGCATCTGGTGCCCGATGCAGGGATCTGCTGGATGACCACGCCGTTCTTTTCCGCGCCCGTCACCTGGAAACCCGCCGACCCCAATCTTTGGGCGGCTTTAATCACCGAAAGATGAAGCACGTCGGGCACGGCCACCATTTCCCGCTTGTCCGGCGGAGTGAAAGGTGAAGTGCGTCCGCCGGGAACGTCGGTCAGCCAGTTCGTGGAACGCCGGATGCCCTTGACGATGGAAGAGAACAAGGGCACCGCGCTCTGGGATGCATAATGGCGGTAGCCCTTGGGCTCATCAAGAACCGTGAGGATAACCAACCGGGGGTTCTCCAATGGCACGATGCCCGCGAAACTGGCGATGTAGGCGCCCGGGGTGTAACCCTTTTTCCCATTGCTTTTCTGGGCCGTACCGGTTTTTCCGCCCGTGGTGATCCAGTCCATGCCCGCCCCCTGCCCGGTGCCTTCCAGGACAACGCGCCCCATGGCGGTCCTCAGCAATTCCGCCAGGGCCGGAGCCATGACCCGGCGCAACGGCACCGGGGGGATTTCCTCGACGACCCGTCCCCTGTCATCAAGGACTTCCCTGATCAGGCGCGGGGCGTAGAGGGTGCCTCCGTTGGCTACGCTGCATACGGCGAGTCCCAGTTGCAGGGTCGTGACCGCCACTTCCTGGCCGATGGCGATGGTCTGCATCGACCGCCCGGACCATGATGCCACAGGATGCAGAATACCCGAGGGCTGACCATCGTAAGGCAGGGTCGTGTGCTGGCCGAAACCGAAGTCCGTCAGATCGCGGAAGAGTTCGCTCTTGCGAAGGTTGCCCACGGCCTTGGCAAAAAACACGTTGCTCGACAAGGAAAACGCTTCCATCAAATTCAGGTTTCCGTAGGAGTGGTCACGATCATTGCGGACGTAGATCTTCTCGCTTTTGGTATTGTCGCAATTCAATACCGTGGCCGTATCGATGGCGCTGTTTCGCAACAGAGAAGCGGCCGAGAAGATCTTGAACACCGACCCGGGCTCATACTGGCAGGTGAAGTTCCGGTTGATCCAGATGGCCGGATCACTATGCCTGCCGCGGCGGGTTTTCAGCAGGGGCCAGCTGGCAGTCGCCAGAATATCCCCGGTTTCCGGATCCAGGATCAGGACCGAGCCGCTGACCGCTCCGTACTCCTTCACGGCGCGGGACAGTTCTTCCTCGCATATGAGCTGAAGATCGGTATCCAGGGTCAGGGCAAGGCTCTGGCCATGGATGGCCTTTTCTATCTCCACGCGTCCCATTTTCTTGTTGGGATTCGCGGTCCTGATTTCCCGCGCCTTGCCGGGATGCCCCGCCAGATAGTTGTCCAGGCTGCGTTCCAGGCCCGTGGCCACGGTCTGATCGGGGTCTTCGCGGTGGAAGCCGATCAGGGACGCCGCAACCCCGTCGGTGGGGTACAGGCGCGAAGGCAAACGATCCAGGGTGACCGCCTGCTGACCGTCTCTTTCCAGCCGCAATTTCTGTTCGGAGGTCAGCACCACATCCGAGGCCAGAACCACATGTGATTTTCCCGCGCGTGCGATTTTTTTCCTGATGCGGGCACGATCCCCGCTGAGGACATCGGACAACAGAACCGCCAGGGCTCCGGAATCCTCAACCGACGCGCCGGAGACCCCGATGCGCCAGGTTGTAACGGAAAGGGCCAAGGGCTGACCGTGACGATCGTACAGATTCCCCCGCTCCGCCTTGACGGGAATCAAACGCTCCCACTGTTTCAGCGCCTTGGCCCGATATTTTTCGTGTTCAAAAACCTGGATCTGGACGATACGGCCGGCCAGGATAATTCCCGCCGACAGCATCAGAATCCGCAGGGTCCGGAATCGCCGCCTGTCATTATCCCGGTTCGTCATGGCCCGACTCCGGCCCGTACAAGCGCCAACGGTCCCTTGCGTGGTGTCAGGGAAACCATGGTCCCGACCACCAGCCCAACCTGATCTTCGGCCGCCTGGACAGGAGTGCCTCCCCCGAACCGGCTCAGGAATTTTTGCCACAGGCCGGACCCGTTGCTTTTCCGCGAACCTTCTTCATGAACCAGGACCAGCCCCGGGGCATCGGGAACCACCAGACCCAATTCCCCGCGGGCCCGGCGTATGATCACTTCGGTGCTGGTGGCGGCGTTCCACCGGGCCAGCAAATGTCCGCTCCCGGCTTCCAGAAACTCCTGGCGCGCCTCAAGCGAGGCGATCTCCGTCCGCAGGGCGGTCGTCTGATTGGAAATATTGATGGAACCGGCCATGAGAAGGCCCAGACAAAGGGCGCCGAGAGCCGAAAGAGTTACCTGGCCTCCAAGGAGACGCCGCCGGTGAGCCATGGTCCGGGTGCAGCGCCGGGTCTGACTTCCCGCAGGGCATTTGAGACTGATATCCGGTTTCCACATATTGCAACCCTCTTCCGGCCCGGACTCCCTTCCGGACCCATCAAATGCCGAAAGCCTTCAGATGATTTCCGCGGCCCGCAACCGGGCACTGCGCGCTCTGCTGTTCCGCCTCTCCTCCAGTTGTGTAGCCCTGACCGCCTTGCGCGTCAGCGGCTTCAAGACCTTGTGATGCCCGCAGACACAAGCCGGAATTTCTGGAGGACACAGGCAGTCACGTTTTTCCCGGTCGATGAATCTCTTTACCAATCGATCTTCCAGGGAGTGGTAGGAGATCACCACAAAGACGCCACCGGGATGCAAAAGCCCCGGCAATTTGGCCAGGACTTCAGCAAGCGCGTCGAGTTCCTCGTTGACGGCGATGCGCAGCGCCTGAAAAACCCTGCTGAGAACAGGTTCGGGTTTCTTCCCCCTGGGCAGAACCCCCTGAACCACCTCGCGCAATTTAAAAGTCGTATCCACCGGCCCTTCGGCACGGGCCCGGACCAGGGCCCGAGCGATCCGGCGGCTGCCCCTTTCCTCGCCCCATTTCCAGATCAGATCGGCGATCTCGGCCTCGGAGCCGGCAGCAAGCAACTCGGCCGCCGTGATACCTTTTTCCTGATCGAAACGGAGGTCCAGTGGGCTGTCCGCCCGGTAGCTGAATCCCTTGGCGGGATCGTCGAGTTGAAAGGAACTGACCCCCAGATCAAGCAGGACCCCATCCACCTTTTCCCAGCCGACGTCAGCCATGGCGACATCCAGGTCACGAAAGGAGATCTGCTTGCATTTCAGACCGTGGCGGTCGCCCGAGATCCGTCTGCAGGTATCGACCGCCACTGAGTCCAAGTCCAACCCCAGGACTTCCGCCCCGGCCTCAAGCATGGCCAGACTATGTCCCCCGAAGCCGAAAGTACCATCGATGATCCGCTTTCCCTGCCCCGGCTGAAGAAGGCCGAGTGTCTCATCCTTGAGAACCGGGACATGCGGAGCATCGTTCATGGTGCCCTGTCGGCGGGCGCCCCATCCAACAGGCGCCAGGACGAGGGTTCGGTGGGCATGGCGCCCAATTCACGGTCCCAGTCTTCCATGACCAGGATCGCCTTGAGATAATCGCTCCAACTTTGCAGGAATAATTGATGACGGTGGTCGCGCAGCTTGCGGTGCCAGGCCAGTAGGCTATGAGTCGCGCGGTAGTCCAGATGGCTCAGCCGACTTCCATCCAGAATGATCCGGCAGCCCCTGCGCGCAAGCCGGGGCGCGACCCGGCTGATCAAACGTTCCACGCCCTGTCGATCCAGAATCCCCGAGAGAGTGACCCAGACAGCCCTTTCCCTGTGTCTGACTTCGATTTCCAATCGGCTGCCCGCGGCCTCCTGCCTGACGAACTGCCGGGTCATCTCCCTCGGCATGCGGGTTCCTTCCCTGCTGACGCCCCTCCATGGGCTGGTCCAAGATGCGGTCCTGTTCGATTCTGAAACTGATGTCGGGCGGGCGCCGATCCGTCAGCGCCCCGCTGCCCGACTTACTCCGGCTGGCCTCCATGCCGCCGGGCTTCAACCGCTGCTTGCAGGTCAGCGGTAGAAATCATCCATGAACCCGGAATCGACTTCGTCGGAACCGGCGTTCAGCTTGTCCAGGGAATCCGGATCCCACAGTTCCATGTAGGAACCCATTCCCACCACGACGATTTTTTTGGTGATCCCGTAATTGGCCAGGGTTCCGGCCGGAACGGCCACCCGCCCCTGGCTGTCGGGTTCCACGGTGGTGCTGGCCAGGGACATTTTACGTTTGTTGGCGCGGGAATCTTTTCCGGGTTTTCCCTGGCTCATCCGGTTGAAATTGTCGATCCACACGGCATAGGGCAGCAAACTCAGGGACCCGTCCGCTCCCTGGGATATCACGTATTTCTCCTCGACCGGAACCGAGCCTCCTTGCCGGAACCGAAACGGCAAAGCGAACCGGCCCTTGGCGTCCACCGCACGGGTATAGGACCCGTGAAAGGTGAAGGCAGGAGCCTGGTTTTCATTTGCCGTCGTGTCGAAATCCATGATTTTCCAGTTTTCCGGTCGTTTTTGGGGTTTCCGATGCTCAAATTGTGGAATTAATGGCGGGTCAGTTCGCATCCTTGCGTTTTTTGGCCGATCCATCGGCCCCCGCCATCAATTCCGCTGGTCTGGACCTCCAGCAATTCTTCAGCAATTCGCCACCAAAATCCCCACAAATCACTTTTATTCACCACCCGTCACCACCGGACAATAACGGCCCCCCACTGGGGTGTCAACCTTCTTTGTGAAAAAAAAGCCATTATTTTCACGGCCGGATGTGACATGTTTTTATTGATGTAACATATTGTGAAAAAGCATTTTAGCGGTATTTGGCCCTCCCCCTGCCTTCTTGAATCACCTGATTTAACGGAATATTTTGTGGTTCACAACCCAAAGCCGCCGACGTGAGTTGTCCGCTTCCAGGGAGAAGGAATGAAAGAAGATGGTAAAAGGGGGTATTGCTCAGTTGCCGAAGGTCAAACCGGGGTCAGGTCCGGCCGAGAATGAGGCTACGCAGGGACATTTTGGTGATCTGGCGGAACCGGATCAGCATGACCGTCGAACCACAGGCATAGGCGATACTGCTGGACCAGGCGGCCCCCACCGGACCATACCCGGGAATTAGGAGGATGCCTGTGCCAAGACCGACCAGGACGGTCAGAACGCTGGCCTGGGTGTTCCAGTGGGCTTTGCCCCTGCCGATGAAATCGCCTGCCAACACCACTCCCGGAGCAAAGGCCACAATCCCCGGCAGCAGGGCGCGGAGGGCCAACCCGGATCCCTGGTACTCGCCTCCGGCCAACAAAGACAGCAGTGGTTCGGCCAGGAAAAACAGCGGCAGACCCGCGGCCGTGGTCAAAAGGATTCCGATACGGACCGCGCGGGCGGCGGTCCGGTCGCGATCCGGGTCCGAAGCGTGGGCCGCGGAACTGTGGACCAGCAGGGGCGTCAGGGCCCCGGGCAGCAGCCAGAGCATCTCCCCCATGTAAACCGCGATGGAATAGATCCCCACCTCGGCCGCACCGCGATAATATTCCAACAGGCCCTGATCCAACCTCAGCAGCAGGAAATAGGCGACCGCCGAAATCTGCCCCAACCAACCACGCCGCAGGTTGAATAGAATGAGGGCCGGCAATGAACGGCGTCCCAGATCCGAGGGGATTTCATCGGAGTCATCCTCGGCCACCCCGGTGCGGGATATGAATTCACGGATGGAGACATCCCGGGTGTCGGGAAGGGGGCGGCGGATTTCCCGCAAAAGAATCATCAGCATGGCCACCATTCCCGCCAGCTGGGCCACGGCGAGCACTCCCACGGAACGGCCGAAGGTCAGGGACCCTGTCAACCCCAGGGCAAGAATCAGGAGCAGGTGGACAAAAGCGCGGCTTCCGTTGACGGCCGCTCCGACAACCAGACGGCCTCGCGCCAGCAGATCGTAGGAAAATATTTCAAACCCGAGAAAACCCGTGGCCGCCGCCGCCGCCAGGAATCCCAGACCGGAAAACCAGCCCAATCTTTCCTGGAGTACGCGGGCGGGGTTGACGTCCGTCGACCACCAGGCCAGAAGGAAAAACAGCAGCACCATTCCCGAAGCCCAGATCATCTGGGCCTTCAGCATGCGGGCTGCGGGAACCTTGTTCTGACGCAATGGAGGGACCGCCGCCAGTCCCATGCCGCCACCCAGCAGGGCGGCCAGCAACATGGCCAAAGCCACCGTCAGGCTGTAGTGCCCCTGGCCTTCCGGACCCAGGGTCTTGGCCACCACCAGGACCACCATCGCGTTGGCCATGACCTGGCCGACACGACTGAAAAGGATCTTGGCCCCGGCTTCGACCAGTTTCACGGGCTTTCCCCTTTGCCGGATCCTGCCCCAACATCGTGCCACCTGACCGTTGTAGCGGTTCCGGGCCTGGAGCGCCAGGCATCCCGTCCGCGCCGCAAAATTCCGGCCGCCAGGGAATCCCGGACGTAGAGGCCCCGCATCTGCAGTTCGGCGCCGAAATATTTCTTGAACCCGACCAGGGATCCCACACCCCCGCTTCCTCCCATGTCCAGCCAGGCGGCGCCTCGTTGGCAGGCTTCCACCAGATCGCCCCAGAAACATAGAGTCGCCGGAAAATGTGAACGGGACATGGCAGGATCCGTCACCCCGTTCCAGGCCAGGATCCTGTCACCGTAATGCAGATTCAGATGCCCCCCGATGACCTTGCCTTCGAACCGGACACATATGAAGAACACCCTGTCGTCACCGTCCTGCAGCAGTGCTTCCAGCAGCGTCAGGGGTGATGGCTCGACACCCCAGTGGCGCGAAGCCCGGGCGTAGATTCCGTAGTACTCACGGAGCAATTCCACGTCGCCGGTGGGAAAAACCTCCACCCCGCGCCGCAACCCCCGATTGCGCTCGTTGCGTTTGGTACGGACCAGACGCGATTTTTCCACCTGCTCGATACCGCCCTCCAGAGAAACGGCGGCAGTGGAAACATCCGTCCTGACCCACCCCGGGAGACTCTGCATCAGCGGCCCGAAGCGTTTTTCCCGGGTTGGATCCAGGACCATGGCCCGGGTTCCCAGGGACCCCAACTCCAGATCGGAATAGGCATCGACCAACATGCCGAAAGCGTGGTCCTGCTCCGGGGATTCGAGATCACCGGCCACCAGAGGCCCACCCGAAGTGCCCTCGAGACTGCTTTCCAACCGGCGACGGCCGGGCATCAGTCCCCTGAATTTCTTTTCGCCGGTGCGTTCCACGGCGCTCAATCCACCGACCAGAACGCCGGACCGGCGCAGACTCAACCAGACCGCGCGGGCCTGCGGCAGGTGGGCGCAGACAGCTTCCGTCCAATATCTTGTCTGGGTGTATTCGGCAGACGGGTCCCGGGACAACAGGTCGGACCAGTCATCCGGAGCCCGTTCGGAAATTTCGAGTCGGAACTGATTTCCGATGTTACCAGCAGCTGTCACCGCGCGCGCCGCCCGACACTGCCTGTCACCACCTCGATCACGTCATCGACATCGGAATCCGACATTCCGGGAAACAACGGCAAGCTGACCGCCTGCTCATAGTATTTCTCGGTTTCGGGTAGCAGGGCGGTGAACTCGGCTCCCTCCTCGCGGAAGACCGGGTGATGGTGAAGCGGGATGAAATGGACCGAGCTTCCGATTTTGTTCGCCGTCAGATCTTCGATCAATCCGTCCCTGCCCCGGGTGATCACTTCCGGGTCCAGGCGCAGGACGTACAGGTGCCAGGCGTGGGTGGCCCAGTCGGCTTCGGAGGGCAAAGTGGCTCCCGGCAGACCTGCGAAGGCTTCGTTGAAACGGCGGGCAATCCCGGCCCGGCGGGCCATGAAAGCGTCCGACCTGCCCAGTTGGACCATACCCAGCGCCGCCGCCGGATCTCCCAGATGGAATTTATATCCCAGGGCCACCACCTCGTAATACCAGCGTCCCTTGTCTCCGTATCGCTGCCACGCATTGCCGTCCATCCCGTGAAAACTGAGCAGCTGAAGTTTGGTCGCCATTTCCTCGTTGGCCGTGGTGACCAGTCCCCCGTCCCCCGTGGTAATGCACTTGGTGGCATAGAAGGAAAAGACGGTGGCGTCGCCGAAACTGCCGATACGCCGGCCGTCGACGGCGGCGCCGAAGCTGTGGGCGGCATCTTCCATGACCTTGATGCCGTGCGCCGAGGCAATATCGATGATTTCCCTGATGCGGCAGGGATGGCCCGCCAGATGAACGGGAATGACCACCTTGGTTCGCGGGGTAATGGCGCGGGAAAAGGCATCCGGATCCAGGCCAAGATTGGTCGGGTCCATGTCCGCCAACACCGGTTTGGCCCCGCAGTGCACGACCGCCGTCAGGGTCGCGATAAACGTCATCGACGGCAGGACAACTTCGTCCCCCGGTCCGATACCCATCGCCTTCAGGGTCAGGAACAGACCCGCCGAACAGCTGGCCACCGGAACGGCGCAGGGCACATCCAGATATTTGGCGCAGGCATCGCCGAATTCACGTACCTTCGGCCCATAGGTCAGCCATCCGGAGCGCAGGACTTCCGTCACCGCGGCGATTTCCTCATCACCCACGAAGGGCTTGAAAAACGGGAGGAATTCCTCCCTCTCTATAAACATATGCGGGGTTGGCGCAGTCACTTCATCTCCGTATCAAAAGACTGTGTATAAAAGAGAACAAAAGACACCTTGGCCCCAGTCACCTTTCAAGGGCCACGATCCTGGTGGTGGTCCTCCCACCGGAGGTGATCTTCATAATGTACAGCCCACTGGCGGCGGGCCTTCCCGTCCTGGAGTTGTCACCCTCCCAGAATCCGGTGTCCTCGGCAACGGAATTGTATCTGGAGATCGGTTGGCCCTCCAGATTGTAGATTTCCACGGCAACGGTTTCGCTGGGCAGCCGGCCGAGTTTCAAACGATCCGCGTTCCCCCCCGGAGTCCAGGGGTTGGGGTAGGAATAGATCAGCTTGAGGGGGTCCTCCTCGCTACCGCCGACAGACGGTCCGGATCCGACCGTAATCAGGGTCGTCCCCTGGTCGGAACTCAGCAGCATCTGCTTCTTGTCGGGTGAAGCAAGAATGCGGGCATAGGTTTGGCCCGGCAACGGAGCAATCACGTTGGGAGAGTAGAGCAGCCCGTAATTCGGATTGGAAAGATAATTCCCCACATCGATCCAGGCGGTGACATGGGCTTCTTCGCCCCGGGGACTCACCCGGTTCAGTCCGGTGCGCGTGGCCACCCAGATGTCCCCGTTGTTGTCCGTGGCGATGTCCCCCACGTTACCGTTTACCAGGCCTTCGATCTCGGGAGTCGACGGATTTTTTTCCTCGAGATCCTGGATCACGGTCACGGCCAGGGAAGTGCCTCCGGTCAGTTCATAGGTGAACTGGACCAGGCCGTTGCCCCCCGCCCACAGGGAACCGTCCCTGCCGAGAGTCAGGGCCGCGGCAGCACGCGGATCCAGGGTGGAGCCCGGGAATCCTGTTATCGGGTCATACCAGACGTCGTCGCTGGGATCGAACCAGGTCAGGGGGTCGTTCGGACCCGCGTCCGGCCCGTTGACGTCCCATCGAACCAGTCCTCCGCCTTCGACTGCGAACCAGATGATGTCCCTCTTTTCAACCAGTGCGTCCCAGACCGACGGGCCGTTGCCCAGTCCCTGGTCCATGGGAGGCAGCACCCAGCTTTCGGTTCCCGACCAGTTGTCGGGATCCACCAGGATCTCCACATTTTGAAGATCGGTCCAGTCGTGCATGACGATCAGGGGCCCATCCGGATGGACCACCATGTTGACGACGCCCCTGCCCTGCAGGCCGGAATTGGTCGGATCGATCCGGTCGGTGGTCCCGCTCCCGAGCGTATTGATTTTCAGGATTCCGCCCCCCACATATTGCCCGGCGAAAACAGTCCCGTCAGGGGCTCCGGCGATGCACAGAACCGGGCCCAGGCCGGGGAACAGGTTGAGGGTGTCATTGGCGGCATGGGGCCTTTCAAAAATGTAGAAGTAGGAATTGCTCCGCGTGTCGTAACGGGTTATCTGTCTCCCGGAAAAGTCTCCCATCCAGGTCCTGCCCTCGGCGTCGAAGGCCGCGCCAATGCAGTTCGAGACCTGGGTGGAATTGCTGACCCAGGTGGTGAAAGTTCCATCGCCCTGGAGTTTGCCGAGATAGTTGTAGGTCAAACGACCGCCGTCGGTATCCCGGTACGTCGGACCGCTGACCCACAATTCCTCGCCGGCATCGATGGCGGTGCACTGGGCGAAGGGCAGGGTCATGGGATTCCAGACAGTCCCATCGTATTGGCTGAGAACCCCGTCCCCGGTAGCGGTCAGCCCAAGGGCGTAGACCTTTCCCGACATACTTGCCAAATCGACCACCCAGGACCCGATGTTTCCAATAAGGGACCAGGTTTCGCTGACGGTGTCCCACTGGTGAATGCCCGCATTGCTGGCGGCCAGGAGGTTTCCGTCGGCGTCCACGATCAGGTCGTTGATCATCAGGTTGGTCAGGCCGTTGTTCTGGTCAGTGAAGGTATTGTTCGAGAACCGGGAAATACCGACGGGTGTTCCCACGAACAGATCGCTGCCCAGCATCTGCAGGGTCGTGATGTCGTTGGAGATGAGGCCGTCTTCCCCGGCGGTATAGATATTGCCGGAAAGCCCGCTGTTGATCTGACCGACCCCCTTGCCGTCCATACCGTAGAAAACACGTTCGCCGTCGCCGATGACCGTGCCGGTCACGGCAGTGATATCGAGATCGCCCAGGTTGTTGGTGTACTGCCGAAACTCAGGATTCGTATCCAGGTTCGTGATCCGGGTCATGCCGCTGCCGATCGTGGCGATCCAGATATTCTGTCCGGTCCAGGTCATGTCGCTGATGAAATTTCCGGAAAGTTCCTGACCCGAAGTCCATCTTTCCAACACGCGCTCATCCTCGCGGTCGAAAGGAAGGATTCCCCCACCGTCCAACCCCTGCAGCACCTTGCCTCCATGCTCCAGCAAAGCCATGGTGTTTTTGGCCGGCAGCACCTGTTCGAACTGGGGTTCGGCGGCTGTTGCCGGTCCCGTCGAAAAAGTGATGAGGGACAAAATGAGCACCACCGACAAAAACACAACCGGGAAGGTGAGTTGAATATTACTGGTGACGGTTGATCTCATGTTCAGGAATCCTCTTCCCGGGAATCGTATTGACCGATATCCCCGTCGCTTGTTTGGTCGGCCGGTTCGGCACCGGCGCCCAGGGTGCCGAAGCCTCCCGGATCATTCCATAATTGTCGCATCCGGGCGGCGAAAGCCGCCCCTGTCCAGGACCCCGTCAAACCCGGGGCCTGGGGATCGCCTTTCCAGAAAGCGAGGACCGCGCCCGGATCGCCCGGGGCTACCGTATGACCTGAAGTCAGGGGCCGGGGACCAAAAAGTGCCATGTCTCCACGCAACAGGGATCCGGCCAGGGCCCATTGCCAGGGCAGCGCCATCACTTTGCCCGCGGACGACACGGCCAACGTCAACCAGGGTTGGTGGCCCCAGATGTCGGATGCCTGGACCCGAACCAGGCGGCCCCGGCCCGCAGGCAGCAGGACCAAACGGAACCAGAGCCAGGGAAACAGCCCAGCCAGACCCAATATAAGGCCGGCGGAGAGCGACAGCAGGCGGCCGCCCAGGGCCCGGACAGCGGTTCCTCCCCCGGAACTTTTCACGGCGCTCAGGGTGCCTCCGAAAACTTCGGCCCGCGCGCCGGCGGCAAGCAACCAGACATCCTCCACATGCCACCGCAGCCGGATCCGCTGACGTCGCAAGGCGGCCAGAGTGGTCCAGGCCTCATCACTCAACCCCGGCCGGTCCCAGAAAACGACCTGGGAAATGCGGTACCGGCGCACAACTTCAAGAATATCACCGCGGGCGCCGAGACAGGGGATATCGCCCCGGCCCAGGGGTGCCGACGTATGTTCCGGATGGCCATCGGCGATGTAGCCGGCCACATCCACACCCTGGTCCGCCAGGTTGCCGGCCCCCGCAAGCCAATCCCGGATGCATGCGGGGTCCCCGGCCAGAAGTGTCCGCTCCAGGGAGAAGTATCCCTTTTCCAAACGCCGCAAAATCCGCCGGAAAAAGGATTCGCCCACCGCTGTCGTCGCCGCGAACAGGGGAATGAACATCAGCAGCACCGCGCGGCTGATGACCTCTAAATGGCCCAGATAGGTGCTGGCCATGAGCAGAACCGCCACGACACCCACCTGCTGCAAATGTTCCAGACGGGACCGCCCGCCCCGGTGTCGACGGGGGCTGTAGCGGCCGGTAAAGAGGAAGGTCAGGGTGGCCAGAAGCCAGGAAAACATCAGCAGCGGCACGTATTCTGACATGGGGTACAGGGATTCCGAAAACAGGCCGCTCATGGCGCCGCGCAGGCCGTACGCCAGACCGAAAGCCACCGCCAGCCCCGTCATGTCCAGGACCCACAACAGAAACACCAACAGGGGTTCCCGCCACTTTTTCAGCAGCCAGACGAACATCCCCCATTTTTCGTAGAAGGAAATCAGGCTGCCCAGATGCAGCCAGAATGATTTACTGAATTTGCCCTGGGCGCTGCCGCGGCGGTGGTGGTGGAGGAACCTGGAGTCCGGGGTGTACAAGACCTCGAAGCCGGCCTGCCACATGCGGAAACACCAGTCCACATCCTCGAAATAGAGGAAAAAACGTTCGTCCATGGGCCCGACCCTATCCATGGCCGACTTGCGCACCAGCAGGCATCCCCCCAGAACCCAGTCCACCGGGCGGATACTCTGATGATCAAAATCCTCCATCAGGTGCAGACTGACCGTTTCGCTCCGGGGAAAAACCCTGCCCAGAAAGGTGCGGCGCAGAAGAAGCGTTTTCAGGGTGTAAAAACGGCGGCACGAGTGCTGGATGGTCCCGTCGGGGTTCAGCAGCTGCGGACCGACCATCCCCGCGCGGGGATGGGAATCGGCAAACGAAATCAGCCGGTCGAGGGCTCCCGGCTCGACCACGATGTCGGGATTCAGGATGAGATAGTAGTCCGCCTGGACCTGGGCCATGCCCCGGTTGCAGCCACGGGCGTAACCCACGTTTTCCTGATTGAAGATCCACAGGCAGTCGGGATGGTTGCGGTGAACCCCGTCAAGACCCTTGTCGACCGAAGCGTTGTCGACCACCACCACCTGATGTTCACAGGCGGGGGCACAGGCTTCCAGCGAAGCGAGGCACTTGGCGAGATCGCCGCTCGTGTTGTAGTGGATGATGACGATGGCGAGTTTCAATGACACTCCAGAATGACGGGCCGGCGGCCTCAGGGAATCCGGCGAAAGCGCAAAGCCCAGACCATCCACATGGCCTCCACGATAATCCTTTTCGACATCTTGGATACTCCGACCTGCCGGTCGACAAACATGATGGGGATTTCCTTGATCCGCAGTTTGCGTCTCCAGCAATGGAAGTTCATTTCGATCTGAAACGAGTACCCGTCGCTCTTGATCCTGTCCAGCGGCAACATTTCCAGCGTCGACCGCCGGAAACACTTGAACCCCCCGGTGGAATCCTTCAACGACATGCCGGTCACGTATCCCGCGTAACGATTGGCGCCCACGCTAAGGATGAGCCGGCGCAAAGGCCAGTTGACCACCGTGATTCCGTGCAGGTAGCGGCTGCCCAGCACCAGGTCGAAGCTCTCGATTTCCACCAGGAATTCGTCCAGGGCTATGGGATCGTGGCTGAAGTCGGCGTCCATCTCGAACACCGCTTCGAAATCGGTATTGGCCAGAATCCACTGGAAGGCCGCGATGTAGGCCGCCCCCAGACCCTGTTTGAGCGGACGCTCAAGGATCAGGATTCGGTCACCGAACCCCGGCAGGGCCTTGACGATATCCGCCGTCCCGTCGGGAGAACTGTCGTCCACCACCAGAACGCTCAGGCGTTCGTCCCGGTCCAGGATAAGGGGAACCAGACGTCCGATATTATCGGCTTCGTTGTAGGTCGGGACAACGACCACCGCTTTTTTCAGATTCAAGGGTTCGACAACCCGGTTGCCGTGAGTGCCGTCATTCATCGATTGTACTTTCTCCGGTTTTCGCTCCCGACCGGAAGCGTCCCAGGGGAATCAGCAGCAGGACAACCAGGATCATCCCGCTGACAGAAAGAGTCAATCCCGCGCGAACCGACGAGTCGCTGTAATGGAATCGGACAGTGTGGCCGCCCGCTTCAAGGGCCACTGCCCTGAGAACAAGATCGGCTGTCAGGAGTTCCGCGTCCTGCCCGTCCACCTGAACCCGCCACCCCGGAGCCATCATGTCCGAAAGCAAAAGCAGGGCCGGAACGGGACTTTGGGTCTCCAGAACCACCTCATTCATGGAATCGATGGTGAAAACCGGGGCAGGCAGGGCCGTGGAGGCAGATACGGGGGCGGGATCCGGGGTCCGATCGAGATAGACAACGTCGGTGACCGGAATGGTGCCGGCCTGGATTCCGTCCAGAAAGGGCTCCAGGGCGTCCTTTTCCGGCAACGAGGAGACGGGTTTCCAGGCGGTTACCAGCCGGGCTCTCGGCAGGGCCGAGCGGTTGCGGTAAAGCCAGGGATTTCCCTGATGGACGGGCTCCGGATCGAGGTCACAGCCCAAAGCGGCCAAAGCGCTGAATTCCGCCTCGCCGAAAGGACCGCCGAAGGCCACGATGCTCCCGGAAAGCCAGGATGCCAGACGGCCCGCGGGCCTGTCGCTGAACAGCCGGCTGCGGATCGGTTCGAACTTCGCCAACTTGGCCGGGTGATATCCGCCCAGGGATCTGATTCCCGCCGTCATCCAGGTGTTCTGTCCCCCGAGGGGACCCAGGGGCCAGACTCGTTCGTGCCCGAGAGCCTCACTCAAAACCCGGGCCGCGGGACCGCCGATGACCTGGTCCCGCGGAACATAGGGCCGACCCATGACCGTTGCGGTCATCAAACGCCCCCTTCCTGAAGCGTCCACACCCACCTGGTGCAGCGACCGTTCCGGGTAGACGATACGGCGGTCAACCCCCATGAAATCCACCACCACCAGAAGCACCAGGACCCAAACCATGCCATGCCTGCGAAATTGGTCGTTGCGCAGGGAGTACCAGAAGGCCGCGCCGCAGGTCATCAGGATCAGGCCGATGCGGATCAGATCCGCCCGGTGCAAAAGCCAGGCTTTCTGGAGCAGGATGTCCGGGGCCTGCCTCCCCGCTTCCACCGCGAGGGCAGTTAGGCCGGCCTGATACGGACCCTTAAAAAGGGAAGCCGCGCCACCCATCAAAAAGACGACTCCCAACAGGGCCAGGATCCCGGGCAAGGCAATGGGCGGGAAAAAAGTCTCCGCCTTTTCCCGCCAGGACGCCGCGCCGCGGGCGGCCAGGACCGCCAACGCGAAGGCCACCGTGATCAGGATCATGGAAGGAATCCTGAACTTGTTGAAAAACGGCAGCCAACCGTAGAGCCATTCGTAGAAACCGAAACTGAATTTCCCGAACGAGACCAGAACCGCCAACAGCGACATTACGCCCAGGGCGGCGGTGAGGCTGCGGCTGCCCCGGCTCCAGGCCGTGACCGCAAGCAGGATCAACAGGACCCCGAAGTAATTGGGATAATCGGCAATCAGCATATGGCCCAGATAGGTGGCCTTGCCGAACCCCGCCGCCGCGGGCATGACAAAGGTGCCGACCTCCCGGGGAGCCAGCGACCAGCCGGTCGCGTAATCGAGGCCCACGCCCCCGCCGCCGGCGGTGTCCTGGCCGCGGATGGAAATGGCCGCGTAATCATGAACCGAAACCAGCAGGATCCCGCCAACCATGAAGCCCAACCCGATCCCCAGCACCAGGAGCCCGAAGCGCCGGGCACGGACCCCAACGGTCAGGGATTTCAGGGGCTCGTCGAAAGGCCGGAAGGTGTTCCACAGGCCCAGCCACCCGGTCACCAGGAGGGTGGAATAAGTGATCTGGACATGGCCGCTGAGAATCTGGAACCCCAGCAGAAGACCCGTCATGGCCACCGCGCGCCGGCCGTAACCATCGAATATTCTCAAAGCCCAGCCGACGATCCAGGGCAGATACATGGAAGCCATGATCTTGGATCCGTGCCCGTGAACACCCCAGGCGACGACTTTGGGGAACAGCAGCCAGACCACCGCGCCAAGCACCAGGTAACCCACCGGCAATTTCCAGCGGGACAGCAGCCAGGCCATGCCCAGGCCGCCCATCAACAGGTGGGTCAGCATCCAGGTCAGGGGTACAAATCCGGCCTTGTTCTGCAGGAAGTTGAAGACCGCCGTCGGCGGATAGAGGTACTTGACGTAGGCCAGGGATCCGAAGCTCGGCATGCCGGCAAAAAGATAGGGATTCCACAGGGGATATTCGCCGTCGGCGAGCACCGCGTCCCCCGCCTGTTCGAAGGCATCGGCGTTGCTGGAATCGGCGCTCCCGAAAATCTCGCCACGGAAAATGGGGCCCGGGTAGAGCATCGCCAGCAGGAGGCAGAGAAGGCCGGCGATGAGCAGCCAGCGCCCCGGTCCTCCGTTGGCGGTCAGGGGCGACAACCAGGCAGGCAGGACGGGTGAGCGGCCTTGGTTTCCACCGGAGGTGACCGCCTTGTTCCTGGTGCTCTTTCTGGCCAATTGGATCTCCCACGGAAAATGCCGCCGAAATGGCTCGGGGCCACTTGAGCGGTCTGCTGATCTTAATTGCGAGAACTGATTCGAGCGATCGAATCGCGCATGATGATATCACCTTCGGGCCGCCGGTGTCCACCGTTCACCCGGCCGGTCAGCTCCGCCGCGGGTCAGTAATCCCGACCCCGCAATTCGTCAAGCGCGCCCTGCAGGACCGCCAGGGCGGTGGCCAACCTGCCGTTGATCAGATGCCAGGCCGCGTGTCCGCCCAGATAGCCGATCTGCGTCAGGGCCAGCACCGGCCAACTGCGGCGCGGCCAGTGCTTGCGCAGCAGGCGGATGTGGCTGCGGCTCCGCAGCCAGACCTTGCGGGGACTCTGGCTGCCCACCGAAGCGCTGACCTTGTGCAGGACCAGGGCCGAGGGCACATGAAGGATCCTTCCGCCCGCCTCGCGGATGCGCAGGGAATAATCCACATCTTCGCCGTAGAAGAAAAACTCCTCATCCAGCTCCCCCATATCCCGCACGATTCCGGGCCGCAGCAACAGGGCACACCCGGTTCCGTAATCGACATATCGCGGGGCGGGGTTCAGCCTGCCGGTCAAGCGGCGGATTCCGTCATGGCGGATCCAGCCGCTCCAACTGCCGACGACACCGCCGTCATACCAGGCGCGGGCCGGATCGGCCGCGTAGCAGATACGCGGGGTGGCCGCCCAGACGCTGTCGTCGTTCATCAATCCTTCGGTGAGACGGCGAAGGCTCCCACCGGGCACGATGGTGTCGTTGTTCAACAGCAGGATGCAACCGGGAAAGTCCTCGGCAAGCAGATGGCGAAGGGCGACATTGTTGCCTCCGGCCCAGCGCAGGTTCTCCCCTGTCTCGATGATTTCCACTTCCGGATGATGCATGCTGGTCCAGGCCACCGAATCGTCAACCGACCCGTTATCCACCATGATCAGGCGCAGGGATGAGAAGCCGGAGTCCTGAAGGGAACCGAAACAGTCGGCCAGGTCATGGCGGCCATTCCAGTTGACCACGACCACGGCCAGTTCACAGGGGTTCGGCGAAACACCGGAATCAGACACGGCGGGCAACCCTGAATTCCTCTTCGGGCCGGCGGCCGGCAACCACCAGTTCGGCGATCAGGCCAAGGCTGATGAACTGCAGAGCCACCAGGATGAATACCAGGCCCAGCAGCAGGACGGGCCGCAGGCGCAGACCGTTGCCCAACATCCAATAGACCAGGAAATAGAAGCTGATGCCCCCGCCGACAGTCAGGAATCCCAGACCGGCCCGGCCGAAGAAATGCAGCGGCGAAGTACGGCGCGCATGCAGGAAATAAACGGTCAAAAGATCGAGGAACCCGTTGATGAACCGGGCCAGACCATACTTGGTCTCCCCGTATTTGCGCGCGAAGTGGCGCACGGGCATCTCCGTGACCCTGAACCCGTCCAGGTGGGCCAGGGCGGGCACGAAGCGATGCATTTCCCCGTAGAGTTTCACCCTGCGGGTCACTTCACGCCGGTAGGCTTTCAGCCCGCAGTTGTAATCGTGCAGTTTCAGACCGCACATCCGGCCGGTGAACCAGTTGAATACCTTGCTGGTCTTGTTCTTGATGAAGCTGTCCTTGCGGTCCTGCTTCCAGCCCGACACCAGGTCCCAACCCTGTTCGATCATGGCCACCAGGTCGGGAATTTCCGCGGGGTCGTCCTGGAGATCGGCATCCATGGTGATGACCACCGGCGCACTGGCCGCACCGAATCCCGCGGCCAACGCCGCGGCCTTGCCGAAATTGCGTCCTAGGGAAATGCCGTGAACCTGCGGCCGCGCCGCCGCCAACTGTTCCACCACGGAAAAGGTCCCGTCGGTGCTTCCGTCGTCTATGACCCAGATTTCCCAGGTGCGTCCCATGGCGGTGATCGCTTCGTCGATGCGGTCCACCAGTTCGGGCAGTGATTCAGCTTCGTTGAAAGCGGGCACCACCACGGCGATATCGCAACGCAGATCTTCCTTTTCCCGGGGTTCGAGAGGGTGGTTCATCCTTGTTCTCTCCTGGCGATGGCCCAGTCGACTTCCCGCGCCAATCCCGTGGCGAAATCCACGGTGGGCCGGTAACCGATGGCATCTTCCACGTAGGTGCGGTCCGCGAAGGTGTCGGTGACATCCCCCTTGGCCATCTCCTGATATTCCAAAACGGCCTCAATGCCCGGAACCCTGGAAACCAGGATTTCCTGCAATTGGGCGAGGGTATCCCTGAAGACCAACCGACTACCCCCACCGGTGTTGAAAACCGCCCAGTCCTCTTCCGCGGCGACAGCCAGCAGATTGGACCGGACAGCGTCCGCCACGTAGGTAAAATCCCTGGTCTGGGACCCGTCCCCGTACACCTGGAATTTCCCGCCGTCCAAAGCCGCCTCGATGAATTTACGGAAGGCCATGTCCGGTCTTTGCCGAGGCCCGTAGACGGTGAAAT
>JAUVII010000266.1 GCA_030592845.1 Candidatus Krumholzibacteriia bacterium | reverse complement strand
TTGATGACCGCGCGCCTTTCGGGGCGCGCGGTTTTTTATTTACCCTGTTTTTTGCCCATCTTCATCCGAATAATGGGAATCGAAAACGAGAGCACCGCCAGCACCAGGGGAGCATCTGTGTACTTGCGGGCAACTTGGAGACCACGCGCGCGGACAAGCGGAGAAAGCGGGTGGTCTGCTTGTGATCACGTTCACTGCATCCTACTCGTGGTTCGGTTCGTCAATATCGTGACCGTTCAATGCCACCTCGTATCGGGTGAGCATGGCGCGGGCAATATCGGCTGAATGGGAATTCATCTTGCGCAGGTTGTCCATCAGGGACAGATGGACTTCGCTGGTGACCAGCGATTCCGGCACCGCGCCGCTCACCCGCTCGAAGTGGGCATGGCGGAAATCGCCCTCCAGGGCCACGTACTTGGCCTGCTTGGCGGTGATCTTCTTGGCGGTTTCCAGGCTGTTCTCGCGGAAGGCGTCAAGGCCGCGGGCGATCTGTTTCAGCATCTTGATGTGGTAGGCCTTCATCTCCGCTTTTCCTGATTCGGAAAAGTCCACACCCAGGGCCGCTTTCTTGTGGGCCAGGGGGCGCAACTCCTTGTCGATGATGTCCGCGATGAACTCGTAGAGTTTCGTTACATGCATCATCAGGTAGACTTCCTCGATCTGTTCCTTGCTGATGTTCTGCTTGCCGATGTCGATGAGATAGGCAGTGATCTGTTCGTCCAGATCATCGATCTCGACCTCGCGCTCGTGCAATTCATCCAGGATTTTCAGGTCGGCCTCCAGGAAAGGCCGGATCGCCATTGTGGCCATGTCCTTCACGATTTCACCCATACGCAGTATCTCCACCTTGGCAAGGTTGAGGGCCAGAACGGGAGTCTGCAGCATGTTCGGTTCGAGGAATTGGGGTCGGTAGCGAGCCTCGGCCACCTCCTCGACATCTGGCAGCAGGCGTTGGACGAGGCGGCCGAACAGGGAGGTGAAGGGGAGAAAGACAAGTGCCAATCCCACGTTGAAGATAGTGTGGGCGTTGGCCACCTGGCGCGGCATGAACCGGGCGAGCTGCGTTGTGTCGTCACTGGCGATGGCCCCCCCTGGGGAAATCGACCGCACCAGGTTGGCAAGTTCGGGGATCCAGAACACCAAGAGCAATACGCCCACGACCTTGAACAGGGTATGCGCCAGGGCAACGCGTTTCGCTTCGCGACTTGCATTGAGGCTTGCCAGGGCCGCGGTAACACAGGTGCCGATGTTGGCGCCGAAAATCAACGGAATACCGGCGTCCAGGGTCAGTAATCCCTGCTGGGCCAGTACGATGATGATTCCCGTGAACGCGCTCGAACTCTGGATCAACGCCGTGAATACCGTTCCGACCATGATACCGAAGATCGGATTTTCCAGGCCTCCGAGCAGGTCCAGAAACGGCCGATAGGAGCGCAAGGGGTACATGGCCCTGCTCATGACCGCCATGCCGAAGAAAAGCAGGCCGAAGCCGAGCGTGACGTCACCCAGGTTGCGCCAGGACTGGTTGCGTCCCATGTACTTCATCCCGAAACCGATGGCAATCATCAGCAGGGCGTAGTCGGTCAGCTTGAATGCGATGAGTTGGGCGGTGATGGTGGTCCCGATATCCGCACCCAGGATCACGCCGAGGGTCTGTCCGAAGGTCATCAACTGCGCCTGAACGAAGCTGACCAGCATGACAGTGGTGGCACTGGAGCTCTGGATGACCATCGTCACGAACGCTCCCACAGCGGCCCCGAGGTAGCGGTTGGCGGTCAGTGTGCCGAGGATGCTCCGCATGCGCCCACCGGCGGAACGCTGGAGGGACGTGCTCATCATGTCCATGCCGAAGAGGAAGAGTCCCAGACCGCCGGCCAGGCCGAAGATCATGAACATCACCCAGGTGGACTTGCGGACCGGCACGTGGTAGACGATGCGTCCCTCGGCCACTGTCGAGTCCTTGATGAGGGCGACGAAGGTGTGCTCTTTGTCCTTATTGCTGGCCTGGAAGGTGACAGTGGCTATACCCGACTCATCCGTCCAGTCCGTGCCGAGCTGGATTTCCCTGGGCGCCACCTGGGAAAATTCGACGGCCACGCCGGCAACGGGATGGCTGGCGGAGTCCAGGACCAGTGCCCGCAACTCCGCTTCCTCGTGCGTGAACACCGAGGCGCCGTTTCCGGAGATGCTGTGTCCCTGATCATCGATCGGATGGGTCAACTTGAGGACGGGAGTCGCGGGAAGATCATCGTGCGCGGCGGGGGTTTCCTGGGCTGTTGCGAACGTCGCCGTCGTCACGACCGAAGCGACCAACAGAAGCAGTAGTCGTGTCCTCAGCTTGATCATCAGGAAACCTCGTCAAGGGAAAAAAATTTCCGCCGAGGTCCCCACCGCAAGGTCCGTGCCGCTTCTGGGCGGCAGTGTTCGGGGAACGGCCAAGGAGTAATGAATCACTAACCAGTTGAAAATTAATGAATACCGTCACGTTGTGCCCATACATGACCGCAAGGTATTCAAAGTTGGAAACCGCAAGTAACGACATTTCGCCATCAGTGATGGCGATTTTTCGCCACAATTTACTCCTTGTCCAGCTTGCTCCGCAAAGTGCTTCGCGGCAATCCCATGATCCGGGCTGCCACGGAAATATTGTTTTCGGCCTTTGCCAAGGCCCATTTGACCAGCCGCTGTTCGCAATCGTTCATGTAGTCCCGATAATTGGCGTTAAAGGACGGGCCTTCCGTTGAGATCGGCGTAACGTCCGCACCGGTGGAATCCCTTGGGTCCAGGGATCGCTGCAACGGTGTGTCGAACAGTTCGGTGACCGAAACACCAGGCAGGGCCAGCATCCGCTCGACAACATTTTCCAGTTCGCGAACGTTCCCGGGCCAGGAGTGGGCCATCAGGGCCTCGAAACGCTCCTGCGACAGGGTGAACGAATCCTTTCCGCCGCGTTGCTTCACGAAAAAATCGACCAAGGCCGGGATGTCTTCCCTGCGCTCGGCCAGGGTCGGCAGTTTCAGGGGAATAACGTTCAGCCGGTAGTACAGGTCGGCGCGAAATTTTCCCTGGTCAGCCAGTTCCCGCAGATCCGCTTTGGTGGCGCAGATCAACCGGAAATCCACGGGAATTGCCCTGCCGCCGCCCACGGGTTCGATTTCCCTTTCCTGGATGACCCGCAACAGTTTCACCTGGACCGAAGCCGGCAGGTCGTCGATGTCGTCCAGGAAAAGGCTGCCGCCGTCGGCGCGGGCAAAATATCCGTCATGGTCGCGATCCGCGCCGGTGAAGGCGCCTTTGCGGTACCCGAACAGTTCGCTTTCGAGAAGGGTCTCGGGGATGGCCGTGCAGTTCACAGCCACGAAAGGTCCGTTGGGGCGGGAACTGGCCTCGTGGACCGCCCGGGCCACAAGTTCCTTGCCGGTCCCGCTCGGTCCCTTGATTAGGACGTTGAAATCGCCGGGGGCCACGGCCTCAATGGTTTTGATGAGCTGTATCATCTCCTGGGAGTTTCCTACGATCCTGCGCTCCCGGCCACCGGCGACCTTCCGGCGCAGTACCCGATTTTCCGCCACGACCGCCTGCAATTCGCCAATGTGGTTGATCCTGGCAAGGACCTCGTCGGTCTGGAAGGGTTTGATCACGTAGTCATAGGCCCCCTGGCGCAGGGCCTCAACCGCGGTTTTGGTGGAAGCGTAGGCCGTCATGATGATGACCTTCACGGAGGGATCATCCTGCTTTACTCGCGTGAGGATTTCCATGCCGTTGGGTCCTGGCAGATTAAGGTCGGTGAGTACCAGGTCGAAACCATCGGCGTCCAGGGCAGCCATCGCCACGTTGCCGTCGGGGCAGGGGATCACTTCGTGGCCCTCTTTGCGCAGGGTTCCGGTCAGGGACACGCGGGTCATCTTTTCGTCTTCGA
>JAUVII010000047.1 GCA_030592845.1 Candidatus Krumholzibacteriia bacterium | reverse complement strand
TGAGCAGATGGGTTCCATCCTCACCCATGTATTCCACGATTCCCTGCTGGAGCCAGAGCGGCAGATCCGCTTCGATAGCTTCGTTCAAAATCCAGTCCGTGGCCAACATGAAGGCCCCGTGGGCCACGAGGGTTCTGGCCATCAGAACACCGATGGGCTGCAGGACGCATTTATCCCCATCCAACTTGTAGAACCGCCAAACTCCCTGTTCCGTCAACTCCTTGTACTGGTTGACATTGTCCGGATTCAGGATGGTCAGGGTGTCGGTGGAGGAGATGCCCAGCAGGTGTGACACCTCATGGTTGGCCCAATCCATCAGCTCCAGAAAATAGACCATGTCGCAATCACCGTAACCGGGATTGTGACGCAGTACGAACTGTCGATAGCTCTTGCTGTCGGACCCGACGACCAGTCCCTCGCGGGGAAGCAGTTCTTTATTGTCGCACAGGGAACCCGGGCCGTAGGTCATGCCCTCGGAGTCGGTGAGGACTTCCCAGTTATACCAGGTGTAGGCGTGTTTATGGTCTGGAAAACCCGCCACCGCAATTTCGCGGGAGGAGCAGCGGGGATATTCCCCGTCAATGGTAATGGGCGGCAACTCGCTGCAGTGGATCTGGGCACTGGCCCCGCCGGCCGCAAGAACAACCAGCAGGAATACCGGCAACATGGTGGCGCGGAGGTTCATCTATTTACCTTCCTTGAGGGCCTGGGCTTTCTTGTACCATTCGGCCGTCTGTTTCTTGTCGCCCAGCTTGTCATAGACCAGGCCGATATTATTGAAAAGGTTCACTGTTTCCTTGGACTCCATGGCCATGTCGAAAGCCTCCAGCGCTTCGTCGTACCGGCCCAGGTAATAATAGGAAAGGCCCTGGCTGTAATAGGCCTTGTAGGAGTCGCCGTCCAGTTCGATCATCTGGTCGAACGACTCCACCGCGTTCTCGTATTGCTTGGCGTTCATGTAGGTCAAAGAAAGGTTGTAGCGCGCCTTCACGTAGGTCGGGTCCATTTCCAGCGCCGTCTGGTAGGCGGCGATGGCCTTGTCGTACTGCTTGCTTTTCTTGGACACGCTGCCCAGATGGAACGCCAGTTTGGCGTCGGGCTTGAGCTCCAGGGCTTTTTCATACGGTTCGATGGCCAGGGAATACTGTTTGGTCGTCTGCAGGCACTGGGCCAAGGCCAGCCAGCCCTGGAACATGTCCGGCAGGTCACGGGTCACCGTGCGCAGCGAGGGAATCGCCGCGTGGTATTTTTTTTCCCGCATCAGGCTGACGGCGTAATTGTAGACGACCTCCGGCTTGGCGCCGTCGCCGAGCCCCTTTTTCAGCCATTTGCTGGCTTCCTTGTCGTTGCCCAACCGCATGTGAAGATTACCGATGGCCACCCGCACGTCATCGATCTTTTCGATCTCATAGGCCCTTTCATAGGCCTCCACGGCCTCGGCCAGCTTGTTGTTCTTTTCATGCACCTTGCCGGTGGCAATCCAGGTGCCGACTTTTTCCGGATGGTTGGCCCGCGCCAGACGAGCGGCCACTCCCGCTTCCAGGACCTTGTCCTGTTTGATGTAGACATCCACCAGGCGGGGCAGCAGGTCGGCCCGCTCCGGCGCCAGTTCAAAGGCGGCCTGGTAGAGTTTGGCTGCTTCGTCCTCCAGCCCTGATTGCTCCATCAACTTGCCGTCTTCAACCATCTGCTGCACCCGGTTGTGCACGATCGACCGGGCTTCCAGGTAGCCCTCGGTGGCCTCGGGATTATCCGACGCCTCGGTGGCCCGGATAAAGTCCACCGCCGGTTTGGAGTACTTTTCCAGGAGAGTCCGCACGGCCTGTTCGGTTCCCTTCTCGACTTCCAGCTGGTTCAGGGCCAGAACAAGCCGGAACCCCTCGGGGCCAAGGTCCGGGCCCATGGCCTCGATGCCTTCGGTGTAGGTTATGCGGGCATCATCGATCATGCCCGCCTGCCGCTGTGCCCCACCGATGAGCCGCCAGTAATCCCGGCCGCCGAATTCGTCGTTTTTCCGGTAGGCGCCGAACTCGGCCACGGCCATTTCGTGGTTGCCCAGCTTCGAGAACGCCAACCCGAGGTTGCGATGGAAATCCCCATTCCGCGCATCGACCTGGATGGCCCGGATGAAGGCGTCCCGGGCCACGTCGTATTTCTCCTGTCCGGCGTACAAAACTCCCAGATCGTTCCAGGATTTGGCATCGGCCGGATTGCCGTTGAGCTTTTCGTTCAGCATCGAAATTTTTTCATCGACGGTCAGATGGGGATCATCTTCGGGATAGGTGAACTTGATCACTCCACTGTCCACGGAGTCCGGCGCGGTCGCTTCCTGGGCCGATGCGAAACCTGCCCCCATACCGGCTGCGGCCAGTACCAATACGATGCCAAATTTTCCCGTAATGGATGATATGCGGATGTCCATGCTCACCTTCCCGGATCCGGTCCCGCCGGATCGCCATCTGTCTGAAATTAAATCCTTTAAAGTCGGCCCCATGATAGGGATTGGGGCCTTTCCTGTCCAGTTGACCAGGGTATCCCATTTATACAACCCAGACCGGTTCAGGATTCCCTGTGACCCACAATTACCCGGCTGTTGGTGGCGACAGGGACCGATTCCAGGCCGATAAACCCGGTTTGGGCCAACAAATCCTCAATTTCGGTGAAGGTATAGGATTTTCCACCTTGGGTGTTCACCAGCATATTCACGCTGAACTGGGCCGTCCACGAGGGGGCGATCCGCGAATCTTCGAGGAAAAAATCCTTGATCATGACACGCCCTCCACCAACCAGGGCCCGGCGCGATTTTTCCAGCAACATCCGGGTTTCGGCGGGGCTCAGCATGTGAATGATATTCGCAATGTAGACCACGTCGAATCCCTCGCCGAGGTCGTCGGCCAGAAAATCCCCCACCCGGGTGGTGACCCGGTCTCCCATTCCCGCCTGGCTAATTTGCTGGCGGGCAATTCCCACGGGACCTTCCAGATCAAAGACCACACACTCCAGGCCTTCGGTGGCCCGGGCGAAAGTGAGTGCGGCGGTCCCTGGACCTCCGCCCAGGTCCAGCAGACGGCGCGCGCCGGTCATATCCACCTTGTCCGCCACTTCCTGGCTGGTGCGCCGCGACACGTTTTCCATACCCCGGATGAAGTCCTCCATCTCCTCGACGGTTCGCTCGTCTCTGGGCGCCGGGGCGCCGGTCCGCAGGACATCCTCCAACTGCACCCAACTTTTCAGCATGGATTTGTTGTGCCCGATGATGCTGACCATGGTCTCGGAGCCGCTCGCCAGCAGGTACGGCCGCGCGCCCGGGTCGATGGCGAACCCATCCCCCCGGAGAACCAGGATCCCGGCCGCGGCCAGAGCGCACATCACCACGTCCACCGCGCGGGCATCCAGATCCAGGATCGCCGCGACTTCAACCGGAGTGCGTTCCCCGTCACCCATGGCTTCGAAAATTCCCGCTTTCACCGAGGCGATCAGGATACAGGAGTTCCGGTATCCCGCGGCCATGGCATCAATGCGTTCGTTCCACTCCATGATCCGCTCCTTTTCCGGCCGAAGTTTCTTTGGCGGCCACCATAACCCGAAAAATTTGGTTGTGCCTCTGAAATTGTTTCCGCCAAGCCCGGCACGAACCCTTGACGGAATCGCCTCCTGCCGTTCCTTTATAGGCATGATCAGATTTCACATTCTTGGCGCCGGCGGCGCCGTGCCGACGCCCACCCACAATCCGGCCGCCTACTGGGTTACGGTGGACAGCCAATCCATATTGATGGACCCCGGTCCCGGCGCCCTCGTGCGCCTGGTCCAGTCCGGGCAGGCGCCCCGCGGGGTCGATGAAATCGATCTGGTGTTTTTCACGCATCTGCACCCCGATCATTGCGCCGACCTGGTGCCCCTTCTTTTCGCGCTCCACTCCCCGGTGCCGGTCCGGACAGATCCCGTTCAACTTTTTGGGCCGCCCGGACTGGCTTCCTATCTGGAGAAATTGCGGGATATCTACGGCACCTGGATCAAGCCCCGGCGACGCTCCCTCGTGGTGACCGAAATCGGCCCCGGGGTCACGGTCCCCCTGCCGGGCGGGGGTTCGGTGCGGCCGTTCCAGGTGGATCATATGCAGGACCGGCTGTCCAGGATCTGCCTGGGGTACCGGTTCCTGGACGCCGAAGGCCATGTCGCCGTTTTTTCCGGGGACACCGGCCCCTGTGCGGAGTTGAATAAAGCCGCCACCGGAGCCGACCTTCTGGTGGTCGAATGTTCAACGCCGGACCACCTGGCCACCCCCGGCCATATGTCCGTTTCCGAGGTGGGCCGGCTTTGCGCCGAGGCCCGGCCCAAACAGGTGGCGCTTACCCACCAGTATCCCGATGCCGCGGCCCTTGATCTGGCCGCCCTGGTGGGAAAACTCTACGATGGTCCCGTTCATCAGGCCGTCGACGGCACCGTGTTTATCGTCCCGAGGGACACTGGAGAAAAATGCCCATGAAAACCATCCGCGCCCTTGAAATGAATTTGCCCGCCGCACGCCTCGTGTGCCTGGTTGTCCTGGCCCTGGCGGCCGCCTTCTCCATGTCCGCCATCGCCCAGGATCAGGAAGTCCAGGGCCCCCGGAATCCACAGGTAACAGTCGAAGGCCGGGGCGAAAACGAAATGGTCCTGATACACGGACTGGGGGGCAACGCCGACGTCTGGAACGAAGTCATTCCCTATCTGCGGGGGACTTTCAAGGTTTGGACCTTCGAACTGTCGGGCCACGGGCAAACCCAGCCCATTGTGAATCCGACCATTGAAAGGGAAGTTGAACGGCTGGCGGAATTTCTCGAGGAACAGGGAATCGTCTATCCCACCCTGGTCGGGCATGCCATGGGAGGCATGATCGCCATGAAGTACACCATCGATCATCCGGCCGACGTGAGCAGACTCATCGTCCTGGACGCCGCCCCCATGCAATTGGCCGGCAAGGACCAGAAGGCCGCCGTCGGACAGGAGCTGGCCAACAATTACGACGAGTTCATCTACTCGCGGTTCGTCAATATGACTCCCAACAAGGAAGTCACCGACATCATTGTGGATACCGCCCTGCGCACCGACAGCGCGACCTTCATCTCCATGCTGATGAGCAGTTTCGACTTCGACGTATCCAAGGATCTCTTCACCCTGCCCGTACCCATGCTTGTGATCGGCAGCCAGTTGATGTTCCCCGGGCAGGACAACAGCCGCCACCAACTGGAACACTACGGCTTCGGCAAGGCGCGTTCACTCAGCTTCAAGAGGATGGGGGGAACCGGCCATTTCATGATGATGGAACGGCCGGTGTATCTGGCCAGCGTCTTGTTGGCCTTCGGTTTGACGGCCGAACGCCAGTTCGATCAATAACCCTGATCATTGATGGATCAGCCCAGCAGTTCCAGGTCGGCATCGACCATCATGGTCACCAGGTTGCGGAAATCCACTGTCGGCTCCCAGCCCAGGACCGTTTTGGCCTTGTTCGAATCCCCGATGAGCTGGTCGACCTCGGCCGGACGCATGTAACGCGGATCCTTTTTGACGTAACCATTCCAGTCCAGATCCACATGGGCGAACGCGATATCCAGGAAATCCCTGATGGAATGGGTCTTGCCCGTGGCGATCACGAAGTTGTCCCCCTCATCCTGCTGCAGCATCCTCCACATGGCCTCGACGTAGTCGCCGGCAAAACCCCAATCGCGCTGGCTGTCCAGATTGCCCAGGCGCAATTCGTCGGCCAGGCCGAGTTTGATGCGGGCCACGCCGTCGGTGATCTTGCGGGTAACGAACTCCAGACCACGGCGCGGACTCTCGTGGTTGAACAGGATGCCCGAGGCGGTATACAACCCGTAGCTTTCCCGGTAGTTGACGGTGATGTGATGGCCGTAGGTCTTGGCCACCGCGTAGGGGCTGCGTGGATGGAAGGGCGTCATTTCGGTCTGGGGAACTTCGCGTACCTTGCCGAACATTTCACTGCTGCTGGCCTGGTAGAATTTAGCCTTGGGAGCCACCTGGCGTACGGCTTCGAGCATGCGGGTCACGCCCATGCCGGTGATCTGGCCCGTCAGCACGGGCTGCCTCCAGCTGGTGGGTACAAAGGACTGGGCAGCCAGATTATAGATCTCGTCCGGCGCCGCCTCTTCGAGGGCCTTGGTCAGGGAAGCCTGGTCCAGAAGATCCGCCTGCAGGAAGTGGATCCGGTCTTTGATATGCTCGATCCGGCCGGTGGTTTCGGTGCTGGACCTGCGCACCATACCGTAGACCTCGTAGCCCTTGTCCAGCAGCAGTTCCGCCAGATAGGAGCCGTCCTGGCCCGTGATGCCGGTGATCAGTGCCTTGCCTGCCATGTGCTTCTCCATTGGATTATCCCGCGCCGGGGGCGGGAACCGGTATCAGCCTCGTTCCATGAAATCTACACCCCCTTTGCCCGCTGGACAAGTGCTCGCCAAATGAGCATCCTTGCTGGGTGCTGATCCAACCTCAGGTCGCTTTGCAAGGAGATCCCCCATGGCCATCATCCTGGACGGTTCCCAACTCACTATCGGCAAGCTGGTGGCGATCGCCCGCCATGGCGAACAGGTCGAACTGCCCGCCGACGCCCTGGAACGAATCAAGCGTTGCCGCGCCCTGTTGAATGACAAGATCGCCGCCGGCGATATCATGTACGGGGTCAACACCGGCATCGGGGAATTCAGTGAGATTGTCCTGAACGACGACCAGGTCCGCCAGTTCCAGAAATATCTTATCTACAACCACGCCGCGGGCATCGGCGATCCCGCGCCCATCGAATATGTGCGCGGCGCCATGGCCGGACGGATCAACGTCCATGCCCACGGCCGTTCAGCCTGCCGGCCGGAAATCACCCAGACCCTGGTCGCCATGCTCAACAAGGGCGTGACGCCTTTTGTCTGCCAGAAGGGATCCGTCGGCGCCAGCGGCGATCTGGCCCCCATGGCCCAGGTGGCCCTTCTGTTGATGGGAGAGGGCAAGGCCTATTACAAGGGTGAACTGCTCGAAGGCCGGGAAGCCCTCGACCGGGCCGAAATTCCCGTGCCGGGCCTGGAGGCGCGTGACGGTCTGGCCACCATCAACGGTTCCAATCTGCTGACGGCCATGAGCGCCATCCATCTGTACGACATGGAGCGCTGGCTGAAGCAGGCCGAGATCGCCGCGGCCATGTCGCTCGAAGCCCTGCTGGCCAACCTGAAACCCTACGAAGCTCCCCTGCACGAGGTGCGGGGCTTTTCCGGCGCCATACGCTGCGCCGCGGCTATCACCCGCTGCTTCGCGGGCAGCGACCTGACCACCGGCAAGGTCAAGACCCGCGTTCAGGACGCCTACTCCATGCGCTCGACCCCCCAGGTCATCGGCGCGGCCCACGACGCGGTGGCCTACGCCCGCAGCCAGGTCGAGATCGAACTGAACGGAGTGGGCGACAACCCCATCTTCTTCCCCGAGACCGGTACCTTCCAGACGGGCGCGAATTTCCAGGGCACACCCGTGTCCCTGCCCATGGAAATGGCGGGACAGGCGATCACCATGATCAGTGTCCTTTCGGAACGCCGTCTGAACCGGATGCTGAACCCCGCGTTGAGCGCCGGACTGCCCGCGTTCCTGACCAGGGGCGCCGGTATGTACAGCGGCATGATGCTCAGCCAGTACACCGCCGACAGCCTGATCGTCGAACAGCGCATCCTTTCGGCCCCCGCCTCGGTGGCTTCGATTCCCGCGGCGGCCGACCAGGAAGACTTCGTATCCATGGGCATGAACACCGCCTTGAAAAACCAGCAGATCCTCGACAACGCCTACGGTGTTCTGGGAATCGAATTCATGGGGGCCGCCCAGGCCCTGGACCTGCGGGACTTCCAGCCGGGCAAGGGTGTGGACGCGGCGCGGGCGGTCATCAGGACCGTGGTGGAGTTCCTGGACGAGGACCGGTCCCTGTATCCCGACCATACGGCGATGATGGATCTGGTCAAATCCTGCGCGATCCTTGAAGCGGTGGAAAAAGAAATCGGGGACCTGGCGGGCTGAGCGGAATGATTTAATCGATGTGTTGGAATTCGATGCGCTTGACCTGATCCATGGTTTCCGAAAGGGAACCCACCAGATAGTCGACCGCGCCCGCGACGTCGGGAAATTTCCCGCCCGCCAGTTTTCCGGCCTTGGCCAGGTTTTCGGGATCGTATGAGGTGGCCGTCATGACTGCCAAAACGAAGGTTTCGGTCCCTGCCTGGCCACCCAGAATCCACTTGTCACCACTTTCCGGAGCAGGGAAACGCATATTTCCACCTCCGCGAGTAACCATCGGGGTCCCGGAAGCCGAAGTGGGATGCACAAGACTGATCACCCCCCCCGGATCGATATGGAAGACCAACACGTATGAATCCTCATGCAGATGGAAATCCAGGGCGAAGGCTTCTCCGGACCGCAGGACTCCGGGCTCGAACTGAGTACCCGTCCCTGATCTCACTCCCCCTGTATCCAGGGCAACCGACTGAATCGAAAGATCACGGATAAGCGAAGGGTCGCCCCGGAAAACCGGAGTGACGACCAGGAAAGCCAGGACCGCGGCCAAGGGAATCAGCAGGGACATACCGATCCGCCCTCGATTCCAGAAACTCACATCCGGCTTCACGGTCAAGCCCAGGGACTCCCGTAAATCCGCCAGGCTGCGCTGCTGTGCCGCGACATCATCCGGAGTCAGATCCCCGGCGTTCCAGAAGGCCTCATCGTTAAAAGGATACGAGGCGGTCGCCGCGCTTTCGATTTGGCGCAGCGACTCCAGGCGCCGACGAAGATCCGGGCGTTCGGCCAAAAACTCATCGGCCTGCCGTTTTTCGTCTTCGTCGAGCTCTTCGTAGGCCAGGATCAGCCGTTCCAGTTCTTCATTGTTCATGTCAGCCATCATTCACCTTCCATGTGTCGGATCGCCCACATAGGAAGACCAATTAAAATGAAGGAAAGTTGCACCTGATCACTCCTCCCCCAAAACCTTGTGATAGCGGGAAGCCACACAACGTCTTACGGACTCACGGCCGCGCCGGATCCAGGAACGGACGGTGTTCAGGGTCACGCCCATTTCATCGGCCACCGCCTGATAGGGTTGGTCATCGAGGAGGATACCGGCCAGGGCCCGTCGATGATCCTCGTTGTCCAGCTGCTCCAGGCAATCGTCCAGGATGGCCCGGGCCTCCACGCTTTCCATCAGACGCAAGGGGTCGGCGCCGTTGCCTATCGAAAGCTTGGCCACCACTTCGGATCCAATTTCCAAGGAGGTCAGACTATCATTGAGCTTCCGGTGGCTGCGGTAATGGTTGATCATCAGGAAATGGCAGCGCTTCTGGAACCAGGACCAGAAACAGCCGGGCCACCGGTATTCGAACCGGCCTTTTTTCAACTCATCAAGAATTTTCAGAAGGGTATCATGGGTCCAGTCGTGCCGAAGGTCGGGGTCTCCCGTAAGGCGGGCACTCATGGCGTAGACCTGACGATGGGTGCGGCCGAGGAAATCAGCAATGGTCCCGGGATCGTTTTGGGCCAAACCCTTGACGAGGGTCTCTTCGCCCAGGTCGCGGGGAAGGGATGACGCGTTTGGTGCGGGACTGGACATGGGAAAGGTTAATCATCTCCCGGATTGTGAGATCCAAATCGTTGACTCTGAATATTCTAACTCAAAATAATAATAGATTCACTTGCCAATTTTTTTACTTCAACGCCAATCGCCGGCCGCCAGGAAACCGGCCCAATAATAAGGATGGACGCTTTGCCCGCTTTCCCGGCGGGAGGTCAGCACCGCCAGTGAGGCTGTCCGCACCGCGTGAGCGGTATCCGAGCTTTCCTCCAGGCGGGCCCGGTAGAGCCTTACCATCCATTCGTTCGTCGAATTGTCCCCCACCGCCCACAGGCTCATGATCACCGTTTGAGCCCCCGCCAGGGCAAACGAGCGGCGCAAACCGAATACCCCCTCGCCCTGGGTGGTCAGGGCCCCCAGTCCGGTCTCGCAGGCCGACAGAACGACCCAGCGGACTCCGGTCAAATCCAGGGCGGCCACTTCCTGGGCGGTCAGGATCCCGTCATCGCAACCACTCTCCGAACGCCACCACTGGTTTCCCCCGGCAAAGACAAGGCCCGAAAGGGCCAACGGATTTTCTTCCCTGATTTCATCATTTTCATCCTGCGGGCAGGATCCCGGCAGGAAAAAGCCGTGCGTGGCCAAATGGATCACCTCCTGCCCCCCGGTCTCGGCCTTGAAAGCTGCTTCAGCAGCTTCGGCCCCCAGAATGATCTTGACCTTACCGCGCCCGCTTCCGGCATCGCTCAACCAGATATCCTTGATATCATTGGCTTCGCGCCGGGCCCAGGGCAGAGGGCCGAATTGCATGTCCGACAATGAAAGACAGGGGTTGGGCGGTGGAGAAGTCCCACCCCGGCCATCCGGGAGATCGTCTTCATCCAGGACCGGACCGAATTCGGGGTCGCCCATGACCAGCAGTCCACCCTTGCCGGGGGTCGGGGACTGGTCCCCGGGATCGGTTCCGATATCCCATTCCGTAAGGGAGCGCTCCGTAATCACGATATGAAGCAGAGGATCCTGCTCCACCAGAAAATGATCTCCATCGAAAGGAAGAGCGGCGAAGCTGACGAGGTTCAGATTTCCGTCCGGAACCAGGAATACCTGGCGGGAATCCTGAAGCCAAGGGCTCAGAGGATCCCATACCCGCTCACGCAGGGCGGTGGCGACCACCAGGTAATCCTCCAGGCGGCGGTCCGCGTTCCCCGATACCCTGATGAAACCTCGGGCCTGGTCGTTCCCTGTCCCCACTTGGGGGTTTCCGTAACGAACCTGGTCGCGCCAGGCTTCGATCAGGGTATCGATTTCCCCGGCGTCACCGAGTTCGACGGCCTGCGGCTCGGATTCGGGATCGCCCAGAACCAGGGCTTTGTAAGCGAAGCCCGCCCTGTCGACCGGATCACCCGGTTCCATTTTCCTGTACCGCACGAAACTGACCAGGGCTGTCTGTCCGGGAAGGGCGTCCCTCACCAGCTCCAGCCCCGCTTCCCTGACCCGCTCGGTTTTCCTGAAATAATCGCTGGCCACCGACAGCCGGCGTTCGATCAGGTTCAGATCAGCCTGGGTATCGTCCAGCATCCGGCGGTAGGTGGCGACATCCTCCCAACCGGGTCCGCGCAGGACCAGGTTGGCCAAACGCTCCCTCAAAACCAGGGTGCTGTCGACCAGACTGTCCGTTGTTGATCCATCGAGATTACTGCGCTGTCTGTTCCGCGCCGTGAACCCATCCAGAACAACGGCGCGGGAACGGATGACCGAATCCCAGACCAGCTCCACCTGTTCCCCCCCGGCCCTGGGTGGCAGGATGGACAGTGCCAGATCCAGCCCCTGGGTTCGCGAAGCGGCGTATTCCAGGGCGCGGTGTTCCGAAAGGACGCACATTGTCGACTGCAAATGACGGCGGCTGATGTCTTCTGCCTGCATCGCCAGCCGAATGACCTCTTCGCCACCTCCGGCCGCGTACAGGGCCTGGGCTTCGAGGACCAGGGCCTCCGCCAGCAGGGGATGACTTTCGCCCAGGGTAGCCTGGAGGGTCGTCCGGGAATGTCGGGCGTATTCCAGGGCTTGGCCCTTGTCCCCCATCCGCAAGTGGAGCCGGGAAAGGTAGTGAAGGAGCTCACACAGCTCGGGTGAGTCCTCAGCCAGGGTGGCGCGTCGGATATCGAGGCTGGAACGCAGGGATTCCGCCGCCTCATCCAGTCTGCCCAGCTCGACCAGGCAGCGGCCCTCCTGCTCGATCGTATCGGCCGTTTCCACATTTCCCCGGCCAAACGAATTCTCGCTGATCGTCAGGGACCGGCGGTAGATATCAAGGGCACCTTGAAAGTCTCCCGCGTTGAAATGGCAGCCCGCCAAGGCATCCAGGGCATAGGTTGTTTCCACATGATCCGGTCCATAGCGATGCTGCAGGGCCTCGAGAACTTCCTCGCAGATGGGCTGGGCCCCGCTGAAATCACCCATGTCCAGATAGGTGATACCCAGATTCAAACTGGTCCACCAATATCGCTGGTGGTCCGTACCCAGCCGGTTTTTGATGATGCTGACGGCCCGCTCCTGGGCGTCCAGAGCCGCTTTGTAATCACCCATGTAGCTCAGAACGGCAGCCAGGTTGTTCAGCGTCTCCCCAACCCATTCGCTGTCGGGACCAAAATGGTTTTCCCGGATGGCGAGTGCCCGCAGATGATAATCCCTGGCCTGGCTGTAAGAGCCGAAATGGACCTTGATGATGGCGAGGTTGTTCAGGCTGACCGCCAGATCCGGATGATCCGGTCCCAGGTGGGATTCCTGGATTTGAAGAGCCTCCAGCAGGAGCTGTTGCGCCTTTTCATAATCTCCCAGCCGGCGGTGGGCAATCCCGAGGGCACCCAGAACCACGGCCCGCTCGACATCGTGATCCGGACCTGCCGCCGAAAGAATGACCAGCGCCCGGTTGAAGTGGGGAATGGCCTGGCGGTTTTCCCAGCGCCCGACGTAGAGATTCCCCAGGTGCAGCAGGCTCGTCGCCAATTCCCGACCGGGTTCCGGAACGGCCTGCTCCTTCAGACGAACCCCCCGCAATCCCAGCTCCAGGTATTCGTCTTCCATGACCCGGTTGCTGCGATAGCAGGCGTTGACGACCAGATCGATCACCTCCGCCTCGGCAAGCGAACCTTCAGGATCGTCCCGGCGCAGATCCGCGATGATCTCCGCCCCGCGTTGCATGACTTCTTCGTAGCGGCTGGAATCGAGGAGGGCTTGAAGTTCCGCGGTGGTGTCGTTCAGGGAATACGAAGGAAGGGCCGCCACAACGGCAACTGACAGACTGAGCGTAAAGAGTATTCTGGATATCACCTGGTTGCCCGTTCCCCTGCTCCCTGTGCGTGATCCGTCAATGGAACCATTATAGCATAACAGAGGGCGAGTTACGGCGTTCGGGCGCGGGATCGGTCAGGCTTTGGCCCTGGCTCCGGGTTTGTTTGGTTTCTTTTTCCCGTTCATGACCGGATCCTGGTCACACAAGCAGGGCCGTCCGAACAGATAGCCCTGACCCAGACCCACCCCCATGTCCACCAGGATGTGGTAATCCTCGGTATTCTCGATTCCTTCGGCCACGACTTCGGCTTCCAGCACATCGGCCACCTTCAGCAGCCGCGCCAGGGCCTTGCGTATTTCGGGATCCACGGCCAGACCGCGGACCAATCGTTTATCGACCTTCATCACCTGGGGATGCAGCATGATCAGGCCCTCGAGGCAGCTGTTGCCGAAACCGACGTCGTCGATGGCGATCCGGATACCCGCCTTCTGCATGGCCCGGACCCCCGGCACCAACACCGTGGGGTCCCCCAACAGCTGTTGTTCACTGATTTCCAGGCAGCACTCGCCGTCGGTTCCATTGCCGGTGAGCACGCGGATCAGTTCCTCGGAATCGGTCTGCAGCAGAGTGGCCGGCATGATGTTCACATGGTAGTGCCCGTTCGAACCCAGGCGCCCCGCCGCCGCCGCGCACAGTTTCAGGCAGCGCAGATCCACCGCCGTCGTGATGTCGTTCTCCTGGCAAAAGCTGAACAGGTTGTCCGGCCGGCGCAGGGGACCCTCCGGCCCCCGGATGAGCATTTCGCGGGAGACTATGCGGCCGTCAGCCAGGTTGACGATGGGTTGGCTGGAGACTTCCAGGACGTTTCCCCGCAGCAGGGCGCGCACCATTTCGGGACCCGCCACCACCGGGTGGATCATGCCCACTTCCGCGACACTGGCCGCCCGGGCCACGCGGTTTTTGCCCTTGAGCTTGCTGCGCTGGAGCACGAAGTGGGCCTTGGCCAGCACTTCGTCGAACGACAGGGAGGTGGGGCTGATGGCGGTCAATCCCAGGCTCGCGGTGGTGGTGATGGATCGGTTGCCGGCCTTGATCACGTCGCGGCTGATGGCCAGCCGGATCTTCTCGGCGACAACCTCACCTTCGGCAACATCCGTCGCCGGCAGCATGATCATGAAGCGGTCGGTTCCGCATCGCCCGACCCGGTCCTGGTCCCGGACCGATTCCTTGATGCGTCGGGCCGCGCCCACCAGCACCAGGTCGCCCACGCCATGGCCCATGGTGGCGTTGATACGGGAAAAATCATCCAGGTCCACCAGCAGGATCAAGAGCTCGTCGCCCTCCCGCCGGCAGCGGGCCAGCTCGGCCATGATGGCCTTTTCCATGCCCTTGCGATTCAGCAGATCGGTCAACGAATCCATGTGGACCAGCCAGTCCAGCCGGGCGTTGACCTCGGCCAGTTCACGGCTGAGGACCATTTCACGACGGCAGAACTCGAAGGTCCGTGACCAAATGTGGAAATCGAATTCATCCGCCAACAGACATTCCCGAGCCCCGGCCTGGCGGACGGCGTGGCGTTCCTCCCTGGTTGGTGACGACAACAGGGCGACCACGGGAACTTCCGGGTGGGCAGCGCTCATCTCAGCGATGGATTCGTTGAGGGTGGATCCGATGGGGTCGGGCCCGATCAGGACCAGGTCCACCGGACTGATCTTCAGATAGGTAAGCGCATCATTGAGGTGGGTGAGGTGGGCGACACGAAAACCGGGTTCCGCCACTTCGGAATCGCACCCGAGCAGGGCGCGCACACGATCGGCCAAAGCCGCATCGCCGTGCACAAAAAGCAGGCGGCATACCTGTGAATCCGGAGTCGATCCTGAAGACATGGTGCGCGTCCTGAATCCCTTCAGCAATTCTTGACGAATGACGGAGGCCACATCCTTGTGGCCGTGCGCTCCAGCTGGTTACGGGGCCAACCCTACTATGGGGCAAACGGGTCCGCAACCGAATTATGGGGTGTTTAAACGCGTCAGGTCAGTTCCTGTATGATTCCCACCGAGGCCGACGCGTCGTTCATGACGTAGAAATGTACACACTCCACCCCCGAATTGAGCAGTTCCTCCACCTGTTTCCTGCCCCAGGCGCGGCCGATCTCCCTGACGTTTTTCGGGGACTCCATGATCTCGTCCACCAGCGCGTCCGGAAGGGTCACATGGAAGTGCTTGGCCAGGTTGTTCAGCTGGCGCACCCCGTCGATCAGCTTGATGCCAGGGATGATCGGGATGGTGATGCCAGCTTCACGACACCTCTTTACATAGTTATGAAAAGCGTTGTTATCAAAGAACATCTGAGTGACGATGTAGTCGGCGCCGGCAGCGACCTTGGCTTTCAGGTGGGCGATGTCGGTCTTCAGGTTCGGAGCCTCCACGTGCTTTTCCGGGTACCCCCCCACGCCGATACAAAAGTTGATGGGCTCGCTGTTGGCGATGTCGTCCAGGAATTTTGCATCGCGCAGATCGACGAGCTGCCCCACCAGATCACTGGCGTAGATGTTCCGGGTCCGGCCCGAACTCAGCACCTTGTTGTAGTTGGATTCGTCGCCCCGAATCGCCAACACATTGTGGATGCCCAGATAATTCAGCTCGATGATCGCGTCTTCGGTTTCCTCGCGGGTGAACCCTGTGCACAACAGGTGGGGCACGGTGTCGATCCCATAGCGGTTCTGGATGATCCCGCAGATGCTGATGGTGCCCGGCCGTTTTTTCCTGACCTTGCGTTTGATGGAGCCGTCTTTCTGCTCCTCGTAGCTGGCCTCGGCCATGTGGCTGGTCACATCGATGAAGGGCGGATTCACCGGGGCGATCTGCTCGACCATGTCGATGATGTCGCGCACCGTCTTGCCCCGCGGCGGCGGAATGATTTCGAAACTGAAAAGGGGCCCGGTGGCCTTGTCCAGATGTTCAATGACGTGCATGTATTCTCTTTCGGGTTCCGGAGGTCAATCCAGGTTCGCCGCCAACCAGCCGGCGGCTTCGTCTTCACTGATGCCCGCGCGGGCTGCGTAGTCCCTGACCTGATCGTGATCAATGCGCCCCATTCCGAAATAACGGGACTCGGGATGACTGAAATACCATCCCGCCACGCTGGCGGCCGGATCCATGGCGCAACTTTCGGTCAGGACCACACCGGTATTTTCCTGGGCATCAAGCAACTCGAAAAGGAACTTTTTCGCAAGGTGGTCCGGGCAGGCCGGATATCCCGGAGCCGGGCGGATCCCGCGGTATATTTCCTCGATCAATTCCTCGTTGGCCATGACCTCATCGGGGACATATCCCCAAAACTCGCGCCGGACCTTCAGGTGCAGGTACTCGGCGAAGGCCTCGGCCAACCGGTCGGCCAGGGCCTTGACCATGATCGAACGGTAATCGTCGTCGTCGGCCTCACGCCGGGCCGCGGCCTCGCGCGCGCCCAGACCGGCGGTGACCACGAATCCACCCACCCAGTCGTTGGGCCCGGATCCCCGGGGGGCGATGAAATCGACCAGGCTCTGATTGGGCCGTCCGCCGGCGCTGCGGCGTTGTTGGCGCAGAAAAGGAACGCGCCGCAATTCATCCGAGCGTTTTTCGTCGGTGAACAGGACCAGATCGTCTCCGTCGCGTTCGGCGGGAAACAGTCCCAGGACCGCCGATGCCTTCAACTCCCCACCGGCTATCAGTTCGTCGAGGATGGTCTCCGCGTCGTCCATCAGGCGCCGGGCTTCGGCGCCGGCCTCGGGATCGTCGAAGATCCGCGGATACCGGCCCGGCAGGCGCCAGGTGTGGAAAAACGGGGTCCAATCAATGAAAGGCCGCAGTTCCTCGAGGTCGAAGTCTTCCAGGACATGCACACCGGGACGTTCGGGCCGGGGAGGTTCATAATCCGACCAGTCCAGCTGCAAAGCGTTGGCCCGGGCCTCGGCCAGCGGCATGAGTTTCTTCTTCCTGGCCGCCGCCTCTCTTTCCCTGCGCACCTTGTCGTAGTCGTCGCGAACCTTGGCGGCCGTGGCCTCGCGGGTCTCCGGATTGATCAGCGCACCGATCACACCCACGGCCTTCGACGCGTCCGGAACATAGAAAACTCCCGGTTCGTAAAAGGGCGCGATCTTCACGGCGGTATGCACCCGGCTGGTGGTCGCGCCGCCGATCAGCAGGGGAACCTTCAGCCCGGCGCGGTCCATTTCCTGGGCCACATGGGTCATCTCGGACAGGGACGGGGTGATCAGGCCGCTCAGGCCCACCATGTCCACGTTTTCCTTTTTGGCGACCTCGATGATCTTCGCCACGGGCACCATCACGCCCAGATCGATGATCTCGTAGTTGTTGCAGCCCAGAACCACGCCGACGATGTTCTTGCCGATGTCGTGCACGTCGCCCTTGACCGTCGCCATCAGGATCTTGCCCGACGACCGCACGCCGCCCTGCTTGAGTTCCTGCAGATAGGGATCCAGCACATTGACCGCTTTTTTCATGACCCGCGCCGACCGGATGACCTGGGGCAGGAACATCTTACCGGCGCCGAACAGATCGCCGACCTTGTTGAGTCCGTCCATCAGGGGCCCTTCGATGACCTCCAGCGGCGAGCCCCTTTCCCGCAACGAAGCCAGAGTGTCCTCTTCGATATAGTCGGCCTCTCCCGTCAACAGGGCGTGGCCCAGCCTTTCGCTGACGGATTTTTCCCGCCAGCTCAGGTCTTCCTTGCGTTCGCTTCTTTTCCCCGTGGTCGAAGTCGCGATTTCGGTCAGATGTTCGGTGGCTTCCGGGTCACGGTTGAGGATCACGTCCTCCACCGCCTTCAGCAGGTCCGGCGCGATTTCCTCGTAGACCGCCAACTGCCCCGCGTTGACGATGCCCATGTCCAGCCCCGCGGCGATGGCATGGTAGAGGAAGACCGAATGCATGGCCTCGCGCACCGTATCGTTGCCCCGGAAACTGAAACTGAGATTGCTGATGCCGCCGCTGACCAGGGCGCCCGGCATGTTGTCCTTGATGTGCTGGCAGCAGGCGATGAAATCCAGCCCGTAATTGTCATGGTCGGAAATGCCAGTGGCCACGGCGAACACGTTGGGATCGAAGATCACGTCTTCGGGAGGGAAACCTTCCTCGTCGACGAGGATCTTCCAGGCCCGGTCGCAGATGGCGTTCCGTCGCTCGAGCGAATCGGCCTGTCCCTTTTCATCGAAAGCCATGACGATGGCCGCGGCCCCGTAACGCATGACCAGACGGGCCCGGCGGCGGAATTCGTCCTCGCCGTCCTTGAGGCTGATCGAGTTGACCACCCCTTTGCCCTGGATGCGCTTCAACCCGGCTTCGATAACGTCCCAACGACTCGAATCGATCATCACCGGTACGCGGGATACTTCGGGATCCGAGGCCAGCACGTTCAGGAAATTGCCCATCGACTCGACGGATTCGAGCATGGCGTCATCCATGTTCACGTCGACGATCTGGGCCCCGCCCCGCACCTGCTGGCGCCCCACTTCGAGGGCTTCTTCCATCTTGCCGTCGCGGATCAGGCGGGCAAACCGTTTGCTGCCGGCCACGTTGGTCCGTTCGCCGATGTTGACGAACAGCGACTCTTCATCGATGCGCAACGGTTCCAGACCCGCCAGGAATGTCCCTGGTTTTTTGGCGGGCACCTTACGGGGAGGAACCCCCGCGACCGCCGCGGCGATGGCTTTGATGTACTCGGGCGTGGTCCCGCAGCAACCTCCCACGATGTTCAGCAGTCCCGCTTCGGCAAACTCGGCGAGAATGTCTGCCATCTGGCCCGGCGTTTCGTCATACCCGCCCATCTCATTGGGCAGGCCGGCATTCGGATGGGCCGAAACCAGGGTGTCCGCGGCCCAGGAAATTTCCTCCACAAAAGGCCGCATGGCCGTGGCGCCCAACGCGCAGTTGAGGCCGAAGACAGCCGGATCGCTGTGGCGCAGGGAAATCCAGAAGGCCTCGGGAGTCTGTCCGGTCAGGGTGCGGCCGCTGGCATCGGTGATGGTGCCGGAAACCCAGACCGGGAAATCGTGCAGTCCGCGCCTGCGCAGGATATCACGGACGGCAAATACCGCCGCCTTGGCGTTGAGGGGGTCAAAAACCGTTTCGACCATGAGGATGTCGGCCCCACCGTCGAGCAGGGCTTCGGCTTCCTCGCCGTAGGCGGTGACCAGTTGATCGAAGGTGATGTTGCGATGGCCGGGATTGTTCACGTCCGGTGAAATGGAACAGGTGCGGTTCGTCGGCGCCAGCGACCCCGCCACAAAACGGGGCCGGTCCGGATTGGCCGCCGTAAATTCCTCGGCCGCTTCGCGGGCCAGCCGGGCCGCCGCCAT
>JAUVII010000121.1 GCA_030592845.1 Candidatus Krumholzibacteriia bacterium | reverse complement strand
TCTACATCCTGACGGCCTGGAAGGACCAGGGGGGCCTGTGGGAGGATCCCGAGTATATAACCTTCTTCAACAGCTTTCAGCCCTGGACGGAATAACTGGACGTATTGACCGACAGCCTTATTTTGTGTCTGCAAACCCCTCCCGAATCCGTATAATGCCACTTCGAGTGGCCGAGACGCCCTGTTCCTTTCGTCCGGCCATCGTCTGGCCCCTTTCATTACCACGAGTCGAGGAATTACATGGGTTTTCCCCACAGTTTGCGCCAAAAACGTTTTTTGGGAGTGTGTCTGCTGTCCATCATCCTGGGTGCGGGAGCGGCTTTGACATCCGCCCAGACCATGGATGAACAGGCCCGCGAGGATACCGAACAAGCCATCGACACACGTCGGGATACCCAGCGGCAGCAGGACGAATGGTCGGATGAAAAATCCGACCTGGTGCGCCGGTACAAGTCCGCCACGGCCAGCGTGAAGTGGCTTCAGGAACGCAAAGCCGAAGAAACGGCCCAGGCCCAGGCTCTGGATGACCGGGTGGCCGAGCTGCAAAGGCGCCTCGGTGAAGCCGACCGTCTGGAAGGCAGCATGCAGGACACCCTGATGGTGATTTTCCACCGTCTGGAGAATTCGGTGGCGGCCAGCCTGCCCTTCCTGCCCGAAGAACGCAGCCGGCGTCTGGATTCGGTGGAGGACGAACTCCTGCGTCCGGATGTGACCTCGGCTGAAAAACTTCGCCGCCTTCTGGAGACCCTGCAGGTGGAAGCCGGTTACGCTTCCACTGTCGAGGTCTACCAGGACAAGTTCGAGGTTGATGGCGAAGTGATCCACGCCGACGTGCTGCGCATCGGCAGGGTGACCGTGTTCTGGCGCACTCCGGACGGTAAACGCGTGGGCGGTTTCGATCCGGTGCTTGGTCAGTGGACCGAGTTGGATGGTGGGGCCAAACGAAGCATCGGCCTGGCCATGGAAATGGCCGCCAGAATGAGGCCGGTCGAACTGATCGATCTTCCCCTGGGGAGGATCGGACAATGAAAACCTTAATAACCTTTTTGATGCTGATCGTATTGGCGGTTCCCGCGGCGAGCCAGGATATCCGCGAAGCGACCCGCAAGGCCGCCGCCGACCGCGCCGCCGCCCAGGAAGAAGCCGGACAGGCGGAAGAAGCCATTCTGGCGGACCGGGAAAAACTGGGCGCCGAGGTTTCCAGGCTGGAACAGGAACAGGCCGTACTGGAGAAGGATCTGCGGGGTCTGGATGCCCGTCAGGCCGCCGCGCGTCTGGAGCTGGAAGACCTGACTGAAAAGTGGTCCGGCCGCGAGTTGGGATTCCGAGAAATTTCCGGCAACGTGCGGGTGGCCGCCCGCGACCTGGAATCGATGCTGAAGGCATCGGCTCTGAGCGCGGGGGCACCGTGGCGCCTGGATACCATCAGTCCCCTTCTGGACAAGGGCTATTTCCCCGACATCGATGACATTGCCGGCATGGCTGATGTGTTTTTCGATGAGATCGAACGGGGCGGACAGGTCAGCCTCCGCGAAGGCGAATTCGTGGGGCGTGACGGCAGGCAGACATCGGGTCGGATTTTCCAACTGGGCAAGTTCAACACCGTCTATCAGGACGCCGGCGAAACCGGGTTTCTGGTCTGGTCGCCCGAAGGTCAGCGGCTTTTTGCCCTGTCCGAACTGCCGCCGCGTTCGGTGCGCCGTTCCCTGGATAAGTATCTGGCCGCGGAATCGGATCTCGTTCCGTTGGACATGAGCGGCGGCGCGGCGTTGCGGCAGATCACCCAAGGTACGAGTCTCGTGGAACAGATTCGGGCCGGCGGACCCATTATCTGGCCGATTTTCCTGATCGCGCTGGCCGCCCTGGTGATCGTGGTCACCAAGATCATCTATCTGAACCGCATGCACGGCAATACCGACCGCATCATGGGCGAGGTCAACGATCTGGCAGCCCAGGGCGACTGGGGAGCCTGTGAAAAAATTGTCGCCGGGCACCAGGGCAAGAACTGGCCGGTGGTCCGCGTGATCCGGGCCGGGCTGGAGGCCCGCGACGATACGCGGGAAACCCTGGAAAGTGTTCTTCAGGAAGCGATTCTGCACGAACTGCCCCAGGTTCAAAAAGGGATCGCCATGCTGGCGGTCCTCGGCGCGGTGGCGCCCCTGCTGGGGTTGTTGGGTACGGTCACCGGCATGATCGACACCTTCCGGGTCATCACCCTGTTCGGAACCAGCGATCCCAAACTCATGTCCGGCGGTATCAGCGAAGCTTTGGTGACGACGGAGCTGGGCCTGGCGGTCGCCATCCCGATCATGCTTGTGCACACCTACCTGTCGCGTAAAGCGGATCATCTTGTCGGTGACATGGAAGCCAAAGCGGTGCAGTTGACCAACATCATCGACAAGCAGCAGATCGCGGGGGCTCCATGACCGACGCGTTCTGGTTCACGGTCGAATATTTTCGCCAGGGCGGCTGGATCATGCTGCCTTTAGTGGCCACCTCGGTGGTCTTGTGGACGATGATCGTGGACCGCTGGCGCGAATTCAGGGTCCTGGGCCGGGCTGATCTCGATACGAAAGAGATCATTGCGCTGGCCTCGGGCCAGGGAGAGGTTCCGGATATTCCCGAAGGCCACAACGTGGGCTTGAGGGTCCGCCTGGTGCGGGAGTTTTTGAGGGAACGGTCGGGGGTGGCCCGGCTGGACCGGAAAATCCTGGGACAGATTTCCCTTCAGCTTGGGCAGACCCTGGACGCCCGGCTGGCCGCCATCGCGGTGCTGGCCGCGGTGGCCCCGTTGCTTGGCCTGCTGGGCACTGTGCTGGGCATGATCGAGACCTTCGAAGTGATTTCGGTCTTCGGCACCGGCAACTCGCGGGCCATGGCCAGCGGCATTTCCATCGCCCTGATCACCACACAGACGGGCCTCCTGGTGGCTATCCCGGGCATGCTGATGAGCAACCGATTGAACCGGACCGCCCAGACGCTGAAAACGAATCTCGATGAAACCACGGCTGTCATGGCCCGCCATCTGACCGAAGGGTCCCAAGCATGATCAACGTACGCAATACCCTGCGCGGCGGCGGCAGCGAAGTGAACATCAACATGGGTCCGTTGGTGGACATGGTGTTCCTGCTGCTGATCTTTTTCGTGGTCACGACTTCGTTCGTCAAGGAAACGGGTATCGATGTCCATCGCTCCACGGCGGCCACTGCCGAAAGAAAGGAGCGCGGCAACATCATGCTCGGCATCAGCGCCGACGGGCAGGTCTACATGGAGGGCAAGCGCATCGACGTGCGCAGCGTGCGCGCGTTGGTCGAACGCGCCCTGGCCGAGGATCCCGAAAGTGGCGTGGTGATCGTGGCGGACAAGGACAGCAGCACCGGCACCGTGGTGCAGGCCATGGACCAGTGCCGCCTGGCCGGAGCGATGAACGTGAGCCTGGCGGCCAAACAGGAATACGACGAATGACCCTTCGCAAGGGCATGCTTCTGGCTTCGGCTGCCGCGGTGGCGGTGGTGTTGAATATCGTCTTGTTTGCTTCGGCGGCGTTGTTGTCGCGCGATCGGCCCGTTCGCCAGACTTCAACTCCCCCGGTGTCCGTGAATCTGGTCACTCTCAAGCCAGCGACACCGCCTCCCCCCGAGAAAAAACGGGAGATCCCCAAACCAAAGCCAAAACCCAGGATGGATTTCACGCCTGAGTTGTCGCGCCCCTCGTTGCGGGGCCCGGCGCCGCTGGATATTCAAGTACGGATCGACCCCGCCCTTTTTGCTGGCGGACCCGAACACGGTGAGTTCATCTTCAACAGCGGTGATCTGGATCAACCGCCGCGCAAGGTCGTGCAGACGGCTCCGATCTATCCCTACAAGGCGAGGCAGCGAAATCTCGAGGGTTTTGTAAAAGTAAAAATGCTGGTGCGTGCCGATGGCTCGGTTGGCGAAGTCTCTGTTATGGATGCCCACCCGAAGGGTCTGTTTGATTCGGCGGCTTTAAAGGCCGTTCCCCAGTGGAGATTTCAGCCAGGGGTTATTGATGGCCAGGCTGTTCCTTCCTGGGTGGTTACAACCATTCGGTTCACACTTAACGACTGAGGGTGGTGATGAAGCGGTTCTTTTCTTCCAGATGGAGTGTTCCTTCGGCAACGGGGCGTCATGGAGGTCTCGGAGCCATGGATGGCGGAGAGACCGGAATGACGAGTGAGTCCGCAACAGGATGTTGCGGACAAGCGCCCCCGTTGACGAAGGAACACTCCATCTGGAAGAAAAGAATCGCTCCATCGCTACTCCTCGGTTTGTTGATTGTAATCAACCCGATGGTGGGAACAGCCCAGGATGAACCGGACCTTCAAGAAGAACAGGCCGCCATTGAATCCGGGGAAGGGCTTTCAGCGCGGGCGAAAAAAGCACTGTTTCGGGCACGGTCCAGACAGGATGAAGGGGATTTCCAGGGCGCCGCACGGATCATGTCGGAATTTTTGGAAGGGCACCCCGACCGGGAAAATCCTCTGCTTCTTTTTAATCTCGCGTTGAGCCACTTTGCGCTCGAGGAAAACAGCCTGGCTTACAGAGATCTTTCCAAAGCCGTGGAACTGGAGCCCCGGTACGGGCGGGGATGGCTGCGACTCGGGGAAGCTGCCTACAACCTTGAAAAGCACGCGGAAGCTGGGGAAGCTTTCGTGAAAGCCTACGATCTGACGCCTGAGCATACTCCGGAAATTTTGTATTACGCGGGGGTCAGTTTGCTGACGGGTGAAAAACCTGAACGCGCGGTGACGGTGCTGGAAAGACTGCTGGAAGAACACCGCGAAGGGGCGGATCTGGACTGGTATCAGGCCCTGATTTCGGCGGGGAGCGAAGCGGGACAGGCCTCCCGGGTGGAACCGTTGCTGGATCAGATGCTGGCCGATAACGCCTCGGAGCCGCGGGCCTGGGAACTGGGCTACCGGTTTGCCGTTGCCCGGGAGGATTACCGCGCGGCCGCCGTCTGTTTGACGATCACCGGATACCTGCGGCCGCTGACCCGTGACGAATCCATCCAGCTTGGAGATATCTACGCGGTTAATTCAGTGCCGCTGCAGGCCGCCAGATATTACGAAAAGGCCATGGCCATGCCGGGGACAGGCGAGAGCGTCGAGACCGGGCGCGCGAGCGAGTTCGAGCGGTTGGCGTCGGCCTGGCTCGGGGCCCACGATTACGCCAGGGCGCGGGGCACCCTGCAGACGGCCATCAGTGAAAAGGAAACCGTCGGGCTGTGGTCCCTGTTGGGAGACCTGGAGTATCTGGATCAGGATTACGAGGCGGCCCTGAAAGCCTTTGGCCGCGCCTGCGATCTGGACCAGGAGTTCGGGCGCGGCTGGCTGATGATGGGCTACTGCGCCATCGAACTGGATCGGCGGGGCGAAGCGCGCAGGCATCTGAACAAGGCGGCCACCTATCCCGGACAGGAAGCCGGCGCGCGCAGCCTGTTGGGCCGGGTGGGCTCATGAGGAAAAAATTCCTGCTGGCGCTGGGCGGAATTTTTTTCGCGTTTCTTGTTGGGGAAGTCGCCGCCCGCGTCATCCTGCCCTTGCTGCCCGATCCCCCGAACACGCCGTTCATCGGCGACGATGCCTGCATGTACCGCCTGCGGCCCAGCGAACCGGGAGAGTTTCCGGGAGACAACGACAATCACATCAACCAACTCGGTTTCCGCGATCGCAACCATTCGCGGACCAAACCCGAGGGGCGCTACCGGGTGCTGGGGCTGGGCGATTCCTTCGTTTACGGGGTGGGGCCGGTTCGGGACAATTTTCTGCGGGTGGCTGAACACCGGTTGAATTCCAGCGGGATTCAGGCGGACATCCTGTTGATGGGCGTACCGGGATGGAGTACGGAAAACCAGTTGGGATATCTGGAAAACGAAGGTCTGGACCTGGACCCGGATCTTGTGATGGTCAACTTTTTCGTGGGTAACGACGTGACCGGGATCCCGGTACGGGGGCGGGTGATCCGCGGAAATGTCTATCCGACGACCAGCCCGCTGCCGGTGCGCAACCTGCTGCGCAAGTCCCAGCTGTTCCTCATGTTCGAAAGCCTGGTTTTGCGCCGCATGATGAGAAAGGTCCGGGGCGATGATTATCTAGGGCCCGCATCGGAAGACGCGCCCGTCAATGATATGTACCTGAAGATCGTGGACCAGAACCTGCCGGTGTATCTGCGTGAACCCGATCCGGACACCGAGGCCCTGTGGGACGAAGCGACAGGTTACCTGGAAGCCGTGGACGCCGCCTGCGCCGCCGCGGACGTGTCCTGGATTCTGGTTCTGATCCCCGGTGAAATCCAGGTGGATCCCGCCGTCAGATCACAGGTTTTGGCCAGGGCGGGATTGCCGACGGATGCTTACGATTTTGACGGTCCCCAGCATCGGTTGGTAAGCTGGGGCGAGGCGCGTCATGTCACCGTGCTGGATCTGCTGCCGGTCCTGCGCCATGAACACGAATCCGGGGCCCGGTTGTACGTGCCCAACGACACCCACTGGAACACACGGGGCAACAGGGCAGCCGGATTGGCCGTGTACAATAATCTGAAGGAAATTCTTGACCGTAAGCCCTAGAAAGAGGAAACCGTGGACAAGGCCTGCATCACCAAACAGCCCCAGGGGCTGAGCGTCTTTGAAAAATACCTGACCGCCTGGGTTTTACTGTGCATCGGCGCGGGCATCGTTCTGGGCAAACTCGCTCCGCAGGCCGCGCGCTACCTCGACGGTTTGGCCATCACTTCGAATGGCGCTCCGGTCGTTTCCATCCCCATCGCCGTGTGCCTGTTTTTCATGATGTACCCCATCATGGTGAAGATCGATTTCGGGGAGGTGGTCAAGGCGGGCAAGTCGGTCAAGCCCGTGAGCCTGACCCTGGTCATCAACTGGCTGATCAAGCCGTTTACGATGGTGGCGATCTCGGCGTTTTTCCTGGGCGTAGTCTTCAAGGGAATGATCGGCGCCGAGGCGATGGATTTGATCAGGATGCCGCTGGGCCTGGATCTGCCCCTTGGCGCGACCCACGGGGATGCCACGGTGGTGCTGGTCGATGGCGTGAAGATGCTGGAAATCCCGCTGTGGCGCAGCTATCTGGCGGGTTGCATCCTGCTTGGCATAGCACCCTGCACCGCGATGGTCCTGGTCTGGGGTTATCTGGCCCGCGGTAACGACGGCCACACACTGGTCATGGTGGCCATCAATTCGCTGACCATGCTGTTCGTGTTCGGGCCCCTGGGTGGGTTTCTGCTGGGCGTGGGAAGATTGCCGGTACCCTGGCAGGCTCTGGTGCTGTCGATCGGCATCTATGTGGCCTTGCCGCTGGCCGCGGGGTTCATATCGCGCAAGGTCATCATCGCGACCAGGAGTCAGCAGTGGTTCGAGGAAAAATTCCTCCATGTGCTGACGCCGATCACGATTGTTGCGCTGCTGGCCACGCTGGTGCTGCTGTTTTCGTTCAAGGGCGAAGTCATCATCGCCAATCCGCTGACCATCGTGTGGATCGCCATCCCGCTTTTCATCCAGACGGTGTTGATTTTCGGGCTGGGATTTTTCCTGTCGCTCAAGATGGGGCTGACCTATGAAGACGCCGCGCCCACGGCCATGATCGGCGCGAGCAACCATTTCGAGGTGGCCATCGCCACGGCGGTCATGCTGTTCGGGCTGTCGTCAGGGGCGGCCCTGGCCACGGTGGTCGGAGTGTTGATAGAGGTGCCGGTCATGCTGATGCTGGTGCGGGTCTGTCTCAAAACCCGTCATCGGTTCGCTCCCGACAGGTCAGCCGACGTGTCGTGAGAGAGATGATTTCCAGCTGATACTCCTTCGAGCCTCCACGGTTGGCGTGGTGAATATTCAAAAGCTGATCGTCGATGCGGCTCCAAAGGCCTTCGTGGTTGAACCAGGTAATCGGTGTTCCGCACCAGCCGGTCGTCCGCACTTTTAATCCCCCATGTTCGCCGAACTCATAACCGGAACGGTCCCCCGTAAGTGTGGCCGCCCGCATGTAGACCTGGGCTCCGTCGTCGGTCTTGTCCTCGAAAACCCAGACGCCGACCAGGGTCCCGGGTTGATCGGGCCAGGGGTCGGGTTCCGAGGTGCTGGTGCAGGCGGCCAAAAGAAGGGTCAGGCCAATGGCAATCGCGAAATATCCCCTGATAATCATGATCGGTCCTTTCATAATAACATTTTCAAACCCTGTTCATCGTTTTCTGGCCGGTCTGGTCACCCGGTCGCGGGAGCGAGGCTGTTGCGGGGGGTTTTTGGTCCGCGGCGGGCGCTGTTCCGTCACCTGGTCCTGGGTCGCGGGGACGGGGCGAGGGGGAAGAGGCCGGGGCCTGGGATATTCGGGTCCAGGAGGGAAACAGGGTCCGGGACCCGGTTCGTGGATGATAACGACCTCGGTGTAGGAGTCGTAGGACCCCTGATATGGAAGTGGGGAACATCCCGCCAGAAGCAGGGCTGCGCTGATAAGCAGGGAAATCGTCAAAATCCTGTTTGAAACTTTCATGGTAAAACCCCCGATGCCACTTAACTTAGGTTAATGCATTAATGATGTCAACATTATGTCTATAAAACATAATAGTGTCAAGTTATTATTTTATTGTTGCCGATCTGGCCGATTCGTAGTATAAAGTTTTTAAATACAACAATTTGACAGGAGATCGACATGGCTTTGGGCCGCCCGCACAGCAAGGATTTTCCGGAGAAATACAGGAAATCCTTCGAGTTGTACAAGTTGACCGAGACCCAGGCCCCGGCAGGGAGCACTCTCGCCGACCAAGTGGCGACTTTTCTCCAGTGGGCCATATCCAAGGAACAGGAGGGGTTCGCGAAGGGTGAAATCATCAGCATCGGGGCTCTGGCCCATGGATTGGACAATTCTCGCAATACCGCGGCCAAGGGGGTTGAACAACTTGTGGCCATGGGAATGCTCGCCCGAACCAAGCTGAAATCCCCCTACGAAATCGTTTCCAGGGTTCCCATTTTCAAGGATTCAGGACTCGTGGCGGACGAGCAGATTTCCCTGACCCTGAAGATGGACTCCGAGTCGACTTTCAGTGATGCCCGCCGCCTGAAGTATCCCGACCCCGACGACCCCTTCGCGGAATTTTTGCTCGCCGAGCTGGCCGCCAGCAACGACGGCCTGATAAAGGAATCATTCGCCGGGAACTGGGCTTCCGGAGAATTGCTTTATTATTTCCGCATGCGGTCGGTCGTACGTGACGGCGGCGCCGTGGGTTATCTGTCCGAAATCACTTTTTTGAACCTGACACCCGAACAATCCGAAAAATTCATCGATCGCTTCACGCTTCTTCGCGATCAGCATGTGTCGCGGTTTTCCATGTACTCGGTGCTGGAGCAATGCGGTCTGACCGATCTGCGCGCCGGGCGGACCCAGGTGACGGTCGGCAATCCCCCCGGTTTGATCGCCCGTGGGCTGGAGGAATTCATCAACGGCCGCACCATCGACATGGAGGATTATCTGGAACGCAAAACCATGCTCAAATGGAGCTACGCCCTGTTCAAGCCGGACGCCGACCCAATGGTCACGTTTTCGGTGTGTTTCGTGCGTCCGGATCTGATCAGCATTTTCATTCGCAAACTGGATGTGGAATTGAAATAGGAGGGTCCCATGAAATCGACCAGGATTCTTGTGATGTTGTTGCTGTTGCTGACGGCCATCGGCTGCAGTAAAAAAGAGGAAGAGGTCGTCACGCGGACAACCGCTCCTACTCTGACGGAACTGAAAAACGCCACCTACGCGGGAGTCGAGGAGCAGGATCCCGTCACCTTGAAATACGGGCTGTGGGAGGGGGAACCCTTCGTCGAGGACGGGGCTTCACGGCCAAGCGTCCACTTCCTGCGCGACTTCCACCTGCTGGGCGACCTCAACGGTGACGGACTCGAGGAAGCGGCGGTCCTGCTTGGGGCGGGCTCTGGGGGAACGGGAGAAAACATCTACCTGGCCGTGGTCGGAATCCGGGACGGCAAGTTGCAGAATCTCGACACGGTTCTGCTCGGCGACCGGGTCCAGATCCGCAAGGGGGGAATCGTGGAAGGGCGTGTCTTCATTGA